>DASRXR010000266.1:0-16776 GCA_035687405.1 Polyangiales bacterium
CCGCGCGATCTTGGTCGCGCTCGCCGCCGTGGTGGCGCTCGGCTTCGGCTATCGCACCTGGTCGCGCTGGTACATCGAGTCGACCGACGACGCGCAGGTCGATGCCGAGCTCGTGGGCGTTGCAGCCCGGAGCGGCGGTACCGTGAGCGCGGTGTACTTCACCGAAAACCAAACCGTCCATCAAGGTGAGCTTCTCGCCGAGATCGACGCCGCACCTGCGCGCGCGAAGCTCGCGCAAGCTGAGGCGAACGTCACGGCCGCAGAAGCCGCGGCCCACGCAGCCGATGTGCAAGTGCAGCTCGTGTCGCGCAACGCGCAGACGGATTTCGCGCTCGCAACGGCCGGCTTGCGCAGCTCGAGTTTGGGTGCGGATTCGACGCAATCCGAGATCGCGCAAGCGCGCGCCGGTGTGGACAACGCTCGCGCTCGCTTGAAAGAAGCGACGCAGAACCTGACGCGCATCGAGCGATTGTACGCCCAAGGCGCAGCTTCGGATGCCCAGCGCGACGAGACGACGAGCGCGCGCGAAGTAGCGGCGACCGAGCTCGCGCGCGCGGAAGCCGTGTTCTCGAACATGGAAGTCTCTCGCGACCTCGCGCACAGCAAGATCGCAGAAGCAAAGGCGAAGCTCTCGCAGTCGGATCAGGTCGAAGCGCTCACGCGTGAGGCACAGGCCCACGCAGAGCAGGCACACGCCGCGATCGCGACTGCACAAGCGGCAAAATCACTTGCCGAACTCGAGCTCTCGTACACGAAGGTCTTCGCGCCGAGTGACGGTGTGGTCTCGAAGAAGAGCCTGAGCGTCGGCCAGCAAATCGCCGCCGGGCAGAGTGTCGTCCAACTCGTGCCGAACACGCTCTGGGTGACTGCAAACTTCAAAGAGACGCAGCTCGATCAGATGCGCGTCGGTCAACCCGTCGCGATCAAGATCGACGCGTATCCCGGCCGTGCCCTGCGCGGTCGCATCGAGAGTTTCTCGGGCGCGACCGGCGCGCGATTCGCGCTGCTCCCGCCGGACAACGCGAGCGGTAACTTCACCAAGGTCGTGCAGCGCGTCAGTGTGCGCGTGCACGTCGAGAATGCGCCGGCGAGCGTGCAGTTGCGGCCCGGCATGAGTGCAGTGGTCGACGTGAATACGCAGGCGCAGCCAACGGCGACAGCACACGCGCAAAGCGCGCACGCGCCCGGAGTCTGAGTCATGTCTGCCAGTAGTAGCGTCGCCGTCGGCTCGAACGAAGCCGCGCCGGCAGTCAACAAGTGGGCGGTCGCGGTTGCGGTCGCCGCCGGTGCTCTGCTCGAGGTCATCGACACGAGCATCGTGAACGTCGCGCTCGCGGACATTCAAGCCGCAGTCGGCGCGACGCTCGCGCAGGTGAGCTGGGTCATCTCGAGTTACGCGATCGCGAACGTCATCGTGCTTCCGATGTCGGCGTGGCTCGGCCAGCGCTTCGGCAAGAAACGCTACTTCGTGTTTTCGTTGATCGGCTTCACGCTGGCCTCCGTGCTGTGCGGCCTCGCGACGAACCTCACGATGCTGATCGCCGCGCGCGCACTTCAAGGTTTGATGGGTGGCGGCTTACTCGCAAAGGCGCAGGCGTTTCTGTTCGAGACGTTCCCGCGCGAAGAGCAAGCGATCGCACAAGGCTTCTTTGGCGCGATCGTGATCGCGGGTCCGGTCATCGGCCCGACGCTCGGTGGTTTCATCACCACGCACAGCGACTGGCGCTACATCTTCTTCATCAACGTACCGGTCGGCATCGCCGCGGTGTTGTTGTGCCTGCAAGCGCTGCCCGCCGACAGCTTGAAGCGCGCTGCCGGTCGAGTGGATTTTTTCGCGATCGGGCTGCTCGCGATCGGCCTCGGCTCGATGCAAGCGGTGCTCGAGGAAGGCAACTCCGAAGACTGGTTCGACTCGCCGCTGATCATCACGCTGAGCGTCGCCGCAGTCGTGGGCCTCGTGATGTTCGTGTTTCGTGAGCTCAAGAGCGAGCAGCCGGTCGTCGACTTGCGCGTGCTGCGCTATCGATCGCTGTGGGCCGGCAGCTTGCTGTCGATCATCATCGGCATCGCGCTCTACGGAGCGTTGTTTGCAGTGCCGATCTTCGCTCAAACCATTTTGGGCTACACGTCGGAGCAAACCGGCTTGTTGCTCTTGCCCGGCGCGATCACCTCAGCCGTCACGATGATCTTCGCGGCCCGGCTCGTGCGAATGTTCGACCCGCGGTACGTCCTCGTGGTGGGCGGTCTAACATTGGCGCTCTCGCTCTCACAGCTCGGCCATTTGACTGTGTCGACCGGTGAGTCGCAGCTGTTTTGGCCGATGATCATTCGTGCGATCGGTACGGTCCTGATGTTTTTGCCGCTCAATCTCTCGACCATCGGTCCGATTCCGAAGCAAGACGTGTCTGCTGCGACGGGCTTTTTCAATCTCACGCGTCAGCTCGGCGGTAGCATCGGTGTCGCGATGTTGTCGGGGATACTCGACCACCGCATGGCGTTTCACCGCGCCACGCTGGTAGAGCACATGACCACGACCGACCCGCGTGTGTTCGAGCGTGTTGCGACGCTCGAGCGCATGTTCACGAGCCACGGCTATGTGGCTTCGGAGGCGCACGTGCGAGCGCTGGCGATGCTCGATGGCACGCTCCAGCGTCAAGCGAGTGTGCTGAGCTTCAACGACACGTTCTGGGTCACAGCGATGCTGGTGGTGTCGTTCCTGCCGCTGGTGTTCTTGCTGGGTAAGCCCCCGCGGGGCGCGAACGTCGCCGGCGCGCACTAACCCAGGCCAGCCGCTCCGACACGGATCGCGCCCGAAATGGAGAGTCCACCGCGCGGACGGACTATCCAACCCAAGGGCCGCACTAGCGCGCGCTTGACACTCCAGCGACTTCCGGACGAGGCTCGCGCCAATCGCGTTTAGCTTATAGCCCCGCTGGGAGGTTGGCAGTGGGCTTGTTCGATTTTCCTCGCATCCACATTGTCGGAACGCACGAAGTCAATCCGGGCACCGGTAACAACAACAGTGCGAGCCCCGGCGACGAGCTGACTGTCACGTCCGACAGTGAGCGCGTACAGCCGATCGGATTCGACAAGTCAGACGTCGACTTTAGGCGTTGGATGACCGGACTCGACGAGCTCGGCATGCTGCGCAGTCAGTGGAACTACTACGGGGACATGTCGTTCCGCTTCACGGACGTGACCGTACGGAGCGTTCAGCTCGGGCCCAATCAGCTGATCCGTTCGCACGCGCAAGACAAGTTGATCGGCGCCAGCGTGCACCTCAACAACGCGATCGTCTGCGACAACAACCCCGAGGGCTTCAACGGAACCCAGGTGTTCGCGGAGGCGCTGGAGATTCACGCGCCGGATGCGCTGCAAGGCGCGGGCAGCTTCGTGAGTCGGCCACCCGATCGAGCGACGACGCGCTGGTTGAACTGGCAACGAAACGTCTCGTTTCAGACGCCGTTCAAACTTCCCGATCCGGCAAAGCCGGCCTCGGGAGAGATCACGAGTGGCGCGGCGGGTGCAGCGTCGGCGACTTTTCAGTGTGGAATCAAAGTAAACGCCGAAGACCTCGCACTCGAGCCCAGCTACGAGCGCGTGCTCAATCGAAGCCGATTCAAGCTGCGGCCCGAAGAAAATGCCTCGCCGGCGCTGGATGCGCTCGTCGCAGAGATTCGCGGTGGCGCGTGCGGACTCGTGTTTCGCTACAACCTCTACCTCACGTATCCGAGGATCTCCGACACCGAGCTGGCGAAGCGTTTCGAACGTGGCGAGCGCGCAGCGAATCCGGCGCGCGGTCACATCGTGGGCACGATCGCGCCGTGGTACGAACACGAACCTTCGACGATCACGATGGGTCGGCTGCTGAAGCCAGCAGCTCCGTACGCGAATCAATATCGGTCGAAGAAGCAGTTCTTCCTGTCTCCCGCAGTCGCAACTCAGAACACGAAGACGCAATCCATCTCGATCGATCTCGCAAACTGCTTACCCGAAGACGGCCCGGACGGCGACAAGTACAACCTCGGCAAGATCACGCTCGGGTACCGGCATCTGACGGATCCGAAAAAAGATCCCGCGACCAACACCGCAACGGTGGAACCGATCGGGACGGTGACGAACGATCGGGAGACCTATCTCGATTGCGGCGGCATCTACGACTTCGCCTACGCTGATCGGCCCGAAGTGCGTTCCGCGCTCGATGACGATAACAACGAGCTCGCGCTCGAAAGCTCGTTGTATGGGGTCCTGCTCTACGAGCCCGAATACATGCTCGCGTCGGATTGCACCTGCAACTATCTCGACCAGCCGCCGCCCGGACAGACGTGGGACGACCCACCGGTGAAGGACTATCTCGCGCAGCAGTCACACCCAGCGCTCACCGGCAGAATCGACCTGCTGCTGCTGCGCCGGGGCAAGCTACCGGCGAAAGAGGTCGCGATCACCGTCGAAGAATGGCGTCAAACTCCGACCGGGTTTCCAGGCAACTACGGCGTCTATCGTTATCCGACGCTGCAAAAACGCTCGAAGCTCAAGTGGAGTCCCAATCAGAAGTTCGACTTACGGCCGACTGACGGGCCAGGACTTCGCGTCTACCGCTTCGTACCCGAAAACAACTGGCCGCAAGACATCGATGAGCGTGACATCGCGCAGTTTGCGATTCGAGAAGCGATCGTCGAGCTGCGCGTCTTGCCGTACGACGACTATTCGAAAGTGCGGCCTGATGAGCTGACGTTGGATTTCATCTACCAGCAGGTGTTTCGCTACTACGACCTCATCACTCCAGCGATGAGCGAAGCGATGGACCTCAAGGACCCGTCGATCTGGAAGATGCCGACCGCAGCGCGCTACGTGCTGCTGAGTACCAACACCGACTTTTGGACCTCGCCACAATACATGCCGCGCACTCGCGACCTCTCGCGTGCGCGTCGCGAGCTCTTACAGCGGTTTTGTAGATCACTGTTGCCCCCCAGCGAGCAAGCCTGAGCGATGCTGCGCATCAAAGAAAACGACTACGACGATCCGTACCTGTCGCTGACCGGGCTCCTGGTGGACGCCGCAACGCTCGAGCACTCGCTGCTGTCGATCTACTTGTACGCGATGTTCTCGATTCGAGAGGAGTACAAGGACGTGCGCGGCGAGCTCACGCGCGCGACCTTTCAGCCTCAGCCGCCCGGTCGAAACGCGATGCAGCCGCCCGAGCAGCACAAGAGCCCGGTCACGTTCTTGGATGTGACCATCGAAGAGATGCAGCACCTCGCGCTCGTCAATCAGCTGCTCTACGAGTTGTGCGCGGCACCGTGTCTCGAGCGGCATACGTTTCCGCATCGCTTCGAGATCTATCCGTTCGAACTTCAGCTGCGCCCCCTCGATCGTTTCGTCGCTGCGACGTTCACTTGGATCGAAGCGCCGGCTGCCGAGCTGGCCGACCGCAGCAGTGACTTCGTCAAAAAGCTCGAGAACGAAGTCAGTCGCGGAAAACCGGACGACGTGAAGACGTTCCGCAAAGTGAACGGCGATCCACTCGGGAGCTTGTACGGCAGAATCCTCGAGCGCCTCGACGCGCTGCGTCACGACCCACCTCCCTTCATCCCGAAGACGTTTGCTTGGGGCGTGTGGTCCGATCGCCTCGATTGGATTCGCTATCAGGGCGAGATCGATCACTTCCGGTTCTTTCGGTCGCTGTTCGACGGCACGGCGTTCAAAGCGAACGAATCGATCTGGACCGCTCCAAGTCTAGAACAGCGTCCGGCGATTCAGCTCGAGTGGAAGAGTGCGTTTGCAGGCCGACACAACAGCATCGAAGACGAGCCGAAGCGCAAGCTCGCCTGGCTGTCCAACTTGATCTACTGGACGCTGCTCTGCCTGCTCGACCTTTCGTATCGCACGAACAACCGCAAGCTCATCTACGTCGCGATCGAGCAGATGTCAGCCGCGCTGTGGTGGCTCGGGCTCGACCTCGCGCACAAACACAACGTCGGCATTCCGTTCGACGTCATGCTCGTACGCTACAACCTCGGGCGCGACGAAGCTTCGACGCTCGCCATCATCGAACGCTTGGTGCTCGAGGCGCGTAAGGTCGCCGAAGACGATGGCGTTCGGGCGATTCTGCCAACCAACCTCGACACGAATCTCTTCCAGCGCACACTCGACGCCCTTCGCCCGCGCCACTGATCACGCCAACAGCAGCAACACACGGCCCAACCACGCACGCGCTTCAGCGTCGTTCGCACCGATACTGACGCTCGGTGCAAACATGCGGTTGAACGACTTCAGCAACTGCGAGTCGTCGTCGTGCAAGTGTAGGTAGCGCAAGATGTCTGCGCGCAAACCCAAGAGCTCGTAGTCGCGCGCATGCGCTCTGAACTCGCGCACGATCTCGGCGTCGTTGTGGCCGAGTTCGTAGGCGTCTTGATGAAAGAACCCTCCGAGCAGGTGATCCAGATACGGGTACGGGTCGCTTGTGAGCATGCGGTGCTCACTTTGCGTGTCTCATGTTCATCGACCGCTGTCCATGCAGCCAATTCTCATCAGTCCGATGCGGGAGTGTCTGTTTCTGCCTGTTGTCCGGCAGAGTCGCGGCCCTCAAGCGCTCGCAGGTTTTTCGCGGTTGATGCGCTTCAGCTCTGCAACCACCGCGGCGACATTTGCGCGCGCCACCGCTGCCGCTGCGAGCTTCACGTCCGGAATGCGGTTCTGCACGACGGCTTCGAGCAGCGTCATGTAGTGCCCGACGCAGATCTCGGAGAGCGCAGCGATCTGATCGAGATGCCGTCCGCCCGCACCCGACGCGACTGCGAGGTCCCACAACAGCACGCGGACGTCCTTGCGAACTTCTTCCAAAATGCCCCGCGTGAGATCACCGAACGCGGAGTCTTCGTAACGTGCGCGTAACATCAAGCGCGACCAACGTGGCTCGGCCAGCCATGCGTACAACAACTGTTCGAGTGCTGCGCCAGACATCTCGCGATCGCGAAGCGCCCGCACATCGAGATATGGCTTGAGCAAACTACCGACGAACCCGTCGAACTCTGCGGCCGCTGCTTGCTCACACTGCTTCGAGCTCTTGAAGTGTGCGTAGAAGCCCGACGGATCCATGCCCGCGGCGCGTGCGATTCGCGTGGCCGTCAACCCGCCCGATCCTTCGCGCGCTACCAACTCGAGGGTCGCGTCGATGAGTTGTTTGCGATTGCGTTCGCGCCGGGAGTCGCGCCGGGCGCGCCTCGCAGGACCGGTTCGGACGTTTCGTTTCCGGGGCTTCGGCATCTAGACGGCCATTGTCGTCATGCAGGCGCTCCGAGTCGATCAATTCGACAACAGTAGTGTTTAGCCCAGGCTGCCGACGCGAGCCGCTTGGCGCACGCCGCAGCTCGCAGGGGTAATCCTGGGCTCACACGCCTGTTAGTCGTGACACGCGGGGGCCGGGGCTCAGCTGCCGGCGTGCTCGGCTGCCTGCGCCGGCAGGCTTTTAGTGTGTGCAAGTAGAGCCGCCAGCTCGGCTGGATTCGGCAAGTGCTTGTAGGCGCGGATCTCGTCCGGCATCGCAGCGAGCGCTGCGAGCGTGCGCGCTTGCTGGTCGGACGTGAGCTCGCTGAACGGGTAGACGTAGACGCGGATCAAAAACAAGCTCGCGTCGGCCGCCTTCAGCGGCACCGTGACTTGGCGCTCGACGCGCAAGAACACGCCTTCGGGCCGTTGCCAGCTCGCCATCCCGAGCAGATCGGGATGACGATCGAGCCGCGCATCCGGGCTCAATGTCCAGACGAAGCGGACAAATGGGCCGCGTTCGACCATCGCTCGCACCATGCTCTGTGCGGCCTGCGCATCACCGGGGAATCCCGGGACCGGAGCATGTGTGGCCAAGAAACTCGCGTCGCGCAGTCGTTCGGGACGCCAACCACTCGGGAAACGCACGTCGATCAGCGCCGCGCGACCGGCGTAGTCTTCGCCCGCGCCGAGCACGCAAAAGTCTTCTTGGAGTGAGCGGGCCAGCGCGTCGAACTCGTCGCGCGCATCGCGATCGTGAGCGGCACTGACGAGCACGTCCGGTGCCTCCCGCCCGAGCGTGTCGCGCATCCAAGCGAGCGCGGCTTTACGTGCGCGGCGAGATGCGGCGTGATCGGTTCCAAACACACGCCGTTCGGCCGGCGCTTGCCGCTTCGCGACCAGATAGCGCGCCCGCTCGCCATCCACCTGAAAGAATTCGCGATCTCTCTCGGCTTGGCCGAAGTCGGTCCCGAACCGGTTCAAACCAGCAGACATTCGCAGCGGTCGCGCTGTGATCGGAAAATAGCGGGCTTTGAACGACATCCCACCACGGCTATTGCCCAGGGCCATCGCGCGCGCAAGCAAATGCGAGCGGTTCCGGCTCTCGAGCCGCTTGATCTACAGCGTGAGCCCGACGCGCACGCCATAACTGCCGTGCGCGGGGTCGAACCAAGGTGCCACGCTCGTCGTGCTGTAGTCCCTTTTGCGGGTTTTGGTTTCGTATCCAAGCACGGCCGCGTCGACAATCAGCCCTGTGAGACCGCCTACGATGCTCGCGACTATGAGCACGGCTCCGAAGGTGTTCCGGGTCTCGCTGCTGCTGCTGCGGTCGTCAAAAATCGCGTTTCCGACGAGAGCGCCGCCGAGAACCAACAGTCCGATCGAGCCCGCGCGAATCGCGAGGCTGATCAGCCCACCGTCCACGTTGGCATGCGCAAAGTGTACGAGAGGGGCGCCGAGCCCGAGCACGCCGATTCCAACGAATATGATGTCGGACTCATCCCCAAATACGATCAACCCGATCCCGAGCGCGTCGGCGATCAGAGTCTGCCAGCCGTACCAGATGCGCTCTCGAATCACCGACTCTGGATAATCGGGAGCCGGAAGCCGCTCTTTCGCTTCGCGCCAAGGCTGGCTACCCGCTGGCGCTGCCGGGTCGTCCGCTGCTGCTGGCGGCGGCGGCGGGCTCTGGTTCCAACGCTGTGCGTGTGCGCTCGTCGCGGACATCGCGATCACAACGAACGCGAGCACTGCGCAGACCTGCTCGAACCGCCCCATGCCGGGCGAGCGTACACGATTCAATTACAACACGCGATCGGGGGGTGATCGCTGTGCCAAGGGTTCAGCGCACCCGGAACAGCTTGAACGCCCAACCATCCACGTCGAACAGCTTCTTCGCGCCGCCGTGAGGTGTGACCTCGTAGACTTCGGTGTTGCTGTAGTCCGCGGCCGGGATGGTCAAGAACACGCGGTCGTCGATCGGAACCGCGACGAATTGCCCGCCCGAGAAGCCGATGCCATCCATCATCTTCACTTCTTTCGTCTTCAAGTCGTACGTCCACAGGTGATAGTTCTCGGAGTAGTCGACCTTCATGAACTCGGGGTCGTCGCCGAGGTCGTCGCGCTCGTGGTGGTAGACGTTGAACAGCGCGATGCCGTCGCCGACGTAGAAGAAGTTGCTGCCTTCGCGACCGTCGGTGAGATCGGCGAAGTGTGTGATCGAGCTCTCGTCGATCTCGGTTTCACCGGCTGGAATCTTCACGAAGCAGTTGCGCGGATGAGCTTCGTTCAGCGCCGCCGCGGCGATGCTGCCTTGGCCGTTGCTGAGGTACAGGTTGCCGTCGTCGTCCTGGCTCGCGATGTGAAGGTGAGGGCAGGGCGCATCGAGAACCTTCGAGACGCGATCTCGCTTCGTGTCGATCACGCTGATCTGCGACAGCTCGGTGTATTGATGAAACTCTTTGTCCGCCCAGTAGTAGGCTTGAAACAGCGTGTCGTCGCGCAGCGAAGATGTGTAGCCGCGAGACAGCTTGAGATCGATGTCGCCTTCGCGGCGCATCAATGGGATCTCGTCGGGTGCGCCGATCTCGCCCTCGATCTCGAACTTCGCTGGATTCCATTTCACGAAGTTGGTGCCTTCGAACGGCACGTACGCTTTGTCGTCATCGATCGCGATGTTCGTTTCGAGCGGCTCGGTCGTGAAGGACGAAAAGCTCAGGGTCTCGCCTTCGCGCCACTCGCGGTCTCTCGAGATCGCGTACGAAGTGAGCGTGGGTGACTCGCCGCTGGCGACGATCACGTCACCGGCGTAGGCGTTCGCGGGCGAGTACTCCGCGAACTCGCGCGCGTCCTCGAGCTTCACGGTTTCGGACCGGTCGAGGGTCGGCAGGAGTGCGACGTAGCTGACGCTGCCCTGGTCGCCGAACAGTAAGCTTTCGATCGCGTAGATCGGCTCTTCGGAGGCTTCGTCGCCGTCGCGCTCTTGGCCTCGCTGACGCGAACCAGTCGTGGAATCCTCGTCCGAGCAGGCTGGGGCGGCCACAGAAAGCAGGGCCAACCCCGCGCCAATCCGCCAAAAATTATCGAGTCGCGAAAGCTGCATGAGGACTGCCTCGTTCAAGCGTGTGGAGAGCTGCAGCTGAAAATGCAACTCGTTCGCGTTTAGGTGCCACGAGGCGCCGGGTGGCGTCAACTGGGCTTCGGGCGCGCGTCGCCTCGCCCGGCCCTGCTTGCAAGGCCCCCACTTGCCCACCTCGCCGGCCTCGGACCAGCTCAGCTCGCGAGCTTGCGGCAGAGCGCTTCGGTCTGCTCGTCGACTGGGAAGAAGCTCTCGAGCTGCACCTCTTCGAGCGTCACGTCGAGCGCGCTGTTGAACACCGTGAGCGTCGTCAAAAACCGCACGCGGTCCGCGCCGCGCGCGGCCTCGAACTCGAGTGTCGGCGTGGCTGGAAGGTCGAGCGCAGGTTCGCGCCAATGTTCGGGCACGCCGGGCAAGTTGCACAGCTCCGCGATCAGCGCCGGAATCGAACCATCCGCGGGTCGCGCGAGTGCTTCACGCTGCAGTCGCGTCAGCATCGTGCGCGCGAGGCGCGGCCAATCCGTGATCGACGAGCGCATCAACCTCGGATCGAAGATCGCATGCAGCAAGTTCGGGCGCGCGCCGAGCGCTTGCGGATCCTCCACGAAGTGCCCGAGCAACCGAAACGCAGCTTGGTTGCCGCGTAACACGTCGTGCCGCAGGTTCAGCACGATCATCGGATACGGTTCTTGTTGCGCGAGCATGCGCGTGACTGCGCGTTCGATCGCATCCGGCCACTTTACGTCCAGCTCCGACTCGCGAAACTCGCGCGGTAAGCCTGCGGCGTGCAGGAGCGCGTTCACGTCGCGAAGGTTCAATCCGAGCGCACCGCTCAGCCGCAAGATCACTTCGCGGCTCGGTTGTGCGCGACCCGTCTCGACGAAGCTGATGTGCCGCGCGGAGACACCGGCCGCGAGCGACAAATCGAGCTGGCTCATGCCCCGACCCTGCCGATAGTGACGAAACAGAGCGCGGAAGAGGTTCGGTTCGGGTTTCTTTGCCACGTCCCGAACATAGCGCCGTGGTTCTTGAAGCGCGCTTACCTCGGACGTAAGTTCTGCGAGCGCACAGGGGAGGCGGTCTATGTCGTTCAGTTTGGGGCCGGTCGGGCAAGTCGCGTTGAACGTGGCGAACGCGGACCGTTCGGAAGTGTTCTTCGGTGAAACGCTCGGCTTGCGAAAGCTCTTTCGCTTCGGGACGCTCGTGTTCTTCGACTGTGCGGGCTTGCGCTTGCTGCTCGAGCAATCCGAGAGCACCGCTGCGATCGAGAGCGCCTCGCCGATCTACTTTCGCGTTGCGGACATCGCGCTCGCACGTCGCGAGCTCGAAGCGCGCGGCGTGACGTTCGTCGATCAACTGCACTGCGTCGCGCCGATGCCCGATCACGATCTGTGGATGACGTTTTTTCGCGACCCGGATCAGCACCTCCTCGCGCTAATGATGGAAGCGCCGAAGGGCTATTCGCCTGCGCGATGAGCGTGTCGCCGGCCGCTGGCGCACTCTGTGTGTTCTTAACTTTTCTCGCCGTACCGGGTTCAATTCACGTCAGAATCCGGGGGGTTGCGGCGTACGGTCAAAACGTTCGGCCAGCGTGACCCGGAGGCTGGCTCGGTTCCCACTTTCAACTTGATGCGCTGCGGAGTCTTGCGGCTGTCAGCGGCAATCCCGACTCGGGACCTGGCGCACGGGTGAACAGAATGCGGAGCGCATGGCTACTCGGTTGGGTGTTCTTGGTGTGCACGAGCTGTGGCTCGGATGCGGGCAACGGCACCGTCCGGCCCAGCGCCGGTGCGGCGGGCCGTTCGAACGGCTCCGGTGGCTCGATCGGGCTGCCCAGCGGGGGAAACGGCGTCAGCACGGGCACCGATAACCCCGACGGCCTCGCCTCGCCTGACGCGAGTGCGGCCGCTCAAGTGACGCCGAAGGGTTGTGGCAACAGCAAACGCACTGCAGACGAGGCCTGCGACGACGGCAACCGCACGAGCGGCGATGGCTGCAGCGCCGATTGCCTCGGCATCGAGGCTGGCTTCGCGTGTTCACCTCCCGGCATGCCGTGTCGCAAGATCGCGCGCTGTGGGGACGGCATCGTCGCGGTCTCGGAGACGTGCGACGACGGCAACACGACGGATGGCGACGGTTGCTCCATGCGTTGCAAGACCGAAGTGGGTTACGGCTGCAGCGGTGAGCCGAGCAAGTGCGCGCCGACGAAGTGCGGAGACGGCAAGCCAGAAGGCAGCGAGAGTTGCGACGACGGAAACGACATCCCGTTCGATGGCTGCTCTGCGACCTGTCAGACCGAACCCAAGTGCGCGACCGGTGAGCCGTGCTCGTCGAAGTGCGGCGATGGTTTGGTGCTGAACGAGGAGTGCGACGACGGCAACACCAAAGACGCCGATGGCTGTTCGTCGCAGTGCAAGGTCGAAGCCGGGTTCATGTGCACGACCGACGCCACGTGCGAGAAGATGGACGACAAGTGCATCTTGCGCGCGCCCGCGATCTTCCGTGACTTCGGAGAGAGTCACCCCGACTTCGGCGTAGGTTGCGGCCAGCTCGTGAAGGGCGTCGTGCAGGATCGCCTGAATGCGGACGGCAAACCCGTGCTCGCGAACGGTGGCGGGCAGGTTTGCATCGAATCCGCGGCCACGTTCGCCGAGTGGTACACGTCGAACATGAAGAACGCGACGATCGTTGGATCGCTCACGTTGTTCGACAACGGCAAGGGTGGCTTCGTGAACCGTTACGGCCCGACCGGCGAGCAATGGGCCGGGATGAAGGTGTTCACGAACATTCTGTTCGGTGGGAACGCGGGCATGGGGTGTGGCATGTGCACGCCGTCCGCGACTGGGCAGTGCTTCGATCCGTGCGTGCCGTGGAACAACACGAGCCAAGCGTGTTGCGCCGACTCGACGCAGATGTTTTACGACGGCAATCCGTTGTTCTTCCCGATCGACGACGCGCCGAATGCGCTCACGGACATGCGCTACCGCGCGAAGATCCCCGAGCAGTACGGCTACAACGGTTGGCCCTGGGAAGACATGGTCTTGCCGGGGGCGAAGATGCACGACTTCCACTTCACGACCGAAGTGGTCTACTGGTTCAAGTACGACGCGAGCACGTCGGCCGTGCTCGACTTCACGGGCGACGACGACGTTTGGGTGTTCGTAAACGGGAAACTCGCGGTGGATCTCGGCGGCCCGCACGTGCCTACGAACGGTACGGTGACGCTGAGTGCTGCGACTGCGGGGCAGTTCGGGTTGATGCCGAACAACGTCTACGAAGTGCGTGTGTTCCACGCCGAACGCAAGGTCGAAGGGTCGTCGTTCAAGCTCACGTTGTCCGGCTTCAACACTGCGCGGAGCGATTGCACGCCGATTTGCGGCGATGGCATCGTGACGCTCGGCGAGGAGTGCGACGACGGGATCAACGACGGCGGCTACGAGGAGTGTGCGGCGGGCTGCGTATTAGGGCCGAGTTGCGGCGACGGCATCAAGCAGGAGGGCGAGGATTGTGACGACGGGAACCGCCGCGATGGCGATTCGTGTGGGTCGTCCTGCCGGACTCTCGAGTTGTTGTGAGGTGCGGTTCGCGGTAGTCGTGCGGCATGGCCGTCTCTCAGAGCTACCGCGACTACGTGGCTGATCAGCTCGCTGGGCTCGGGGAGCTCGTCATCAAGCGGATGTTTGGTGGCGTGGGCTTATGGGCGGACGGCGTGATGTTCGGCGTCATCGACGAGGACGCGGTGTTCCTGCGCGTCGATGACGAGACTCGTCCCGAGTTCGTCGCGCGCAAAATGCCCGCGCTTCGGCCGGTGAAGAGCGAGCCGAAGAAGGTCAGCCAGAACTACTACCAGCTGCCCGGGGATGTGCTCGACGACAGCGAGGAAATGGTCGTGTGGGCGAAGCGGGCGATGCGAGCAGCGCGGTCGCCGACAGCTGCGGCCGTGAAGAAGAAGGCGGCGTCCAAGAAGGCTCCGCCGCGGCGTTCTCGGTAGCGACCACGAACACGTGGCGACTAGACTACTTCGGCAACTCGTCGCTCTGGCAGAAGCTGACGCCTGCCGCTTTGAGCTCCGCTTTCGCCGCATCGATATCACCCGGCGCCAGCCCCACGCCGCGACACCCGTCTTCGATCACCGTCGTTCGCAATCCCAACTGCACCGCATCGATCGCTGTCGCCTTGACGCAATAGTCCGTCGCAAGGCCCATCACGAACACCTCGTCGACGTTCTTTGCACGCAGGTAATCTCCGAGGCCCGTCGCACGCCGGTGGCCGTTGTCGAAGAACCCGCTGTAACTATCGATCGTCTCGTCGGTACCCTTCGGAAACACCGCGTGCAGCCCCTTCGTATCGAGCTTCGGATGAAACTCCGCGCCGGCACTGCCTTGGACGCAGTGCGGCGGCCACAACACTTGCGGCAACCCCTCGAGATCGATCATCTCGTACTCGTGTTTCCCCGGATGGTTCACCGCGAAACTCTTGTGCGAGCGCGGGTGCCAATCTTGCGTCGCAATCACGAGCGGAAACTGCGACATCACGCGATTCGCAACCGGCACTACCGCATCTCCGTCCGATACCGCCAGCGCACCGCCCGGACAGAAATCGTTTTGGATGTCGACCAAGATCAGCGCTTTCATCGCAACCCTCTACCAGCGATCGAGCCGAGTCTTTCGCGCGTGCTGAATCAATCGCACGCGCTCGGTGTACAGCTCCGCACTCAACCCGACCGGATATTCGTGCGGATTTACGAGCCGCTGCACCGCTGGATCGAGCAGCGCCAACTCCCGCCGCGCGTGCTCCTGAATCTGCTGCACGTTCGGCGCTGGATCGACCCGTTTGCCCGCCCTCACCACCGGAATCAATAGATCCTCGTGAATCAGCTCGGGCGAGAGCACTCGCTGCCGCGTCGGATCGAGTGGATCCACCATCGTACACGGCACCTTGCAGCCCTGCGTTTCATCGTAGATCACGTCGGCGACGAGCCGGCCTTGCCGCTTGTAGCGGCGCACCTGTTGAATGCCGGGATTCGAGATCTTCGTCGCTTGCTCGCTCAGCTTGATTCGCGGCACGAGCGGCCCGCCGTTCGGCCCGATCATCGACAACTTGTACACGCCGCCGATCGCCGGCTCGTCGTACGCCGTCACGAGCTTCGTACCGACGCCCCACGCTGTCACCGCAGCGCCCTGCGTGACGAGCGACTCGATCAAGTGCTCGTCGAGATCGTTCGACGCGATGATCGCCGCATCTTTGAAACCGTCCGCATCGAGCAGCTTGCGCGCTTCGTTCGAGAGCCAAGCCAGGTCGCCCGAATCGAGCCGAACCCCGAGAAACTTGCCGCCGCGTTCTTCCAGGCGTTTACCGGCCGCGATCGCGTTGCGCACGCCTTCGAGCGTGTCGTACGTGTCGACCAAGAAGACGCAGTTCTGCGGCATCGCATCGGCGTACGCATCGAACGCCTCGCGCTCGCTATCGAACGACATCACCCAACTGTGCGCATGCGTCCCGCGCACCGGAATGCCGTACCGCTGACCCGCGAGCACGTGGCTCGTCGCAACACAGCCACCGATGAACGCCGCGCGGCTTGCTGCGAGCGCACCATCGACACCTTGCGCGCGCCGCAACCCGAACTCGAGCACGTCGCGACCACGCGCAGCCGAGACGACGCGTGCCGCTTTCGTTGCGATCAACGTCTGGAAGTTCACGAGGTTCAACAGCGTCGTCTCGAGCAGCTGACATTGCAGAAGCGGCCCGCGCACCCGCAGCAGTGGCTCGCTCGCGAAGGCCAAGCTGCCCTCGGGCATCGCGTCTATGTCCACTTCGAGTTCGAGCCGCGACAGGTACGCGAGGAAGTCCTGCCCGAACAGCGGCGAGCCGTCGACGCCCGTCAGCGTAGCGAGGTACTCGAGGTCACTCGGCAGAAACTTGAACTCCGCGACCATTTCCAACGCGGACTCGAGCCCGGCCGCGATCGCGTAGCCGCCCTTGAACGGCAGCTTCCGAAAATACAGATGAAACACGGCCGAGTCGCCGAGCTTGTTCGCGCGGAAATAGCCCTGCGCCATCGTGAGTTGATACAGGTCGGTAATCAGCGAAGACAGCACCCAGACACCTTAGCACTGCTGCTCCCAATGATTCGGCGGCCCTCGCTTGTCCCGCACCGTCCTGCGGTTTCGCGGTCACCTTGAAGGGGGAATGACCCCGTCGGCGGTGCCCGCAAAACCACAGGACGGCGCGGTCCTGCGCGATCATCCGCCGAATCATTGGGAGCAGCAGTGCTAGCGCCGGCCTGGGCGGGTGTCAGCTGGCCCGCCGAGTGTCAGCTGTCTGTTTCGCGCCGGACGAGCCTGCGTAATTGCTCGCGAGTCACCCCGAGCCGCTCCGCCACCTGCTGTGCGAGCGAGGTCGTCGCGACTCCTGGGACAAACTGATAAGTC
>DASRXR010000267.1:0-6748 GCA_035687405.1 Polyangiales bacterium
TCTGCGCCAACACCTGCGCTTCACTCAAGAGCTGGTGCCACGAGAGGTGAATCACAGGCAGCGCGCGAGTGCGGCGGCCATCGACGTTCAGCGGAGGAAGACCGTCGGCTCGAGCCGCCTGACTGCTGATCGTAATGACGGCGTCGAAGTCATGCTCTCGAGCGACGCGCTGGTAGACGTCGAACTGCTCTTGCTGCAGCGGGCAGTCACCGACTTTGACTTCGACCAGCGCCTTCCAGTCTTGCTTCCCCCAGACGGACCGAATGATGCCATCCGGACGCGGCTTCGGTCCTTCCGGTTCGAACGCGGGAAAGCAAACCTCGGTGTAGCAGCTGATTCGACCTGCCGGACCGCCGGCGAGCTGCTCGCCTCACCTCAGCCTGCACGTGGGGCTGTGGACGAAACAGGCCTAAACACGCAGTGCCGACTAGTTACCTCACAAGCTGAAGTTCTCTCGCTGTCGCGCCCGAACGTCGAGCGATCTTGTCAGTGAGTTGACTGGTCGACGCATTGATTGAGGTTGGAGTCGACTTCAGAGACTGGTCGCTGCAGCTGTTGGCGGCGCTCGCACGTCCAGTCAACGTCGGCACAATTCAGTCGATCCATATCGCGGTGTCGAACTCGATGCCGCGTATCGTCTTCTAGATCTCCATCGGAAGCCCCTTCCTCAGCAAAGACCGAAGCTGAGGCAGTCGCAGACTCGCCGCCTCGCGCAACTGGGTGACGCAACCGACAGTTGGCACCACGCTCGCAGCCTGCAGTTGCCCCGCAATTTCCCCAGTAGTTTCGAGGCCCCAAGCTCGGCATGGTTCGAGCAATGGCAGAGGGCATGGCCCACCCCGCTGCGCTTACACCCCCTGCCCGCCCGGCCTTCCTCGGCTCCGCTTGGAGCTCACGATGAGCACCGCAGAACAAGCCCTGCCGGCCCACGCTGCTCCTGCCGCCGGCGATAGCGCCTCAGCCATTCGCAGCCGGCGGCTGCTGCTGATCTCCGTGCTGCTTGCAGCTGCAGGCATCGGGCTTCTCGCACTCTACCTTCACCGCTTCGAAACGGAAGTCTCCGGCGGCGACCGCGTCCAACTGCTCGCGGTGATCAAGCCAGTCCCACGCGGCACCGTACTGACGAACGACATGCTGGGCATTCGCGAAGTTCCGGTGTCATACGTCGAACAACGCGCAGTCAAAGCAGCCGAGCTCGGCAAAGTGCGCGGCGTTCGCACCGCACTCGATCTCGACCCTCAAGACAGCCTGTTGTGGACCGACCTCGCAATCGCCGTCGAAGACCGCGACCTCTCGTCACTGGTGCAACCTGGCAATCGCGCATTTACGATCGAGACGCAGCGGAGCGGAGCATCGGGCCACGAGCTGATCCGCCCAGGCGACTACGTCGACGTGCTCGCAACATTCGCCGATCGAAGCTCGAGCACCGGCCCGCGCGCGACACGCGTGTTGCTGCAACGCGTGCTCGTCCTCGCCGTCGGCAACGAAACGCAACGCCAAGCGTTCCAGGGTAACGACAAAGCGACTGCTGCGCGCCGCGGTTCGAACCTCACGCTGAGCCTGAAGCTCGACGAAGCACAGCTCGTGGCCGAAGCCTCGCAAGAAGGTGACCTCTCGGTCGTGGTTCGCGGCGTGAGCGATCCCACCGTGCTCGAAGGCCTGCCCGACGTCACGCCTCACAACTTGGTCGAAGCGGCGAACAACGCGAATCGTCGCCGCAATACACAAAACACTACGAACAGCACGATGCCGGTGCGCATCGGTTCGGACGGTCGCTGATGGCGCGCGGGTTGTACAGGTCAAGCGTTTGGTTGATGGTCAGCGGCGCTGCGGCCCTGAGTATCTGGACCACACCCGCGTTTGCAGTTCCGGCTGCAACGACCGAGGACATGAGCCTCGTCGTCGGCGAAAGCCGGACGTTGGCAGCCGAAGACGTCAAGAACTACAACGAGCCGACGCCCGGCATCGCTGAAGTTCGCGTCACACCAAACGGCAAGCAGTTCGTGATCACGGGCAAGAAGCAAGGTTCGACCACGCTGCTGTTGATCAAGAAAGACGACAGCGAAGTCACGTACCGCATCACGGTGTACCCGCGCGACGTGAAGCTCGTCGAAGACGAAGTCAACCAACTGCTCAACAACACGCCCGGCATTCGGATGCGCCGCGTCGGCTCGCGCTTGTTCATCGAAGGCGGCGTGAGCACTCAGCCCGACCTCGACCGCATCAACCACATCGCAGGCCTCTACGAAGGCCAAGTCGAGTCGCTCGTGACCGTCGGCGGAGCAGCAGCCGATCGCAAGACGAACGTCCGCGTCGACGTGTACTTCGTGCAGTACGAGAAGTCGAAGCTCATGCGCGCCGGCATCAGCTGGCCCGGCTCGTGGGGCGGCCAAGCCATCCGCAGCACGTTCGCGTACGACTTTCTCGCCGGCACGACCACCCAAGCGATCGCGTCGATCGTGAATCAGCCGCTGCCAGGGCTCGACCTCGCCTCGAACAGCGGCTACGCGAAGGTGCTCAAACACGCGACCGTGATCGCATCGAACGGTTCGGAAGCGACGTTCTCGAACGGCGGCTCGCAAAACTATCCGATCAACTCGGGCTTCGCCGCCGCGATCCAAAAGATCTCGTTCGGCACCGAGATCAAAGTGCTGCCGCGATTCGACCCGACGAATCGCGAGATCGAGGTCAAGGTCAACGTCGACGTCTCCGATCTCACACCGCCGATCTCCGGCACCGTGCTTCCCGGCCAAGCGACGTCGAATCTGCAAACACTCGTCTCGCTCAAGCTCGGCGAATCGCTGGTGCTCTCGGGCATCAAGACCGAATCGGAACGCACGAGCACCGGCGGCATTCCATACTTGAGTGACATTCCGATCATCGGCGGGCTGTTCGGCAGTACCAGCGACGAATCGAACGAAGTCGAAGGCGCGATCTTCGTCGTACCCGGGGTCGTCGAAAGTGTGCCGCAACAAGCCGCCGAGCTGATCCAGCGGGCACTGCACGAGTACGAAGAGTTCGACGGCGACATGGACGACGTCGACCCCGCCACGATGGTGCCAAGCTATTCGCGAAGGCAACAGGTGAACTGATGGACACCGCAACCGCCGCACCGCGCGCAAACAGCGAGCTCGCAGTCGATCTGTGGATCACGCGCCGAGACGGAACGCCCGTCGCACAGCGCCATTTCAACGGGGCGCAACACGTCACAGTCGGCCGCGACACTTCGTGCGTGATCGCGATCGACGACTTGTCGGTCTCGCGTCGCCACGCCGTGCTCCGATTCGAGCGCGACAGCGTGTGGGTCGAAGACGTCTCGACGAACGGTACGTCGGTGGGCGAGCAACACGTGCGGCGCGGCACGCTGCAGACGAGCTATGGCACGAAGATTCGGCTCGGCGACATGGTCTTGTGTCCATGCCGCTCCGGGGACGAGCCGAAGACAACGCCGCTACGAACGGTATCGCCCGAACCTGACTCGCAAACCCCGCCGCAGCCGCAGCGCATCTTGCCCACGACGCCACCTGACGGCTTCACGGTGTCAGCCCTCCCCGCGCTGCCGGAGTTGCGCCGCGAAGTTCACCGGCGCTTGCTCGAGCAGCTCGACATGTCTGCGATCGAACCTGGTCGCGCCGAAGATCCGACGCTCCGCCCGCGTGTGCTCGCAGCGTTGCGCCGCATCGTCGCGACGTTGCACGATCGGTTGCCGCTCGGCCTGAGCCCGGATGCACTCGTGGGTCAGATGGCCGACGAAGCGCTCGGCTTGGGGCCGCTCGAAGCGCTGCTCGCAGACCGGACCGTCAGCGAGATCATGGTGCTCGACGCGCACAACATCTACGTGGAGCGCGGCGGGCGTGTGCAGCGCTCCGACTGCCAGTTCACCGACGACGAACGCGTTCGCGCAGTGATCGAGCGCATCGTGACGCCGCTCGGCCGCCGCGTCGACGAGTCGTCGCCGCTCGTAGATGCACGCTTGCCGGACGGCTCGCGCGTGAACGTCGTGATCCGGCCGATCGCACTTCGCGGGTCCTGCATCACGATCCGCAAGTTCGCATCGAAACCGTTCGACCTCGCGGCGCTCGTCGGCTACGGCGCGCTCAGCGAAGCGATGGGCCGCTTCTTGGTCCGCAGCGTGCGCGCGAAGAAGAACATCGTGATCTCGGGCGGCACCGGCAGCGGTAAGACCACGCTGCTGAACGTGCTGTCGGCCGCGATTCCGGACGACGAGCGCATCGTGACGATCGAAGACGCTGCGGAGCTGAAGCTCACGCAGCCGCACGTGGTGTCGCTCGAGTCGCGCCCGCAGAACATGGAAGGCAAAGGCGAAGTCTCGATTCGCGATCTCGTAAAGAACGCGCTGCGCATGCGGCCGGATCGGATCGTGGTCGGTGAGTGCCGCGGTGGCGAAGCGCTCGACATGCTGCAAGCCATGAACACCGGTCACGACGGCTCGCTCACGACCACCCACGCAAACGCGCCGCTCGAAGCGCTCGCGCGTCTGGAGACGCTCGCGCTGATGGCCGGCGTCGGTTTGCCGCAAGCCGCGATCCGCCAGCAGATCAGCAAGAGCGTTCAGCTACTCGTCCAGCAGAGCCGGCTCACCGATGGATCGCGCCGAGTGACTGCAATCGTGGAGATGGCCGGCCTGAGCGACACCGGGCAATACTTGATCCGACCGATCTTCGAGTTCGTTCGCACGGGCACGGCGCTCGACGGCAAGGTCGAAGGCGGCTTCCAGTCGACGGGCTATCTGCCGAGCTACCTGTCCGAGATGATCGTGAAAGGCCTCATTCCAAAGGGCGAGTCGTTCCTATGATCCTCGATCCGACCGTTCTCAAATGGGCCGGGCTCGCGTGCTGCGTCGGTGCACTCTTGTCAGGTGCGTGGCTCGCCGTCGGAATGGAGGGAGCGCCGTTGATGCGTTTCATTCAAGAGCAGATCGCCGCGCTCGATCAGCGGATGCGTCGCCAGCTCCTGCCCCCGCAGGGCCAGTCGATCGTGATGGGTCAGCTCGTCGGCTTCGTGGTCGCGATCGCAATCGCGCTGGTTTTGAAGGACCCGCGCTGGCTTTTTCTGATCCCTGCGATCGCAGTCGGCCCGACTCTCGCGCTGATGCGGATGCAACACACGCGCATGCGTCTGATCGAGTCGCGAATCGATGGCTTCACCCTGTCGTTCGCCAACGCGCTGCGCGCCACCCCGAACATTGCGCGCGCACTCGAGACCGTCGCAGTCAGCATCCCGTCGCCACTCCACGAAGAGCTCGAGCTCACGCTGCGTGAGCTTCGCGTCGGCAGCACGCTCGAACAAGCGCTGAGCGATCTGGGTGTGCGCATCGGGAGCTCGCAATTCGATGCGACGATGAGCGCGTTGCTGATCGGCCGCCGCGTCGGTGGCAATGTTCCCGAGATCTTGAACGACACGGCCACTTCGCTTCGCGAGATCGTGCGATTGCAATCGACCTTGCGCGCGAAGACTGCAGACGGTCGCGTGCAAGCGCTCGTGCTCGCCGCGTTCCCCGTCGTGATCGCGCTCGCCTTTGATCTGCTGATGCCCGGTTACTTCGGGCCGCTCACGCGTTCGTTCGCGGGCAGCATGGTACTCGCGATCGCGGGCGGCTCCTGGATCGCCGCGGTCATCCTCTCGCGCAAGATTTTGATGGTGCAGCTATGAACGGCATCTCCACCACCTTGCAAGCCCTGCAGATCCTGGCCGTCGCCGTGCTCGGCGTCGCGCTCTGCACCCTGGCGTTTGCAGTCGGGAGTGCACCGCAACCGCCGCGCGAGCGGCTCGGGTTGCGGGGCTTCAAGCGCGCGCAATCGATCCGCGACAACCGCTCGTTTGCGCTGATCGAGCCGCTGATGCGTTTCGTGTCTCAGCGCATGTACGGTCTGATTTCGCCCAGCCTGCGCGTAAAGCTGGATCGACAGATCATGATCGCCGGCGACATCGCAGGCTTACAGCCCGAAGACGTGCTGTCGCTGACCTTGATGACGGGCGTTGCAGGCACCGCGCTCGGCATGCTGTACGGCGGCGGCGGTGGCGACATGCTCGTGTTCGGCATGCTCCTGGGTGTCGCCGGACTCGCGCTTCCGCACCTCGTGTTGTCGAGCGCCGGAGACCAGCGCGTGCGCAGCATCGCGTCGGCGACACCGGCCGTGATCGACTTGCTCGCGTTGTGCCTCGGCGCCGGCCTCGATTTTCCGGCGGCGGTCCGCCAGGTCGTCGATCGATCGCGCGTCTCGGATCAGCCGCTCCACGAAGAGCTGCGTTTGCTGCTGCAAGAGCTCAACCTCGGCCGCACGCGGCGCAAAGGACTCGAGCAAATGGCTGAACGCGCGCCGTGCGATCCCGTTCGTGACCTCGTGGCTGCGGTCGTGCAGTCCGAAGAGCAAGGCACGCCGCTTGCAGACGTACTGCGTGTACAAGCGGCGACCTCGCGCATGCACCGGTCGACGCGTGCAGAAGAGACTGCCGCGAAAGCCGCCGCAAAGATGTTGTTGCCGCTCGCGCTGCTCTTCGTGTGTGTGATCACGCTGATCACCGGTCCGATCATCTTGAGCTTCATGGATCAGTTCTCTTCCTAGGATGCGAGCGATGACAAACGAACCCCAGGTCCTGAGTTTGGTCGTAGAACGCGGTGGAAAGTCCGCGCGTTACGAGGTGCACGGCGGCGTCGCGTTGATCGGCAGCGGTTCGCACTGCGACGTGCGCCTCTTGCCCGAGGACGCAGGGACTGAGCAACTTC
>DASRXR010000268.1:0-12902 GCA_035687405.1 Polyangiales bacterium
CCGACGGTCCGCAGCAATTTCGAGCTCAGATCACCGAGCCCGCCGAACGGATCGATCAAGCGGCTGTCGAGTGGGTCGTACGCGAGCGCATTCACAGTGAAGTCGCGCCGTGCGAGGTCCAGCTCGATGTCGTCGACGAAGAACACTTCGTCGGGTCGCCGGCTGTCCGAATACGCGCCCTCCCCGCGCAGCGTCGTGATCTCGAAACCCGCGTCGCCGAGCAACACGGTGACGGTCCCGTGGGCGATCCCGGTCGGCACGACGCGCTTGAAGATCTTCATCAGCTGCTGCGGCCGTGCGGTCGTCGCGAGATCCCAGTCCTTGGGCACCCGCTGGAGCAGCAAGTCGCGCAAGCTCCCACCCACGATCCAAGCCTTGTGCCCAGCGGCGCGCAGGGTTCGGCAGAGCCCGATCACGGACTCCGGAATTGCGGTCGCATCTAGCTGGGTCTCCACAGTCTGTACCTCGAGGCCTTCCGGCCGGCTCCAAATCGCGCGAATCGTGATGCGCCGCGGCACCGGCCGCAACCCTGACCGGTCCTGGGCTGACCGGGCTCTTGTATCGCGTTCTCCTTCGCTCCATGTTGAAGGCGTGGCTCAGCACTGGACCGACAGTAGTGCGCACCCCGGCCGGAGCAAGGATCCGCAGGCGCATTCGGCTGGCCCTGACCCGATCGGCCCCAATGACAAGGGCAGGAAGGGCAGCCACAGCGACACGGGTGGTCAAGGTGGCCATGGCGACAAGACTGCCAAGTCCATTAAAGGCGGCGGCGCGCACGGCGGTCACTCGCACGGCGGCCACGGCCACTCGCATGGAGGGCTCTCGACCCCGACGCGCGTTCTCGGTGTCACGCTGTGTCTGACGTTCGGATACGCTGTCGTCGAAGCCGCGATGGGCGTGGTCACCGGCAGCTTGTCGCTGCTGGCCGACGCCGGACACATGATCACGGACAGCGGCGCGCTGCTGCTCTCACTCGTCGTCGCACGCATTGCGACGCGCCCGCGATCGGTCAGCAAGACGTACGGATATCGCCGCGCGGAAGTGATCGGCGCACTGGCGAACACCGTCACGATGCTCGTCATCTCCGGCGTGATCTTCGTCGAAGCGTTGCAGCGACTCGCCTCGCCGCGCACGGTCGACGGCCACGGCCTCTTCTATACTGCGGTCGGCGGTTTGCTCGTGAACGTCGTCGCGGCGATGCTGCTCAGCCGCGGCTCGAGCAACCTCAATGTTCGCTCGGCGCTGCTCCACGTCGTCGGGGACGCACTCGGCTCGGTCGGTGCGATCGTCGCGGGCTTGTGTGTGACGTATTTCGGCTTCATGCTTGCGGACCCTTTGGCGTCGGTTGCGATCGCGGTCGTGATCGGAGTCGGTTCGCTGCGCTTGTTGCGTGAGACGTTCGACGTCCTCATGGAAAGCACGCCTCCCGACCTCGACATTCACCTGCTCGAGCGGACGATTTTAGAGACGCCGGGCGTCGAAGCGGTCCACGATCTCCACGTCTGGTGCCTCACACCGCGCGAGCCGATGCTCACCGCACACGTGGTTCATATCCTGTCTGCCCACGGGACCGACGTCGCGAAGCGCGTCGGCGAGCGGCTGCTGTCGCTGCACGGGCTGACGCACGTCACGATCCAACCCGAGCCACCCGCACCGGAGCTCGTTCCGTTGCGGATTCCTGGCCGCGACAAAAAGGCCTGAGCACGCCTCGATCCGGGCTGCTATGATCACACGTTGAAATCGATGCTTCGTTGGCTCCGACCCCTCCTCATCGTCGCGGCTCTCGCAGGTGCGTTCTGCGTCACGTTCGTGTGGCCGCGCCAAAACGGGCTCGACTTCGACATCGATACGTCGCCGCGCGCGCAAGCCGCGAAGAAACGTATCCCTTACGACCTGTCGCAAGTACGCGTCCTCAAGACCGTCGTCGCGAAGGTCAATCAGAACTACGTCGAGCCTCAGCGCATCGTCTACAAGACGATGTTGCTCGCGGGCTTGAACGCGATTCAGCGAGCTGTCGCGCCGGTGATCGTGCATCACGACAACGGCCAGCCGATCTTCAAGATCCAGGTGAACAACGACGTCGCGGAGTTTCGCGCCGATGACGTGAACTCGCCTTGGGCGCTGACTTGGCGCTTCCAAGAAGTCTTCAAGTTCCTGCAGGACAAGCTCTCGACCGACGAGGACATCAAGCTGCGCGAGGTCGAATACGCCGCGATCAACGGCATGCTGCGCACACTCGATCCGCACTCGGTGCTGCTCGAGCCCGAAGAGTTTTCGGAGATGCAGCTGAGCACGAAGGGCGAGTTCGGCGGTCTCGGAATCGTGATCTCGATTCGGGAAGGCCAGCTGACGGTCATCAAGCCGATGGAAGGCACGCCGGCGTACATGGCGGGCCTGAAGCGCGGCGACCGGATCACGAACATCAACGACGAATCGACGTTGAACATGCCGCTCGAAGAAGCGGTATCGCGTTTGCGTGGTGCGCCGGGTTCGTCGGTGACGGTGTGGGTGGTGCGTGAAGGCAACAAGGGCTGGAACAAGCCGAAGCGCTTCGATCTCGTGCGCGCGGTGATCCACATCGAGTCGATCGAGTCGCGCCAGCTCGAGGGCGGCATCGGTTTGATTCGGTTGAAGAGCTTCCAGTCGAACACGTGTGACGACTTGCAGGCCGCGCTCCAGCGGCTCCACCAGCAGAACTTGAAGGGTCTCGTGCTCGACTTGCGCGACAACCCGGGTGGCCTGCTGCAGCAAGCGGTGTGCGTCGCGGACGTGTTCTTGTCGCGCGGCACGATCGTGACGACGTCGTCGAACGACCCCGAGAAGAGCGAGCGCAAGCTGGCGCACGCCGAAGGTACGGAGCCCGACTACCCGCTCGTCGTCCTCGCCAACGGTGGCAGTGCTTCCGCGAGTGAAATCGTCGCGGGCGCGCTCAAGAACCATGACCGTGCGTTGGTCGTCGGGGAGCGCACGTTCGGCAAGGGCTCGGTTCAGGTCCTGTACAACGACGACAGCGATGGTTGGGCGCTGAAGCTCACGATCGCCCAGTACCTCACGCCCGGCGACGTCTCGATTCAGAGCGTCGGCATCGTGCCCGACATCGAGATCGAGCCGATGACTGTCGATCCGGTCGACATGGACCTGACGGTCAACACCGACTACCTGCGCGAAGCGGATCTGCACGCGCACCTCACGCACGATCAGGCGCGTGACTCGCAGAAGCCCGACGTCGTGTTGCGTTACTACCTGCCGGAAGAGACCCGCCAGCGTCTGCGCGAGGCGAGCCCGGACGACGTCGAAGAAAACGAGAAGGAAAGCGAGTTCCTGATTCAGTTCTCGCGCTCGCTCCTCGCACGTGCGACGCGTTCCGGCCGCCGTGAGCTGCTGCGCGAGGCGGCGCCCGTCATCGAGGAAGCGCGCGCTCGCGAGCTCTCGCACGCGGTCGCCGACTTGAAGAAACTCGGCGTCGATTGGCAGCTCGGCAAGGACGAGGGTCCGACCGAGGTCACGATCGAGAGCTCGACCGACCACGCGGACAACGTCGCGAAGGCAGGCGAGCCGTTCGAGTTGCGGCTCAAGGTGACGAACAAGGGCAAAGCGCCGCTGTATCAGCTGCGCGCGGTCACGAAGAGCGACAACCGCTTGTTCAGCGACCGCGAGCTCGTATTCGGCAAGCTCGCTCCGGGCGAGACGCGCACCTGGTCGACGACGCTCGGCATCTGCAAGAGCGAAAACGGCGGTAAGCGCGAGTGCGCGTTGCCGAAGAACCTCGCGGACCGCGCGGACGGCATCAAGATCAACTTCACGGACGCGTACGCGCACGCACCCCCGCCGGCTGAAGTTCGCGTGCGGGTGCAGTCGCTCGCCGTGCCGCAGTTTGCGTACACGGTGCACGTTGCAGACAACGGTCGAGGCAACGGCGATGGCGACATCGAGCGCGGCGAGCTCGTGACCGTGTACCTACGGGTGAAGAACGTCGGTCAAGGTACGAGCGAAGAGACCGTCGCGAACCTTCGCAACCTGAGTGGTCCCGGCTTATTGCTGCATGCCGGTCGCTTCCAGATCGGCGAGATGAAGCCGGGCGCGGAGCAGACGGTGGCGTTCACGTTCGAAGTGCTACCGGAGTTTGCTGAGACCGCTGCCAAGCTCGAAGTATCGGTGGGCGACAGCGTGCTGCGCGAGTCCGTCGGTGAGAAGTTGCAGCTGCCGGTGCGGCAGGATCCCCCGACGAGCTTCTCGACGACGACGGGCCCGGTCGTGCTCGGCCAAGAAGGTTTGGTCTACGAGCGGCCGTCCGATGACGCGCGCGTGGTTGCGCGTGCTCGCGGCGGTGTGGTCGAGCTGAACGCGCAGGCGGTGGTTGGAAACTTCACGCGCGTCGATCTCGGCGATGGTCGGCCGGGCTGGGTGAAGAAAGCACAGCTCGCGCAAAAGGCGACGGCGGGTGGCAAAGGCAAGCTCGAGGACGTTCTCGCGCACATGCCGCCCAAGCTCGACGTGTCGTACGGCAATGCGCTCGTGACGCAGCAAGACTTCTTGAAGGTCAAAGGCAGCGCGGTCGACGACACCCGAGTGCGCGACGTCTACATCTTCGTCGGCTCGCGGAAGATCTTCTATCAGAGCAATCGCAACGCTCAGGATCCGACGACGCAGAAGTTCGAAGCAGCGTTGCCGCTGCGTCCTGGTATCAATTTCGTGACCGTCGTCGCGCGCGAGAACAACGACGTCGCATCGCACAAGAGTTTCATCGTGCGCCGCGATGGTGTGAACGGAGCGCTGCTCGAAACGCCGAAGGCCGACGAGGAAGACGATATGTTCCACAGCTCCGGCGGCGAGCAGTAAGCCGCACGCGTCCACGAGTTACGGTGTGACCGAGTGAGTTGAGTTCCGACGCGCTGCACGGTACACAGCGTCGGCGCTCAACTGCGCTCCGGGGAGAGCTCTATCGTGCACATCGTCTGCCTCGATCTCGAAGGTGTTTTGGTTCCGGAGGTTTGGATCAACTTCGCGGAACGGACCGGCATCCCAGAGCTGCGGCTGACGACGCGCGACATCCCCGACTACGACAAGCTGATGCAGGGCCGGCTGCGTATCCTCGCGGAACACAAGCTGGGCCTCGCGCAGATCCAAGAAGTCATCTCAGCGATGGACCCGATGCCGGGCGCGCACGAGTTTCTCGATCGCCTGCGACAAGACTTCCAGGTGATTATCCTGTCCGATACCTTCTACGAGTTCGGTATGCCTTTGATGCGCAAGCTCGGCATGCCCAGTCTGTTCTGCCATCGGCTCGAGGTTGCGCACGACGGGTCGATCTCCGGCTACCGACTCCGCCAAAGCGATCCGAAGCGCAAAGCCGTCGCCGCGCTCAAGGACCTGAACTTCCGGGTGCTCGCTGCCGGCGATTCGTACAACGACACAAGCATGCTGTCCGAAGCGGATGCGGGCGTGTTGTTTCGTGCGCCGGCTAACGTGATACGCGAGTTTCCACAATTTCCGGTCACTGAACGTTACGAAGACCTCGAGGCCGCGCTTCGCGGGGCTGCGAGCACGTTCTGATTGACGCTTCGGGACTAGTTACGTCGGGCCCGGAGTTCCCTAGAGAACTGATCGGCAATCGCAGCTGCACGCCTGTTGGCGTGGCTCGCGATCGGCGCTCATCACCTCCCAGGGGTGGTAGTGGCCTCGCGCACACTGTGCGCCATTCGAGAAACTTTACACCCGCATCAAATGATGGTATCGGACATCAATACTGATTTCTGGCGTGAAGGCGACTCCGGGGGTATGGCGAAGCTCTAGCGCGGAGATTGGGGGATCATGGCCAAAGCTATGGAAAAAGCAGGCGCCCGCAGGCTCGGAACGACGACACCGGCTAGGCCGGTCGTGAAGAGCAAATCGAAGTCGCGCTCCTCGATACCTCCTAAACCTGGGAGCGCTAAGATGATCAAGGTCCTGCCCGGCGAGAAGAAGCCCTCTTCTCGCCCCGCCCCTGAGCTACGAGCCGCAGACGCGGTTGCTCCGGGTGCGGCGCCTCGCGTGGAGCCCGTGCGCCTGCACGGTAGCGAGCACGGTGCAGCTGTATCGAAGACGGACCATTTGAAGGCCCGGTTCACGGCACTGAGTGCGGCGACGGCGCAGATAAAGGCGCTCAAGCGCTCGCTTCAAAAGAACTTTTTCGATATCGGCGTGCAGTTGGATCGGATCCGAGAGGATCGTCTCTACGAGGTGAAGGGCTACGGGTCCTTCGAATCATTCGTGGAACGTGAGCTCGATGTCGATAAGGCGACCTGCATGCGCCTGTCGCGTATTCCACGCGTGATGCTGCGCGAGGCTGCGCTCGAAGCCGGTCTTGAACGGTCCTGTGCCGCGGTTGCGGCGTTGGACGGAGACCCGAGTGCGGGGGGTGCTTCAGGTACCTACCCCGTGTCGACTTCGGCACTGAACACGCTGCCCGCCCACAAGCGCTGAGCCGAAAGCCTCGCGCTGTCCCATCCGTCGTACTCAGAAGTGTTCACGCGTTCGTCACGGGCGGCTGGGAAAGCTTCCGCATGCGCACGCACGGCAAATTGCCGTGCGTTCGCAATGCGAATGCACGCGGCGAAACGCGCCCGGACCCGGCGGGTCTCATGTATTGTCTGCCGGTCCGGGGCAGGGAATCCCCGACACCCCGCGACGAGACCTTTGGAATGAACTCCAGCCACAGCAGGAGTTGGTGATCTGTTAGCGCTTCTTCTGGCGCTTCTGTGCGTACTCGCGAACGCGTTCTTCGTCGCTGCCGAGTTCGCGATGGCGCGTGTGCGTCCCACGGCTCTCGAAGCCCGTGCGCGCGCAGGCGACGCCGTATCTGCGCGCGCGCTCAAGATTACGCAGCACCTCGACGCGTACCTGACCGCGACGCAGCTCGGCATCACGCTCGCCTCGCTCGCGCTCGGTTGGTTGGGTGAGCCAGCGCTCGTCCAACTGCTCAACCGGCCACTCTCGGCGATGGGCTTGTCGGACAACGCCGTACACAGCATCGCGGTCGCGCTCGGCTTCACGACGTTGAGCTTGCTGCACATCGTCGTCGGTGAGCTCGTCCCGAAGTCGCTCGCGATCCTGCGCCCCGAGACGGTTGCGCGCATGACTGCGCTGCCGATGATCTCGTTCTACTGGGCGATGTATCCGCTGCTCGTGATCTTGAACAACCTGTCGATCGCGTTGATCAAACGCACGGGTGTATCGGAGTTGCCGCCGGAAGGTCCGAGCAAACTCTCCGAGCAAGAGCTGCGCTTGATCATTCAGCTGTCGTTCGCGGAAGACGCGCAGCGCATGAAGCGCGAGTTGCTCGACCGCGTGTTGCGTTCGACCGATCGCCCGGTGCGCGCGCTGATGGTGCCGCGCGTCGACATGTACATGCTCTCGCTCATGCACACGCATGATCAGTGGCTCGACCAAATTCGCAAATCGGGTTTCAGCCGCTATCCGGTGAGTGAAGATGGCGATCCGGATCACATCATCGGATACGTGTACGTGAAGGACATGTTGCTGACGCGCGCGCTGCCGAAGGGCGGATTGCGCGCGTTGAAGCGCGACGTGTTGTTCGTTCCCGAGTCGTGCACGGTGGGCGAGTTGCTCGCTCAGATTCAGCGCACGCGCATTCCGATCTCGATCGTCGTCGACGAGTACGGCGGCACGAGCGGTCTCGTCACGCTCGAGGACGTCGTCGAAGAGCTCGTCGGCGACATCCAAGACGAGTTCGACGCGGAAGCACCCACGATTCAAACGCGCGAAGACGGAACCATTCTCGTCGATGGTACCGTGCCGCTCGGTGATCTACCGATCGATGGACTCGACGAAAACGTGCGGCTCGCGGGCGACACCGTCGGTGGATACATCATCGGCCGACTCGGCCGACTCGCGCACCCGGGCGATCGAGTTCGCATCGGTTCGTACGAAGCAACGGTCGAAGACATGCGCCGGCGTCGGATCGGACGTGTCGCGTTGCGCAGCCCATCGCCGTCTTCGATACCGCCGCCCGAAGAAACCTGATCGCGCAGGCTCAGTCGTCTGCGCCGGCGTCGGGCGTGCGCTCGATCCAAAACATGTCGGCGAACGGCTTTACGCAGTCGGGCACTGCACCGTGCAATCGACGATGATTCCAGAGCACGCTCGTTACGATATCGATCGCGAATGTCACGGGCATTTCTTCGAAGCGCAAGTCCGCCGGCAGGGCCGTCGTGTGGCTGACGGCTTGTTCGTGATGCGCGAGTGGATCGTAGGCAGCATGTGTCACGCCGAGCGCGTCGCTCCACGCGAGTCCGAGCACTTCGACGAATGCGCCGTGCAGCGGCCGAATCAGTACGACGCCGCCGCGATACTCGTCTCCCGCCAAAAGTGCGCGCGTACGCAACTCGTTGCGAAGACCTTGATCTCCCGCAGCAGACATCGCTTCTGCAATGTGTCGAGCGACATCGAGATCTTCTTCGACCGTGAGCAGCGACGCGAGCACTGCGGAAGGTCCGATACCTTCGCTCTGCGCGTCGTTTACAATCGCATCGATGATCTGCAGTCGATGCCGCGTTTCGAGCGATGCGTACGCGAGTGCGAGTCCGCGCGCAGTCGCGGGATCCTCCACCGCGGAGCTCAGCAAAGCGCCGAATGCACCGATGGGACCTTCGGACGTCTTCGCGAGGGGCGGTCGCTGAGGGCGATCGGCAGAAGGCACCGTGACGCTTGTACCCGCGAGCCCGCATGCGCGCCACGGAAAAGAGACAATGCAAGCCGTGTGCTCGCACATGCATCGCAACGCATTGCAAACGCTGTTCTGTGCGCGGGTGCCGCGTTGACGCAGAAGCGCGCAGTGTGTAAGGCGCGAAAGGATAGCGCGTGTTCACGCGCATTCACGATGCGAGAAGACGAGCAATTCGTGCGTGAGTATGAGGGGTTCGTCCGAGGGACGGCGCTTCAAACACGCGCGCAACTCGGTCTCGATGCTCCGGTCGAGGACTTGGTTGCGTTCGGCTTTCAAGGGTTGCTCGAGGCGCGTGCGCGCTTCGATGCCAGCAAGGGCGTGGCGTTCCGAGCGTTCGCATATTACCGCGTCCGCGGTGCGGTACTCGACGGCGTACGCGCGATGGCGCGTCTGCCGCGTCGAGCGTACGCGCGTTTAAAAGCCGTGGAAGCACTCGACAAGTTTGCGGAGGAAACTGCGGAAGGCCGCGCGACCAGCTCGCAACGTCCCAACGTCGAAACCAATTTACGTGCGATCGATGCCATCTTGGGCCGAGTCGCCGCTGCCTACACCGTCGCAGTTTCGCAAGAAGACGCGGCCCAAGGTGCAGGTTCGCCGGAGGAAGCACTGCTGCGCGAAGAACGCCGCGCACGCATGCGCGAGGCACTTCGCCACCTCCCGGAACGCGAGCGTCTTCTCGTGCAAGGCCATTACTACGAAGGCCGACAATTCGACGAAGTGTCGGCAGAGCTCGGGATTTCCAAGTCTTGGGGCTCTCGCATTCACGCGCACGCGCTCGACTTGCTGCGGCGAGCGTTGGTCGAAGAAGAATGACGGGCGAGTCCTCGGTCGCGAAAAGCGCCGCAATTGGCTCTGCGCAGGCGCGCATCTTACGCCCCGCCGCGTTCGTCGCGTTCTTCTTGTCCGGCGCGTCGAGCTTGGTGTTCCAAACGTTGTGGAGTCGTCTGCTCTCACACGTGTTTGGATCATCTAGTCTGGCCGTGAGCTCGGTTGTAAGCGTGTTCATGGCTGGATTGGGTATTGGCGCCTTCTGGTTTGGGCGCCGTGCAGATCGCATCAAAGACCCTTTGCTGCTGTACGCGGCGGCCGAGTTCCTGGTCGGGTGTGTAGCGTTAGTGGTCCCTTGGCTCGTGCGAGCAGACGGCTGGCTCGCAACGGTAAACGCGATGTTACGTGCGTCGCTCGGTTCGGGTTCATTCGCGTTCGTGCTCGCGCGCTTCGCGTGCATCGTCCCGATTCTCATCGTTCCGACGGTGTTGATGGGCTCGACCCTGCCCTTGCTCGCGCGTCACTTCGTTGCGCAGTCGAGCTCGGCTGACGCTGCCAGCCGCGAAGTCGGTCGGCTGTACGCGGTGAACACGTTCGGTGCTGTAGTCGGTGTGGTCACCTGCACGTTCGTATTGTTGCCCAAGTTCGGAGTGGGCGTCGCAAACGTCGCGGCGGCGTCGGCGAACTTCTTGCTCGCGGCGCTGATCGTCGGCTTGAGGCGCGTCTCGGGTCCGCAGCGGGCAGCTGCAGCCGCTGAGAGCGGCAGCGAGGCCAGCCCGTCGCTCACGGCTGCTGAAGCTGCCAGCGTCAGCCAGTCACCCGCTGCGCAACCGGTCCTCTTGCGGCGGGCAGCTGCAGTGGCGTTCGCCTGTTCAGGCTTCGCCTCGCTCCTGTACGAGGTCGTCTGGTCGCGTGCGCTGGTCAATACGATCGGCGGCTCGCTGTATTCGTTCGCGCTGATCCTGACTACGTTCCTGATCGGCATCGCGGGAGGCAGTGCGCTCGGGTCCGCGCTGGCAGACCGCACGCGGCCCGCACTTCCCATCGCCGCGAGTGCGGCTGCAGGTTTGTGTCTCGTCGCCGCTGGCCCGCTCCTCGCGCACAGCGGCGGCATCGCCTACCTGGGAGCGGTCGTCACCGGCTGGGCCGTCGTCGCGGCGCTGGCGTGGTTCGGGCGCATCGCGGCGCAGCGCAGGACGCTGTTCGACGACGAGGCGGAGCAGCCGATGGCTGCAGGTGCCGGCGATCGGCGTCCCGCCCTACTCGCACTTGCGGTCCCCTGTGCGTTGGCCTGTATCAGTTTGGCGCAGCACCCGCAGCGGCTCTCGTTCATCACGCTCGCCGTCGTCGGCTGCACGGTCGCGCTCCTCGCGACCTTGATCGTGCTGCAGCGCGCCGTGTTTGGCTTGTTGGTCGCACTGCAGCTCTACGTCGCCGGCGCGACGCTCGTGAGCGACCTGTTCGCCGACTCGCTGTCGCTGACGTTCGCCGGCATGGTCGCGCCGCTCTACCGCGAGCTGCCGGAACACGTCACGACTGTGCAGGGGATGATGTTCGTGACCGCAGCGCTGTGCGTACTGCCATCCGCGCTCGGCATGGGCGCGGTGTTCCCAGCGACGCTCCGCGTCTGGACGCACGGCGGCAAGAGCATCGGGCAAGATGTCGGTATCGTGTACACCGGCAACACGCTCGGCTCGATCCTCGGCGCGTGGCTACCAGGCTTCGTGTTGATGCCCGCGCTCGGTATGCAAGCGAGTTTGCACATCGGGGTCGGTTTGAATCTCGTCGTGGCGCTCGGCTTGGCTAGTGTGGGGCTGGTCGCGGGTGCAGCCCAGAGCGGCGATGGCTCGCGCCGGCCTCGCCGGAGTCTGGTCGCGGCTGCGGCGCTCGTGCCGTGGGCGATCGCCGCGCTCGCGTTCGTGACGTTGCGGCCCGGCCACGGGTTGGCGTGGAACATTTCGAAGATGACGCTGGGCGCGTTCCGGATCTCGCTCGCGCGCGACGTGCTCGACGAAGAGTCGTGGGGTGCGCCGGAGCTCGTGTACTACCGCGATGGGCTCTCGACGACGGTGACGGTCGAACGCTGGGGCCGGCACTTCTCGCTCAAGAACAACGGCAAGGTCGACGCCAGCAACGGCGACGACATGCCGACGCAGATCATGGTCGCGGCGTTGCCGTTGCTGTTTCACCCGCAAGGGCCGACCGGGAGGGACGTCGCGGTCGTCGGTTTCGGCTCGGGTGTCACCGTTGGTGCCGCGCTTCAGTTTCCGGTGCGCTCGGTGGAAGTCGTCGAGCTCGAGCGGTCCACGATCGAAGCATCGCGGTTCTTCGCCGACGTGAACCATCTCGACTACGCGTCGACTACGTTTCCCTACGTGCGCGAACCGCGCCTCAAGGTCATCGATGACGACGGGCGGAACTTCCTCGCTGCTTCGCGCAAGAAGTACGACGTCATCGTCAGCGAGCCGAGCAATCCGTGGCTGACCGGCGTGAGCGACCTGTTCACCCTCGACCACTTTCGGATCGCGAAGCAGAAGCTCGCGCCGGGCGGCATCTATTGCCAGTGGGCACAGCTGTACGAGCTGTCGCCCGAAAACGTGAAGATCATCTACCGCACGTTCTCCGAGCTGTTCCGCTACGTGATCGTGTTTTCAGCGGAGGACTTGTCGAGCGACACGGTGCTGCTCGGGTCCGACTCTCCGCTGCCGCTCGATCTCGAACGCGTGTCGAAGGCGTTTGCGTTGCCGCGCGTGGCGGCGGAGCTCGAGCGCGCGTACATCCACTCGCCGGAAGACGTGCTGGCGCGAACGCTGCTGTCGTCGCGCGCGGAAGTCGTGACCTTCAGCGAACGCGCTCCGCTCAACACGGACGACAACGCGCGCATCGAGCTGGCTGCGCCGCGAGACCTGATCGGCTTCGAGCGCTACAAGGGTTACCTCGAGACGATGTACGCGCCGAGCTGGCCGTACGGCCGCGTGCGCTCGCACCTCGCCGGTTTCGGGACGGGCCATGACGCCGCGGACCACTACGCTCGACTCTCGTTCGCGTTGATCGCGCACGGTCGCAAGCGCGAAGTGCCGGAGTTGCTCGCACTGGGTGCGGCCGAGCGCGCGAAGGCGCCACCTGCAGCGGACGGCGGCAGGGACGAGCTCGACGTCGTCGCGGACATCTACCAGTTACTCGCCACGACCGAAGCTGAACCCGCGCTCGGACTTCCGGACAGCCTCGCGCCGGACGACGCGCCAAACGAGCTTCGCCGGCTCGTGGACGAGACTGTGGGCATGGTGCGAGAGGAGCTTTCCGCAAATCGGAACGCGACCGCGCTGGCGAAGCTCGAGCGCATCCCGAGCCACGCGCGGCGCAAGCTCGGCAGCGCATTCAGGTTGTTCGAAGCCTTCGTCCTGTACAA
>DASRXR010000269.1:0-8806 GCA_035687405.1 Polyangiales bacterium
CGAGCCTGAATCCGGAGCGGATCCGACCTCCACGGGTGGACGTCCTGCTGTGGGCGCCGACCCCTCGCGATTCCGGCCGATCCCCACGCGCCAAGTTCCTCGCTTCGCAGGCATCGCGACTTTTTTGCGCCTGCCCACACACGACGATCCTGCCGACGTCGATGTGCTGATCTGCGGCGCGCCGTTCGACGGCGGCACGACCTACCGGCCCGGCGCTCGTTTTGGTCCTCGCGCGATCCGCGAAGCGAGCGCCCTCACGCGCGGCTACAACCCGACCCACGGCTTCGACCTCTTCGACAAGCTGCGATGTGCGGACGGCGGCGACGTAGTGTGCGTGCCGATGAGCGTGGCGCGCTCGCTCGAGGCAATCGAATCGCGCGTCGCTCAAATCGCCGCCGCAGGCGCGTTCCCGATGCTCGTCGGAGGCGACCACACGATCTCGCTCGCGCCACTGCGCGCACTCGCCAAGGTCCACGGGCCACTCGGCCTGATCCACTTCGACGCCCACAGCGACACGTTCGGCCCGGCCTGGGACGTCGACGTGCACCACGGCACAGTCTTCCGCAACGCGCTCGAAGAAGGCTTGTTGCGCCCGAGCGACGTGATGCAGATCGGCATTCGCGGGCCGTTCACGGCCGGCAACGATCTCGACCTCGCAAAGAAGAGCGGCTTTCGGATCGCGATGATCGACGAAGTGAAGACCGATCTCGCCGGCGTCGCGTGTTCGATCCGCGAGCTCGGCAACCGCGGCAAGTGTTACGTCAGCTTCGATCTGGACGCAGTCGACCCCGCGTACGCGCCGGGCACGGGAACCCCGGTGCCGGGTGGGCTCTCCAGCTACGAAGCGCTCACGCTCGTGCGCGCACTCGCCGGAACCAAGATGGTGGGCGCGGACGTCGTCGAGATCTCGCCGGACCACGATCGCACCGGCAACACCGCGCTTCTCGCCGCGACCATCCTGGCCGAGATCCTCGCGGCGTATGCTGCGGGCAGAGGCGGTCCGTGAGTCGGCCGAGCGCGGCTGTACCCGAAGATCGCATCTCCACGAACGAAGCCACTCCGCTACTCGAGCTCTCGGACCTGCGCACGGTCTTCGAGACCGAAGCGGGCACCGTGCGCGCCGTCGACGGCGTGTCGTTCAAGCTCGCACGTGGTGCGACGCTCGGCATCGTCGGCGAGAGCGGATCCGGCAAGAGCGTGATGGCATTGTCGATCTTACGACTATTGCCGAGCCCCCCAGGCAAGATCATCGGCGGCAAGATCAGCTTCGAAGGCCGCGACCTCTTGTCCCTGAGCGAGCCGAAGATGCGCGAGCTCCGGGGCAAAGCGATCGCGATGGTCTTTCAAGAGCCAATGACGTCGCTCAACCCCGTGTACACGGTCGGCCGCCAGATCAGCGAGGTACTGCGCCTCCACGAAGGCCTCACCAAGCACAATGCGAGGCTTCGAAGCATCGAGCTGCTGAAGTCCGTCGGTATCCCCGCGCCCGACCGCCGTATCGACAGCTACCCACACGAGCTCTCCGGCGGGATGCGCCAGCGAGTCATGATCGCGATGGCGATCGCCTGCCGCCCCAAGCTACTGATCGCCGACGAGCCGACGACCGCGCTCGACGTCACGATCCAGGCGCAGATCCTGGACCTGCTCGCCCGGCTCCGCCGCGAGCTCGGGATGGGCATCATGCTGATCACGCACGACCTCGGCATCGTGTCGGAGTTTGCCGACGACGTGATGGTCATGTACGCGGGCACGGTCGTGGAGCACTCCCCGAAGGAGTCGCTGTTCGAAGCGCCGCTGCATCCTTATACGAAGGGCCTGCTCCTGAGCGTGCCCGGTGCGTCGCTGCCAGAGGCACCGGCCGAAGGCGTGCCGCCGGCAAAACGCCGGCTGCGCACGATCGAGGGCATGGTGCCGGATCTCGCGAAGCTCCCCCCGGGCTGCCGCTTTCGTAAACGCTGCCCGGAAGCGATCGAACGCTGCGCCGAATCCGAGCCACCGCTGCTCGAATTGCGTCCGGGCCGGCGCGCTGCATGTTTTGTTGCAGCCGCGCGCGAAGGAGTGGAAGTATGACTGCGGCGTCGGCAGCGCACAGCGCCGGAGGATCGCCTGCAGCTGAAAGCGGCGGCGTGCCTGCGAGCGATTTGCTGCGTGTCGATCACCTCTCGAAGACGTTCCGGCTCGGCGGCAGTTTCCTCGCCGAGAAGAAAACACTTCGCGCAGTCGATGACGTGAGCTTCGTGATCAAACCCGGCGAGACACTCGGCCTCGTCGGTGAAAGCGGTTGCGGCAAGAGCACGCTCGGTCGAACCGTCTTGCGGTTGCTCGATCCGACTTCGGGGGAGATCAATTTCGAAGGCACGAACATCACGCGACTAACACAGCGCGAGCTCCGCCCGCTCCGGCGCCGGATGCAGATCATATTTCAAGATCCTTACGGCTCGCTGAACCCGCGGCTGACGGTTCGCAGTGCGCTAGCCGAAGCGCTCCGGGTGCATCGGTTAGTCTCGAGTGCGGCCGAAGAGGAAAGTGTCCTCGCCAAGCTGCTCGATCGCGTAGGGTTACGTCCCGAAGCGATGTCACGTTATCCCCACGAATTCTCGGGTGGACAGCGCCAGCGCATCGGCATCGCACGCGCGCTCGCAGTGCGTCCGAAGTTCATCGTCGCGGACGAAGCCGTCAGCGCTCTCGATGTGTCCATCCAAGCGCAGATCGTCAACTTGTTGATGGACCTGCAGGACGAGCTCGGGCTGTCGTACTTGTTCATCGCGCACGACCTCAAAGTCGTCGAGCATGTGAGTCACAACGTAGCCGTCATGTACTTGGGACGTATCGTCGAGCTCTTGCCGCGATCGAAGCTCGAGCTCGCCGCCAAACATCCGTACACCCAAGCACTGCGGTCTGCTGTCCCCGAACTCGATCCACACAAACGCAAGTTGCGGATCCTGTTGCACGGCGATGTTCCGAGCCCACTCGATCCGCCGAGAGGCTGTGCGTTTCATCCACGCTGTCCGATCATGAAGCCCGGTTTGTGCGACGTAGAGCGCCCCGAGCTACGCGAACTGGCCACTGAACATCGCGTTGCTTGTCATCTGGCAACGTGAGTTAGGCGCGCACATCTCCACCCGACTAACGACCGAAACGTCTCGCTTTATGCGCGAAATACTGTGTCTTTTGGGTATTGACCAGATCGCGGACGGACCTGTAAACAAAGCTTTTGTGTGCGCGATCCGGCTTTTATGCAGTGGTCGCTGTATCACGCGGCAGACATGGGCGACACTAGTCATCGCTCTCTGTTTCTTGCCGTGGGCTACAGCTGCGTGCAGGGCTGGGATTTCCAATGACGACGTGGACAGATCGATGAAGCAGTACGAGCTCGCCGTCGGATTGCAGCAAGAAGGCAACAAGCCAGGTGCCTTCAAAACGCTGCACAAGGCGATCGATCTCAACCCGTACAACGCGCGCGCGCATCTGTTGCTCGGGAAGTTGTTTCTACTCAACCGCGACGACAACCCGGTGGAGTTCGATCTCAAAGCCGAGCAGCACCTCCGCACCGTGCTGGAGATTCAGTCCGGCGACCACAAGGCGGACGAGTTCGCGTCGTCGGTTGCCGAAGCCCACAACGACCTGGGAGTCCTGCTCATCCACCAGGGACACTTCCGGAAGGCGGTTCCGGAGTTCGAAGCTGCGATTTCTGATCTGTACAACCGCGAAGCGCACATGGCTTGGGGTAACCTAGGATGGTCGTACTTGGAGCTGCGCGATTACCCGAAGGCGATCGACGCGCTCAACCGCGCGGTGAAACTCCGGCGCGACTTCTGTGTGGGACACTGGCGGCTGGGTGAGGCATACGTGGCAACCAAGGACTTCGACAAAGCCGAAGCGGAGTACACCGCGGCGATCGAGTCCGATAAGCGATGTGAGTCTTTTCAACACGCCTGGCACGGGCGCGGCATGGCGCGGATGAGCTTGGGGAACCGTGAGGACGCCCGTGGCGACTTCGAGCGCTGTGTCGAGCTCGGACCGAAGACTGAAGAGGGTGTGGCCTGCAGCCGTAATCTAGAAGCCATCTACTGATCACGTTGTTCGCGGAGAGTCTTGTGATGGAGTCACTCGGCAGCTATCTGAAACGGGAGCGAGAGATTCGACAGATCTCGATCGCCGAAGTAGCGCAGACGACTCGCATTCCGAGCCGCATCATCACCCAGCTCGAAAACGACGAGCTCGAGATGCTGCCGGCGGACATTTTCATTCGGGGCTACTTGCGGGCGTACGCCAGGGCGGTCTCGCTGGACGAAGGCGAAGTTCTCTCGCGTCACCAGCGCAAACCCGAACCCGAGGTTCCGCCCCCGCTCCCGGCCGTCTACGCTGCGGAGCCGGGTCGCCGCTTCGGAATCGCCCTCGCGCTCGTCATCCTGTTGATCTTGTTCACGCTCGCGCTATCGATCGTGCTTCGGCCGCGCCACCGCGACGCGCCGATCGAGCTTTCGCGGGTGGTGAATCTGTGCGCGCCAGAGTCGAGCGAGACGACGGCCTCCTGCTTCGAAGCGTCGACTACGGCGAGTCCGACCGCGTCCTCACGCTCCTGACGCGTGAATCGGGCAAGCTCTCGGTTCTGGCGAAGGGGGCTCGCCGGAGCAAGAAGCGGTTTGCCGGCGCGCTCGAGCCATTTTCGTTATTGAGGGTGGAGATCGCGGCGAGTCGGGGAGGGCTCGCGCGGCTCGAGTCCGCGACGATCAGCCAGGCGTTCCCGAAACTGCTGAGAGATTTGCCGCGGATGACGACCGCCGGCGCGATGCTGCAGCTCGTGCGCGAGTTGACGCCCGACGCCGTCGCGGACCCCGAGGGCTTCGACGACGTGGTGCAGCTGTTCGCGGCACTCGACCGGGCCGAACTCTCCGAGCGAGCGCTCTCGGTCTGCTTTCAGTTACAGCAGCTGGCACGGGCAGGTTTCAGCCCACGGCTGCACGCGTGCGGTGCGTGCGCCAAACGGCCGGAGCCGGGTCGTGCGACGGACTTCGACGCGCGGCGGGGCTACATCGTGTGCCAGGCCTGCGGCGGCGGTGCATATCGGTTGCGCGCGAGCACGCGCGAAGCGTGGCTGATGGCGGCGGAGCGAGACTTCCTCGCCGCAGCGGCGCTCGAGTGGACGCCGGAGGATCTCGACCTCGCGGCGCGTGCGCTCGAAGCGTTCATTGCGCATCGGTTGGAACGCGAAGTGCCGCGCACGCAGAGGAAGGGGTAGTCTGGGGTGATGCAATCCGATGTAGCAGCGACGAGTCCGCTCGAAGTGCGCGCACCACGCGGCGCGGACGTGATGGAGATCGATTTCGAAGACGGACATCGTGGCGTCTACCCACACGACATCCTGCGCGGGTTTTGTCCTTGCGCGATGTGTCAGGGGCATCAAGGACCGATTCGTTATGTCCCGGGTGGCAATACCGAGCTGACGGATCTCGGCGAAGTCGGCGACTATGCGTTGCGGTTGACGTGGGCAGATGGACACTCGACTGGCATCTACACGTTCCGTTTCTTGCGCGATCTGTGCAGTTGTTCAGAATGCAAGACCGCTGATCCGAGCGCGCGTCAGTTCTCGCGCTGAGCGTGCTCGCTCCACTGAACGGCAGCGCGCTCACAAAGCCGCCAGTTGCCTACAGTTTTTCCGCAAGCCGCCTTTGCTACGATTGAATCGCCGGTAAGCCCCGCAGCACGCGCGAACCGCTCGCGGACGAAAGGCGATATGCAGCGCGTACTCATCATCGACGACTCCAGCGCGACGCGCGCCTATATCCGGGCCGCGCTCGAAGCGGAGGACGACATGGAAGTCACCGAAGCCACGAGCGGCTTCGACGCACTGCGGATCCTTCCTCGGTCGCGCTTCGACTTGTTGTTGGTCGACATCAACATGCCGAACATCAACGGCTTGGAGTTGATTTCGTTCATCCGCCGGAGCGAGACGCATCGCGAAACACCGCTGATGATCATCAGCACGGAAGCGTCCGAACGCGATCGCAGTCGAGCCTTCCAGCTCGGCGCAAACGCCTATTTGGCGAAACCGTTCACTGCGGATGCACTGTTGACCGCCGTGCGCGATCTGCAGGCCGCATCAGCGCGCGCGCAGGAGTAACGCCGTGTCGCGGGGCAAGGATGGGGATCGCGCCCGAGAGGAGTTCCTGGGGGAAGCTCAGGAACTCATCGAGACACTCTCGCGCGATCTACTGATCCTCGACGAAGGTCAGAAGACCGGCACGCGCAACCCCGAAGCGCTGAACGACTTGTTCCGCGGCGTGCATACGCTCAAGGGCTTGTCGGGGATGTTCGGCTTCGAACGTCTCGGTCGCATGTCGCACGTCCTCGAAGATTTGCTCGAGGACCTGCGGCTCGGCCGGATCGAGATGAATCAGAACGTCCTCGACGTGCTCTTCGAGGGCATCGAGAGTTTCTCGCGCCTGCTCACGGATTCGGGCGGTACCGACGTCGACATCGACGGGTTCACCGAACGTGTTCGCGGACTCGTGCGCGCGCGTGCGGCGACGCACAACATCCTCGAGGACTACGAGTTCGACCCGAACATGCTCGGGGTGCTCACCGAATACGAAGAGCACCGGTTGCGGACGAACCTCGAGCAAGGGTTCGTCGTCTTTCGCCTGCGCGTCCGCCTGCCTCTGGATCTGATCGACACGGCGCTCGATCAGCTGAAAGAGCGCATGAAGAGCATCGCCGAGATCATCACCTACCTTCCGAGCATGGAAGGTGCGGGTGGCGACTCGATCGAGATCGAGATGCTCCTCGCGACCAAAAAGTCAGACGCCGAGCTCAGGACGGCGCTGAACCGACCTGAAGCCAGCCTTCAGACGGTGCTCAAAAAAAAACCGGGCCTGGGGTCGGTGCCGCGAGCTCCGACTCTAGCCCCCGAACAACGTAACCCGCAGCGCTCCATCGCCGCGCCGGAGATTCCGAGCGAGCAGCCGAAACGGCCGCCGGCACCGGCACTCGAACCGAATCCGGAGTTGTCGCTGCGCTCGCTCACGAGTGTCGTCCGCGTCGACATCCGCAAGCTCGATCATTTGATGAACGTGGTCGGTGAGCTCGGCACGGTGCGCGCGTCGCTCGCACGGCTGCTCGACAAGATGCGGGCGACGGCGCCGCAGAGCATCAGTAGCGAAGTGCACCGGATCCATCGCGCATTTCAGCGCCACCTCGCCGAAGTGCAGGATGGCGTGCTCGACATCCGGATGGTGCCGCTCGCCCAGTTGTTCGACAAAGTCGCGGTGATCGTGCGGCAGGTCGCGCGCGAGCAGAAAAAAGAGGTGCGGCTGCTCGTCACTGGTGCCGAGACCGAGGTCGACAAGCTGATCGCGGAAGAGCTCGCCGATCCGATGATGCACATCGTGCGCAACGCGATCGACCACGGTGTCGAGCCGGCGCAAGTGCGCAGCAGCATGGGCAAGCCTCCCGTCGCCACGCTCGCGGTGAACGCCTATCAAAAAGGCAATCACGTCGTGATCGAGCTGTCCGATGACGGTCGTGGCATCGACCCGAACATGATTCGTGAAGCGGCGGTTCGCAAAGGTCTGATGACCGAGCAAGCCGTGAGCGACCTCTCGCGCGACGAGCTGCTGAACGTGATCTTTTTGCCGGGTTTCAGCACGGCGAGCGCGATCACGGACATCTCGGGTCGCGGCGTCGGCATGGACGTCGTGAAGACGAACATCACGCGGCTCGGTGGCGCGGTCGACATCGACAGTGAGGTCGCAGTCGGTACGAAGGTCACGATCACGCTGCCGATCACGCTCGCGATCATCAGCGCGCTCCTGTTCGAAGTGCGCGGGAAGTTGTTCGCGATTCCGCTCGCCGTCGTTCAAGAAGCGTTGCGCTTGCCGATTACGGCGTTGCGCACGGTCGAAGGCCGCGAAGTCGTCACGTTGCGCGGAACGACGTTGCCGCTCTGCCGGCTCGCGCACCTGTTTCGGCTCGGCTCGATTTCACACGGTGCGACTGAAAACTACGTGATCGTGATCACGGTCGGCAATCGCCGGATCGGCCTGTGCGTGGAGCGCCTCGCCGGTCAGCAGGACATCGTCATCAAGGGTTTGGGCAAGAGCCTCATGCAAGTGCAAGGCATCTCGGGCGCGACCGACCTCGGCGATCAACGGTTGGTGCTCGTCCTCGATGCTGCATCGATCATCGAAGAAGTCCTCGTCGGCCGCGGCACGCCGGCCCTCGTCGCAGGAGCCGCCCAATGAGCACTGCGCGTTCGATCGAGACGACGACTCCCACGACGCCCCAGCGCTGGGCGCGCGTCGAAGCCCAAGGCGTGCGCGAGTTCCTCGCGTTCTTGCTCGGGCCCGAAGCGTATGCGCTGCCGCTGTCGTGCGTGCGGGAGATCATGCGCGTGCCGGTGATCACCGAAGTTCCGCGCGCCCCCCACGAGGTACTCGGCATCGTCTCGGTGCGCGGCCAAGTCACGACGTTGCTCGACTTGCGCCGTAAGTTGAAAGTCGCCGAGACTTCGATCAGCACGCGCACCCGTGTGTTGCTGGTCGACCAGGGCGACGAGATCCTCGGCTTGCTGTGCGACCGCGTGCTTCAAGTGCATCGCTTGAGCGAAGAAGAAGTCGAAATGGCCTCCGTGCTCGGGCGCGAAGCGTCGTCGTACGTGATGGGCATCGGTCGGCCCGGCCAGCGCAAAGCGGCAAATCAGCAACAGAACCAGAGCGGCAAAACCGAAGCGGCCGCGGGCGAAGACCAGATCTTGATCCTGCTCGATCCGATCGTGCTCCTGAAACGGCATGCCTATGGCTGAGCG
>DASRXR010000270.1:0-6460 GCA_035687405.1 Polyangiales bacterium
GGATGGAATGCCTTCTGGCTCTGACGGGCGTGGACGTATTGATCTGTCCGCGCTGCGCAACCGGCCGCATGATTCCGCAGTCGCTCTGCGATCCGAGATCGCCAGCACTCAACGACACATCATGAAGCATCACCTCACAAACGCCACTGCGGTTGTTTGCCTGCACGCGGTCCGCGTCCGCCGAAACGCCGCATCATGGTAAGGGAGCCGAGAACGCCGCCATGCCATACTCTTCCTTCCCCTCGCCTGCCGCCAACAGCGGCGCGAAGTGGTGCGGCGTCACGCGATGCGGGCGCGGGGCGGGTTCACTACGGGCGCCGGTGCGGGCGCGAGCGCGGGGCGAGTTCACTACGGGCGCAGTCGCGGAGCGAGTTTCAATTACGGTGCGGGCGCGGGCGCGGAGCGAGTTTCACTACGGCGCGGAGCTGCGGGAGAAAACCAAGGCCATTCCTCCGGGAACACCGGTAAGGATGCCCACGCTTGGACTGGGTCCAGAACCAGGATGGTGCGCGCAGTGCTCAAACATTGGCTGGGTGGGTCGCCAGCACCGTTCGTTTCGAACGTGGTCCGAGGCGAAGCGGAACGCAGGGGCGCAATGAGGTGCGAAGCGCCGCGGATCCCCACGCCCGGCCACCGCAACCCCGCATCATTCGAAACGAGCCGGAACGCCGGCATGCCATCGCATGCCCCCTTACCCAGCTTCTCGCTCCCCGTTTCTGACGCCAACAGCTTCGACCGCGCCGCTGAAGTATCGACCCCCCACGCGCTTGCTGCCAACGGCGTCGACCGCGCCGCCCAATCACCGGCCCAGAGAGGCGCGCCAGCACCGCGGCTCCCCGCGCCCGCCACCCTAACGCCGCTGCATCCGAAAACGAGCCGACCCCCCCGGGCATCTCATCGCATCTCCCAGTAGCCAGCTTCTCTCGTCCCACAAGCGACCGATCTCACATCACGCGCCATCAATTTTCCTCTCTCGGTCACCCGGCTCTTTGCTGTCGCCGCATTGCGGCGGAACAAGCTGTGACACTTCGGAAACAGCGCGTTGCGACGAGCGCCATCACTCGCAAGCGCCCGGCTCCTCACCTCGAACATTCGCTGCTTCCACACGCCGACCATGTCGCCCGCTAAGTTCACCGCGAGTTTCACACTCCGCTACGCGCGTGCCCCTCATTCGTTGACACCATGCTGCACATGTACGTGCGACACGCTCGAGCGTTCGTAGCCATCTCTTCGGCGCTCGCCGCTTTGCTTCTCGTTGTATCGCGCGTCGAGTCGCTCTCGTCGAGCGCCTCGACGCCGCCCGATACCCGCGAGCCATGCCACATCTCGCTCCACATCCACGATCCGGAAGGACAACCGCTCACCGCTCGCGTTCGAGTGACACCCGCATCATGGCGTGAACGTCTCAGGCTCTCCCAAATCGACGACCTTCGCCGCGTCGCCGACGGCGGCGAACTCACGCTGACCGTTCCGCCAGGCTCCTATCGCGTATTCGTGTCACACGGGCCGGAGTGGTCACTCGCAGAGTTTCCAGTCGCAGCAACACCGAATGCACGGAACGAGTCTGCCGTAGAGCTCGCACGCGAGGTTTCTCTCGCGGGCTGGCACGGCGCCGACCTGCACGTGCACACGCACTCGAGTCGCGACGCTGAAGCTCACGGCGGCGTCACAACCAGCGATCTGCACGCCGAGGGCGTCGAACTCGCCGCGATCACGGATCACAACCACATCGGCACGCTCGACGGTTTCGATTCAGTTGGAGGCGCAGAGGTGACGACCTGGGCACCCGAGATCGGCCATTTCAACGCGTTCCCGCTGCGCGAGCTTCCACGCTGGTCCGGAACGAACCCGGTTGCACTCTTGAAAGAGCTGACGCGAGATCCCCGCGTATTCGTGCAGATCAATCACCCGCGACTCGACGATCACATCGCTTACTTCAAGCTGGGCGGATTCGACGGCACCGGTTTCGCTCAGCCAGACTTTCATCTGAACGCACAAGGTCTCGAGGTCTGGAACGGCTACGACCTCGCACGGCCGGAGCATGTGTTCGCGCTACTCGCGGAGTGGCGCCGCTGGCAGGCGCGGGGTCAACGGATCACGGCAACCGGCGGAAGCGATAGCCACGGAGCACCTTCGCACCCACCCGGTTATCCTCGAACGTATACACGGGCAGCAAACGCAAACCAACTCGCCTCCGAGCTCCGTGGAGGGCGCGCGTTCGTGACGAATGGTCCGCTGCTCGAGTTGAGCGTGAACGGCCGTGGGCCGGGCGACACCGTGACATCGTCGGATGTGCAGCGCGTGAAGATTGAAATGCGCGTGCTCGCGCCGAGCTGGATGCGCGTGGACACACTCGAACTCTGGGCAGACGACAAGCTCGCGTGGAGCACGGCTATCCCGCCCGCAGCTCCCGGCAGCCCACTCGTCTACGTGACGCAGCTCGAAGTCCCGGCGGCATCCGCACGAGTCATTCAAGCTGTCGCGCACGGCGGCAGCGGCTTGGATCGACTACTCGGTCGAAGTGGAATCGAACCGCTCGCCTTCACGAACGCAGTTCACCTGACGAACGCTGCACTTGCCAAGCGCTGAGTCGCACGCGCAAACCAGCGCTCCCAAGCGAGTGTCACGACTAGCGTGACGCACAGCACACCGCTGAATACCGCACAGGTTTCGATCACGCCGCAGCTCGCACCTTCGTGTGCGAGCCCAGCGTTCCACGGCGTGCCGTACAGCAGCATCAGGTGGACCACGTACGCGACGAGCGAGTGCTTGGCGAGGGCGCGAACCACCCGCGCACACTTGGGAAGTCTTTCGAGCGCGCGAACCAAAAGGCCCTCACTCGCGGTCAACACACCGAGCCAGGCCAGTGCGAGTCCGGCTCTGAACACGACGAACAGCGGATTGCTGTACCAAAACGCGTGGGCACCATACAGCGACGTCAACCGAACGCCCGCGACGAACAACGCGTAACAACCGACGCTGCACGTGAAGGCGACGATGCCGACCGCGGGCATCCAACCGCAGGCGCGGCTTTCTCGCTGCCAAAGGCTGCGCCCCAACGCGCCCGCGAGCGCCGCGCCCAGAAAGAAAAAGCACAGCCACGGCGAAAGCGGAAACTGCGCGCCGGCCTGGCCATCGAACCAACTACCGAGCGCCAGCTTCGAAGAGAGTCGAAGGTTCCAAAGCCACGGCGCGCTGAACGCGATCGCGAGTGCTGTTACGGTCGCAACGATTGCAAAGCCCAGCTGCGCGCGAAATGCCCGCCGGAGCCCTTCCGCGAGCAGGAGCCCTGACGCCACGAGCTGCAACGCACCCGGCTGAAAGCTGCCGATGAACAAGTCACGACGCGTGAAGACTTCAACCAGCGACGTGCGTGGGAGCTGGAGCAGAGTCCCGATCGCGAGCAACGAAAGCGCGCGGCGAACGATTCGCCGCGATCGTTCGCGCTCGCGGTGCGCGTCCGCGGACCGTGACCCCAGCATCACCACGCCGTACGACAGCCCCGCACCTAGCAAAAACATCGGCGCCGTCAGCCCGTGCAACACCGAATACGGTTGCACCCAAACACCGCGATACAACGACGGACTCAGCAGCGCCGTGAACGTGTGGCCCTGAATCATCCACAGGACCGCAAGCGCACGAAACACGTCGAGTGCGAGCCAACGATCGCTGTTAGGCGCGGAGCGAACGTCCTGTCTAAATCGCGAACTCAGCTTCGACGAGTGTTCGAACGGCATCCCGGCGCCGCAGCGCGGCAGTAGCAGCGTCGTTCGGGCGCACCACGACGACGCGACGGGCAAGTGAAGCCTCGGCAAACTCGCGCAGGATGACTCGGCGACGCGCGCGTGACGATTCCGCGGCGAGCGCGCGCGTCAAACCTGGTTCGTCTTCCACTTGCCACGCCTGAAAAACACCACGGCCAACAGCGTCAGCGCCGAGTACGCCGCCGTGATCGCAATGAACACGCCGTTTGGCCCCAAACCGAGCGGCACGGCGAGCACGTACGCCAGCGGGATCTTCAATGCCCAAAAACAAGCGAGGTTCAACAGCGTCGGTGTTCTCGTGTCGCCTGCGCCGTTGAACGCTTGCACGAACACCATGCCGTACGCGTAACACAAGAAGCCGCATGCCACGATCCGCAAACACGAAGCCGCGTACGCCAACTCCTCGGGCTCCGAGGTGAACAACCGCGACAGCTGCTCGGGTAACGCCACGAACGCCACGCTGACCACACCCAAGAACAAGAAGTTGTAGAGCCCGACGACCCAGACTGCCCTCGCCGCGCGATCGGGCTTACCGGCACCCAGGTTCTGTCCGACGAGCGTCGCCGCAGCATTCGCCATTCCAAACGACGGGAGCAGCGCAAATATCGCGATCCGCATCGCGATCGTGTAGCCCGCGAGTGCAACGCTCCCGAACGTCGCCAGGATCCGCGTCAGTCCGAGCCAACTCGCCGTCTCGAGGAGCGTCTGCAACGCGCCCGTGCTCGCAACGCGCGCGAGCCCGCCGAGCACCTCGCGCTGCGGCAAAAAGTGCGCGGGCCGCATGCGCAGCCGCCCGTTGGGATGCACCAAACGCCACACCTGATAACAAACGCCCAATCCACGCCCGAGCGTCGTCGCGATCGCGGCGCCCGTGACGCCCATCGCTGGAACCGGCCCGACCCCGAAAATGAAGATCGGTCCGAGGACGATGTTCGCGAAGTTCGCGAGCCAGAGGGAGTGCATCGCAGTCACCGCATCACCGGCTCCGCGAAACACCGAGTTGAACACGAAGAGCAGCACGACCGTGATGCTGCCGCCGAGCATCAGACGCGCGTAGCCAGCGCCGATCTCACGCACGCTCTGCGACGCACCCATCGCAGCCAGCACCGAGTCTCCCGCGAACCAACCGAGCACGCCGATCACCACCGCGATCAGACACGCGAGCACGATCGTCTGCCCGGCTGCACGCGACGCACCTTCGAGATCCTTCTCGCCTACGCGCCGTGCAACCGTCGCGGTACCCGCCATCGATAGACCAAACGCAACCGAGTAGATCCCGGCCATCACGGCTTCGGTGAGCCCAACCGTCGCGACCGCATCGGCACCCAGCCGCGAAACCCAAAAGATGTCGGCGACGGCAAACAGCGATTCCATCGCCATTTCCAGCACCATCGGGAGCGCCAGCAGAAAGACCGCGCGACGCAGTGGAAGGCGCGTGTAGTCCTTCTCGGTGCCGTCGAGTGATTGCCGAATCAGCGCGCGAAGCGACATCGGCTCGGGCGGCACCGAAGGAACGCTTGGACGACCCGCGATAGTCACGGCGGCCCGTTGTACTCGAAGACCATCACCGTGCCGTAGCGCGCAATGTCGCGATAGCCAATCTTGCGCAGCATTCGATTGCGTTTCGGGTACGTGTGAATCGACACCACGAACCGCGGCGGGTGCTGGCGTAAGAAGTCGGTGTACTCGCGGCCCCAGTACTTCGGGCCCATCGTCGTGAACGAGCCGACCGCATGACGCGTCGTGCAGTTCAGGCCCGTCAGCTGGTAGAGCGGGCTGATGAAGCAGGTCAAACACATCGCGTCGCCGGGCCGAGCACGCTCGCGCACGGTTAGGCTTGCGCGCACGAGGTCACCGACCTTGTCGGCCTGCGCGGTGCGCTGATAGCTCATCGTGAGCGCTTCACGCGTCACGGCGCCCGTCACGACCGACCACCAGTTAGCGACGTGCGTGCGATAGTTGTAAGGGTGCTTGGTGATGAAGTCGGGCCGGTAGACGAACGCAGCGACTGTGAGCAACGCGGCCACCAGGACTAAAAACGGGCTCGCACGCCGGACGACGCGCGGCTCGATCGCCACTTGCCTCACGGCCCAGACTGCGATCGCGACGAAGAACGGATACGTGGCGAGCCAGTGATAGGTGAACAAGCGCATCTGCATTACGACGCTCGCGATCGAAGCGAGCACCAGTAAGAACAAGAAGCCGCCGAACACGAGCTCGGAATAGCGCTTGCGCCAGCTCGCGAAGCCGGCACCGACGAGAAACACAACGGTCGCCGTGCCGAAGAACGTGCCTTGTCGCCACGGCTCGAACAGCGGCTTGTACCAATCGAGCGGAAATGCCGGAGTGCTCGCGTAGTTCTCGGTCATCAGCACGCAGACTTCGTACATCTCGCGTACGGTGTTCGTGAGGATGAACGGCAAGAGGCACGCCGCAAACACGACCGCTGCACCGGCCAGAAACCAGGCTGCTTCGCGGACGAATGCAAACCAGTGCTGTCTCGAAGGCAGCCGTGAGAGCCGCTGACCTTCGGGTAGGTCGTCGGTGTAGAGCGCGCGAAAGCCGCAGTAGCCTGCGATCGGAAGCGCCATCGCCGCACCGGGGTACTTGAACAGGAACGCGACCATCGAGAACGCGCCCACCAGCAGCGGACGGCGGCGACCCGGCCGAGCGTGGACGGCGACAGCGAGCGCCGC
>DASRXR010000271.1:0-5409 GCA_035687405.1 Polyangiales bacterium
AGCAAGCTCGCGAATGGCGATACCTGCTCGAGCGATGCAGCATGCGCGTCGGCTTCGTGCATCGGCTATTGTATCGCAGTTTTCACCGACACTCCCGGGTGCGCGACAATAGCCGATGCACGAAGCCGACGCGCATGCTGCATCGCTCGAGCAGGTATCGCCATTCGCGAGCTTGCTGGGTGCGCCAGCTACTCCTGACTGCGCGGCAGGGATCGAGCCCACTGCTCCGGCTGCGCTGCCAGCCACTGCTGCACGCGTTCCGGCAGTCTGGCCGGCGCCCGCTCCGCTCAGCGCCACCAGCCCGGCGGGTCGGGCCACTTCCGGCGGCGCCAGCCACACCCGCGCCGTGGGCGCCCGCAGCAGCCGCCAGTGCAGGCGACGCACCGGAGCTGCCGCCGCTAGCGGCAGGACTACCGTCTTGGGCTGACGTCTGCTCCCCACGCCGTGCGGGCTCGTTCGCACTCTCTGGCCGACTTGCGTCCGCCTGGCCGGCGTCCTCGACGTAGTCTTTGGGGACTACGATCGGAGTACACGCGATCAGCGCGAGTCCGAAGCATGACCAAGAGGGTGTCATCGCGCGTCGGCTACGCAGAGACCCGCCCATGAGTTCGAGCGCGTCGGGTTTTCAGCCGCTGGCATCCACTCGTCGACCGGTGTTGATCGGACGAGGCTGCCGATCGAGAGATCCATCAGATACACGCCGCCTTGCAGAGTCATCGACGAGGACATCGTCATGGTTCGAGGATTCATGATTTCTGGGGGGATGAAACCGTTGAAGGTAGTCATGTTGGTCCGACACCCGTCGTGGCAAAGGTCCGACTCGCAACTGTCCGCTAAACAGGAGTCGGTGACTCCGCAAGATCCGCCAGTTTGAGTCACCGAGCATCCGCGGATGAGAGTGCGCAACTCGCTGATGCTCGCCAAGCGCCAGTCGCTGACACCACACAGCGCGAGTTGGGCACACGTGTCCGTAACTTGGTCGAACGATCCGTATATCGCTTCGCGTTTCCAGACGAGGTGGCTCATCGAGTCCGCCCAGTTGAACTCCTCCGAGAACGTGCACTTGTCGCTCGCCTCATCGCAGATTCTGCACGGGTCGTCTGCCGTGCGACACGGGTCGGTGGCGCTGAGGCATTGGCCGCTCTCGGAGCCGCCTCCACACCGTTCGGCGCCGTTGCAGAACATCCCATCCTCACACGGAGCGTTCGGCGGCCGATCGCTCCAGCCGCCCGGGTTACGCGCCGCATCACAGACTTGGCACTTCCGTGCGGGGTTTTCAGCGCCGTCCGCGAAACACAGCCCACCGACCATGCAGAACCCGGGTTGCGCCTGGTGGACGCAACTGCCGGCGCGGCAACTCCCACTTGTGCACTCCAGATCATCGCTCGGGCAAGCACCCCCGTCGTTCCGCGGTTGACAACCGTCGCAACAAGCGTCGACCGTAGAACAACGGCAACCTGCAACCGCATCCGTATTGCTAGGCGGCGCTGCGCTCCCGCTCGATCCGGCTGCACCATTCCCGACCGCAGATGAATCTGGAAGTGCGTTCGACTCCGCAGCCGTCGCTGCATCGGTCGGCGAAGCGGCGGCGCTGTCTCGTTCGCTGGCAGTTTTGGCCGCGGCGATTCCACAGACGCCGCGATCACACACCTGCTCGCGCGGGCATTCATCGGAAACTCGGCACGCCGATTGAGCCTGCTCCAGGACAATCGGGGTGCAGCTGATGGCTGCTACGCTGATCAGCACGCTCATCACACCTGCGCGTTGAAACGAATGCGAGTAGGTGCGCATGTGGATTTTCTTCGTGGCGGATCTCGTCGAATGCAATCGCGACTCGACAGTTCCTTCTAAATGGAGTCGGCGTGTAGTCAAGTCCATGCAACCCCGCGAATTCGACGGAGTCGTCGTGGAGCAGGTCTGGCATGCCATGCAGTCAGAGGCACAGGGCATCGCAACAAACGCTTTGCTCGATACACTGCGCTGAGAAGAACGCCCGCCGCATCCGGCGGACGTTCAGCGATCAGTCGCCTGGGGACAAGGTCCTGTTCGGATTGCGCGTGAAGGACGAGGTTCGCTTCAACTAGGCTATCGACGGTCTGCGGTCGCCAACGTCGGCGTCGTCCCGAAGGCGGAACGAAAAGTGCGGGTGAGATGCGCGGTGTCGGCGAATCCAGCATCCATCGCCGCCGTCCGCACGAGCTGCCCCGCGGCGATCTGCCGCGTCGCAGCGCAGAGCGCCGTCCAGCGCTTGAACTCGCGGAACGTCATGCCGGTCGCGGCCTTGAACGCGCGCATCGCCTGCGTGCGCCCGAGCCGCAGCCGTCGAGCCAACTCGTCCTGGTCCATCCTCGTCATGGGGTCGTCGGCGATGGCGTTGATCGTTCGTGCAACCGCTGCCGGGCACCGTTGTCGTGCGCGCGAGAACCTCGCGCGCAACTCCTCCTGTGCTCCCGAACTCGAGGCCGAGGCATCGATTGCGAGCGTCGCGACTTCGCGTGGCACACGTGCCGCGAGCGCTGCGGTGAGCGGAAACTCGAGGCCGTCGAAGTACAGCACCTTCGCGCTCCCGTTGATCTCCACCCAGTGCTCGACGCCGGGGCGAATGACCACGATGTCGCCTTCGATCCGGTCCGCCTGCGTGCAGACCGCAAGCGGCCGGTCGAGGCCGGCGAGGATGCACGTCACGGGGTTGCGGTGCGGCGCCAGGTTGCTCGCAACGAACGGGAACAGCGAGTTCGCGAACGGCGACTGGCGGTCGGTCATTTGGTCGAGTCTACCAAATCGCACGTTTGTTCAACGCAACGGCACGGGTGCACTGGTACGAACGTCGAGCATCTTGGAGGGACCCCAATGAACGCTACAGATGGACGTCCGCCCAACGCGCGGAACAAGGCCAACTACATCGCGGCCAAAGCAGCCCACAACGCTCGCGAGCTTGACCAGTGCCTTACATTCTACGCGCGAGAGCACCAGATCATGTCGCGGCCGGCGCCGCCCGGTCGCGAGCATATTCGCGCGTTTCTGGAGGGCGCAATCGCCGGCTGGCCCGACCTCCGGCTGGAGGTCGCTCATGTGGTTGCGGAAGACGATTGGGTGATGGGCCGTTGCGTGGCGACCGCGACTCACACGACTGCGGTCATGGGCGTGCCGCCGACCGGCAAATCGGTCGTGACGACGTTTTGGGATCTGCACCGGTTCGACGAGGCGGGCCTCATCGTGCAGACGTGGAACCTGATGGACAGCCTCGCGCTCATGCAGCAACTGGGGTTGCTACCGTCGTCTCCGAGGTAGAGCACTTTGCCGGCGTACGAGATCAGGATGAAGGTTGGTAGCGCGAGAACATGTCGCACAACCGCCTCGCGATTTTGCCGGACGTCACGCACTACGACATCTTCGACTCGCCGCAGCGCGGACCGCGAGGTACATCGCGAGCGTCTTCGGAGCTGCCGGGAGCGCGCACACGCCTTCAGCCGCACATCACGCGGCGAACGGAACCAGTGTTTCTCGTACGCCCGTCGCGTGCCCTGCGGCCGTGGGGCTGAGCGTGCTCACGCGGGCTCTGGTTGGCCAAGTTCACTTCGGCGCGTACATTCCGTTGACAGCGCCCCGTGCGCACCCTGTAGTACGCTGGTTTTTTCAGAGAGGTGAGGGCCGGAGCGATGCTCGATGACGTCGGAACCAAGAGGCTCAAGCTGCATGGCTTCAACAATCTCACGAAGTCGTTGAGCTTCAACATCTACGACATCTGCTACGCGAATAGCACGGACCACCGGCGCGAATACCGCAAGTACGTCGACGAGCTGTACAACGCGCAGCGACTGACCGAGATTTTGACCACGGTGACCTCGATCATCGGCGCCAACGTCCTCAACATCGCGCGTCAGGACTACGACCCGGAAGGCGCCAGCGTCACGATGTTGATCTCGGAGCACCCCACGGCACCCGCGGAAGATCCGAGCACGGAGGAACCCGGCCCGTGGAAGAAGAACTCCGTTGTCGCGCACCTCGACAAGAGCCACGTCACCGTACACACGTATCCGGAGACCCATCCGGACAATGAAAACGGCATCAGCACCTTCCGCGCCGACATCGACGTTTCGACGTGCGGCGTCATTTCGCCGCTCAAGGCGTTGAACTATCTGATCCACCAGTTCGATTCCGACATCGTGACGATCGACTATCGCGTGCGCGGTTTCACTCGCGAAGTGGACGGGACCAAGCTCTTCATCGATCACGAGATCAACTCGATCCAGAATTTCTTCTTGGACGAAACGCTCGACCGCTACGAGATGATCGACGTCAACGTCTATCAAGAGAACGTCTTTCACACCAAGATGCTGCTGAAGAACTTCGTGCTCGAGAACTACGTCTTCGGCGTGGGCACCGACGAGCTGACGCCGCAAGAACGCGAAATCGTCAGCCGCAAATTGCGCCGCGAGATGCTCGAGATCTTTTATGGTCGAAACATGTCCGACGGACGCTCGTTCTGAACGATCGAGACGGCTAGCATGGAAGAACAATCCTGGTCGCTCGACCACGCGCGACACACTTATTCGATACCCTACTGGGCCGACGGATATTTCGACGTCGATGCACAAGGCCGCATGTGCGCGCTGCCGAAAGGCCCAGGTGGCCCGGTCATCCCGCTACCGGAAGTGCTGCAACAGGCCAGCGCCGACGGATTCAAACTGCCGCTCCTGGTTCGCTTCTCCGACATCTTGACCGATCGGCTGAAGAAGCTGCAGGCAGCCTTTCGCGAGACGATGAACGAGCTCGACTACGCCGGCGGCTACACGGCGGTGTACCCGATCAAGGTGAACCAAAACTTCGGCGTCGCCAGCGAGCTCGCAGCCGAGGGCGGCGATGGTTTCGGTCTCGAAGCAGGAAGCAAACCCGAGTTGATGGCGGTGCTCGGGCTCGCGAAACCCGGCAGCCTGGTCATCTGCAACGGCTACAAAGACAGCGAGTTCATCCGACTCGCGTTGATAGGCAAGAAGCTCGGGCTCCGGACCTTCATCGTCATCGAGAAACCGTCCGAGCTGGACCTCGTGCTCGAAGAGGCCAAGGCGCTCGGCATCGAACCGGATATCGGCGTGCGCATACGGCTCGCCTCGATTGGCGCCGGCAAGTGGCAGAACAGCGGCGGTGACAAAGCGAAGTTTGGGCTTTCGGCGCGCCAGGTACTCGCGCTCATCGACCAACTGTCAGCCGCGGGCAAACTCGGCGCGTTGCAGCTCCTGCATTTTCACATGGGCTCACAGATCTCGAACGTGCGCGACATTGCGAGTGGCATGCGTGAGGCCGTGCGCCACTTCATGGAGCTCTCGAAGCTCGGGTGCCCGATCCGGTACGTCGACACCGGTGGAGGCCTCGGTGTCGACTACGAGGGCACACGTTCGCGCAGCTTCT
>DASRXR010000272.1:0-2266 GCA_035687405.1 Polyangiales bacterium
TATTGGATTCAAGCAGTCGCGACGCCCGCATCACGAGCACTCGAGTTCACGTCGCCACCGGAATCAGCCTGGAGCTGCTCGATGGCGGCGATCTGGGGGGCTCGAGCCGCAAGCGCAGCCATTGGCGGCAATTGACGAGCACGCGACGCCGCGACTCTGCGATTCGCGCGGCGGCGAGAGTCTGCGATTCGCGCGGCGGCGAGAGTCTGCGATTCGCGCGGCGGCGCGAGTCTGCGAGCGCGCGGCTCGGCGCCCCTGCAAGCCGGGGCTTTTTGCGTCGGATTTTGGTCTGAGAGCGAGCGCGCCCGCAGGACCGGACCGAGCAATACTTCCTGTATTGCGCAGCGTCCGGGCCGAGGACGAAAGCCGCTCTCAGGCCAAAAGCCGGCGCAAAAAGAATAAGGTCCCGCCACACGTGGATTCGTTACCGTTGCTCCCTTCCGGGCCTGGCGGGGTTCACGAGCCTGCGTTGGCGGGACCACAAGCCTGGTGGCCAAACAACCACCAGGAACATCTCACACTACACGGAGAACCGGCGGAGAGGGCGGGATTCGAACCCGCGGAGCCCTTTCGGGCTCACACGATTTCCAGTCGTGCACCTTCGACCGCTCGGTCACCTCTCCAGTCACATCCATCGCACTGCGGCACCAGTGCACTACTCTCATTCGGCCTAGCGGAGAGCGCGGGATTCGAACCCGCGGTACCCTTTAGGGGCACACTTGATTTCGAATCAAGCACCTTCGACCACTCGGACAGCTCTCCGCGGCGCAAAGTATCAGAGGAAGCTTCCGTGTCAATCGCCAGATTGCGTTCTGCGCTGGGCCCGCAGCGCACTAAAGAAGCCACTCAACTGCTCGGAGCAACGCTCGGCTAACACACCAGGTGTGACTTCGAACCGGTGGTTCAACCGCGAGTCACTGCCGATCGCATACAACGAACGAAGCGCCCCAGCCTTCGGGTCATCACATCCATAAACCACGCGCGGAACCCGCGCGTTCACGAGCGCACCCGCACACATCGGACACGGCTCGAGCGTGACGTACGCCGTCACTCCAATCAGCCGAAAGCTACCGAGTTGCTGCGCCGCATCGCGAATCGCAAGCACTTCGGCGTGCGCGACCGGATCCTGCAATCGCTGGCGATGATTGTGCGCACGCGCGAGCACGGCGCCATCCTTCACTAGGACGCAGCCGACCGGTACATCGCCGCCGTCAGCGGCAAGCGCCGCTTCAGCGAGGGCTTCCTGCATGAAGCGTTCGTCCTCGTTGATCATCGACGAACACAAAAAACAGAGGGCGCGACCAGGAGGATTCGAACCTCCGACATCCAGTTCCGTAGACTGGCGCTCTATCCAGCTGAGCTATGGTCGCATTGGGAGCGGCATCTTAGCCGCCGAAGACTGGCTGTCAACGCCGAGGAACATTCAGTTTTCAGTGCCGTTCGGACCGACCCGACCGCATCCAAACAGCGGAGAGGGAGGGATTCGAACCCTCGGTAGAACTTTTGGTCCTACGGACGCTTAGCAAGCGCCTACCTTCGGCCACTCGGTCACCTCTCCAGGGCCCTTGCGAGGCCTTGTTACGGGCCGCGTTCGGACGCGGAGTTATGTAACGATTGCGGAAGTACTGTCAACGTGATGAAAAAGCTTTCGATGCCGACTCTCCCCGGAATTTCGCGACCAATCACAGCTTCGCTTCCTCTGATCGCGACGTTCCTCGCGGTTCTGCTCGCCGCGCCGAGCACGAGCCATGCGTGCAAATGTGCACCACCGGCTGAGGTGGCTGAGGCCCTGGCGCAGTCGAGCGCAGTCTTCGAGGGCCAGGTCACGCAGGTCAACACGACCGAGACCGAGCTCGAGGTCTCGCTCAAAGTCACGCGCGCTTGGAAGGGCGTGACTACGGAAACGGTCCGAGTGCGCACTCGCAAAGACTCGGCCGCCTGTGGTGTCGAGTTTGCGGTCGATCAGGTCTGGCTCGTGTACGCAAATCAGACGACCGAGGACGCTGCGATCGCGCTGCAGGTGTTGCGCTGCGGTCGAAGCCGGCTGGCAGGCGAAGCGGGCGACGACTTCTCAGTCTTGGGTCTAGGCGTAGTGCCGGTGAGTCCGCGCGAGCCAGCGCCACCGACCCCACCGGATGCGGGAGCAACCAAGCCCCCGAACGCCAATCAACCGAAGCCGATCGAACCTGCAGCCAACGGCTGCGCCAGCTGTGCAGTCGGTCAGCCGCGAAACGCGAACCCGACGTTCGCCTTGCTCGCAGATCGG
>DASRXR010000273.1:0-5409 GCA_035687405.1 Polyangiales bacterium
CGACGCGGCCCGCGGGGCCCACCCCCGTACTTGCCTGGACGCGCGTCACCGAGACCACGGAGCAAGCGACTGTTCTCGAGCGGGTAGAAGAACCGAGCGTCAGTGATATGACCTTGGATTTGACCTTGGGTTTGAGCCTCAGCCGCGACGATCCACGACGTCGGCGGAGGTCCGATCAGCAACCGCGCTGCATCGTTGCGACGCCCGAGCTTGAGTTTCTTCGCGACCTCGGCGGCTTCACCGAACGGCTCGGGCACGCGCCGTGGACCCTGACAGAACCCGCGCAATCGACCTTTGCGAATGCACTCGCGGCCTTTGGCCGGCAGCCATTTGCGAGGCATCGCGAAGTCGCCGCTCGGCGCGGCAGCGACTATCTCGCTCGTGCGCTCGCGAGCTTTAGCCTTCCGCTTTGGAAGTGCATGTGCGCTCTCATCCCAGCTAACTGCGATCCCCGCGACGCAAACCGCTGCGATCCAAGCTGGGGTGCGAAACCCGCGAATGCGCGGCGGCCTGAGGCCTGCGGCCCCCAAGCGCACATCGCTGCAGAGTGTCTTCCCCTCCGGAATTACTCGCTTTAGTCGAGCCGACCCGCTGGTGCGGATGTTGCTCGATAGGAGTGTTGGAGGAACTCTCATGTATCGAAACCTAGTGCCGCTGTTGTTCGTGCCCTGTCTGGCCATATCTGCGTTGGCCTGCCAGAGCGGCACTGGCGGCGGCGCGACCAAGTCCCCACTGCCCGGCGTGAACGCGATCGTTTTTGCGAAGCGCGCGTACGTCGAAAAATCCGGGAACCACAACGTCTCGGATGGTGCGGGCCGCGTCGTCGACTATCAGCGCTACACGCCCGGTGGCGGCGTATTCGTGCTGGATCCGCCGACGCCCGACGGCAAGCTCACCGACATCACGTCCAAGTTCAAAGGCGTAGATGTCTCCGGCTTGGACCTGTCGTTCGACGCCAAGGAAGTCACGTTCTCCATGCGACATGAGGACGATGATGGGCACTATCACATCTACACTGCCAAACTCGATGGCACAGGCAAGATCAAACAGCTCACGTTCGGCATGTATGACGACGTTCGCCCGATCTACGTGCCTGGCGATCGTATCGCATTCGTAACTAACCAGAGCTACACGCCGCTCGGTACGCGTGCCGATGAGTACAATCACGGACGCGAAGTGACGCAAATCGGCACTGTCTCGTCGGTGTCCGGTGACGCTGACCGTCGGGTGTGTGCCCAAAACCTGTCGCACTCGGCCGATCCGTTCCTAATGAGTGACGGAACCATCGGCTACTCGCGTTGGGAGCACCTCGGGCCGACGAACGACGTGAAGTTGTTCCACATGAACCCGGACTGCACCGACATGCTCGCGCTCGCGGGCCAACACGGGAAAGACTTCAACAGTCTCGTCCAGGTTCGCGAGAGCGAGCCGGGCGTGTTCATCGGTATCGCGACTGCGCGCGAGGGCACGATTCAAGCCGGCGCGGTCATGAAGATCGACTCGCGTGCGCGCGGTGGTTCAGCCCGACTCGACGAGCAGACAGCAACCTTCAAGTCGCTCACGCCGCGCGTGCCGACAGGTCGCGATGCGCTCGTGCCGAGTGGCGTGGGCCGTTACCGCACGCCGGTTCGCTTGGATGACGCGGGCCGCTTGCTCGTGTCGTGGGCGGATGGCGACGTGAGTGATCGCACCGAGCTCGCGAACACGGCGCCGCACTTCGGCATTTACCTCTACGACCCGCAGACCGAAGAGCGCGTGCGCGTGTACGACGACCCGAAGTTCTGGGACATGTACGCCCAGCCGGTTCGCGCGCGTGAAGTACCGCCCGTTCGCACCGGCCGCTTGGAGCTGCCGGATGGTTCCGCGATGGACGCGTTCGGCGCGAAGGCTGCGACCCTCGGCTCGATCGACGTCTCTTCGACGTCGTTGAACGAGAGCGTCAGCGGTGCACAGTTCGGGACCGGAGTGTCGCTCGCAGCGGCGCTTCAGGAAACCGAGAAGGTGCGCATCATCGAAGGCTTCTCCTCCGAAGTCGGCTCGGTGCGCGAGTTCGGCCTGACGATGCACGAAGGCGCGGCGATCCTCGCTGAAGTCCCGGTGCAGAAGGATAAGTCGTGGGAAGCGGCGGTCGTGCCTTACCTGCCGTACCACATCCAAGCGGTCGATCGCTTCGGCCTCTCGATCCGCAGCGAAGGCTTGTGGATTCAGGCGATGCCCGGCGAGAAGCGCACGTGTGGTGGTTGCCACGAGTCGCGTTCGCAAGCTGCGAGCGCAACTCAGGGCGCGACCATGGCGCAGCAGTTGCCACTCGAGAAGAAGGACTACTCGCGGCTCGCGATCGCGGACCGCACCGAGTTGCCTTGGTACGGTGCAGCTAGCGGCGGCAACCTCCAGGACATCTTCGACGCGAAGTGCACGAGCTGCCACGACGGTGGTCCAAACGACACGTTCGCCGGCAAGACGTACACCGTCATGATTCCGCCGGAAGACGACGCTCCCGAAGGCACGATGCCGATGCTGTACGAGATCCCGTATCTCTTGCTGACGTCAGCGCCGGTCGAGACGTATTACGAGCGCGAGGTCGTCACGTATCCCGCGTCGTACGTCACGCTGCTCTATCCCTCGGCGATGATGGGCGACTCGGTCGTCATCGGCGAGATGCCTCCGACGTGGGTCGTGCCGGCATCGGCACGCGCGAGCCGCTTGATCCAAAAGATCAACGCGACTCCGACCGACGAGCGCGCCGGCCAAGAGTGGGCGTGGAAGACGAAGCCGCACCCCGAAGACGTCAACGGCCCTGCGCTGACTCCAGCCGAACGTTTGAAGCTGATTCAAATGGCGGATCTCGGCGGGCAGTACTTCACGCGCCGCAATATCGAAAGCTCTGCACAGTGGCTCTCGTCCGGTAGCGCGAGCGACACGACCGTAACGCCCCCGAAGATGTACCCATGAAGCCGACGCGCGGAGAAACCCAGATGAACAAGATCGTACAACTGACTGCTTGTTTGCTCGCCTGCGTGTCGATCAGCACGACGGTACTCGCGGAAGACGCGCCGGAACACGTGGTCTACGACCGCGAGAAGGGCGAGCTATCGCCTGGAACCGGAGCGCCTTCGCGTGAACGCATGGTGAACGCGATCAAGAGCGCGTCGCCGACATCGCTCTACGCGATGCTCGAGTACGGCGAACGCGTGGAGTGCTTCGAGTGCATTCCGCTGCTCGAAAAGAAGCTGCTGACGAGCGAGAACGCGCAGACGCGCGAGATCGCCGCCTGGTGGCTGCGCCGCCGGTCGTTCGGCTTCGGCCCGATCATGGTGCGCATGAAGAAGACCGCGGTGGAGAACGCGGATCCAGTGCAGCGCGAACGCGCGTTATCGGCGCTCGGCGAGTTCTTGGACCCGCACGCGCTGCCGACCCTCAAGCAAGCGGCGACCGCGGATGGTGAAGTCTCGGTGCGCGTGGCTGCGGTGAAAGCGCTCGGGCGCTTGAACGCTGCTGCGGGTAACGAAGTGCTGTCGATGGCGCTCGGCGATGCGGACGCCAAGGTTCGTAAGGCGGCGCTCGATCAGGTGCTCAAGGTGGGCTTCTTTCGCGACGCGAGCGCCATCCTTGCGCGACTCGACGACAGCGACGCTGGTGTGCGACGCGCGAGCGCGCAGATCGCCGGTGAGATCGGCGTGAAGGACGCAATCGAACCGCTGATGGGCTTGCTCATGACCGACGACAGCGCACAAGTGCGCCAAGCTGCGGCGATCGCGCTCGGTAAGCTGGGTGGCGACGGGCTCCCCGCGCTCGACGACGCGTTCGCAACCGAGAAGAACGAGCAGGTGTTGGGCGCGATCGACATCGCACGCCGTATGCACTGAACAGTCGGCGACTGACACTATGCGGCGCACGTCGAGGTTCTCGCGTGCGCCGCACTCATTTAGACTCTTGAGGGCTGATGCTTCTTCGTCACGCGGGAGCGACACGGATGCTCGACGCCAGGGGAGTGCAGCACCTGCGGCTCGTTCGCCGCACGATCATGTTCGTCTTGCCGGTCGTGCTCGCTGCGCCGTTGTGCAGCTGCGACGAACAAGCGCAGTCGGCGTTCTCGTTTTACGACGAGCGCATCGATCCGATCATCGACGTCGGCTGCCAGCGTCAAACGACGGGCTGTCACGTCGACGACGGGCGCGGGTTTGCGCTCGGCAATCTCGACCTCACGAGCTTCGATTCGCTGATGCGACGTCGCGATGTGTTGCCGGCGTACGGTCCATATTCGGTCGGCGTGTTGTTGCTGAAGGCGGGCAACCCGATCGACGTCAACGTCCGCACGATCGATCCGCCCGATCCGGCAAACCCGAATCTGCACCGGGTTCGCGTCACGACAGACATTCGGCACGCGGCAGGTGAGGGCGCGATCGCGCGCGGCTCGCGTGGCTACGCAGCGCTCAAGCAGTGGATCGACGGTGGCTTTGCTCGCACGGGTGTCCCGACCAGTCACCCCACGGAGAGTCGCGGCGAATGTTCGAACACGATCCCGGTACGACCGGGTATCGACCTGACACAACCACCGCTCGACTCGAGGTCGTTCGACGACTTCGTGACCAACGTGCAGCCCGTATTGAAGCAGCGCTGCGCGGGTTCGGTGTGTCACGGCAGTCAGATCGCCGATTTGGTCCTGACCTGTGGAAGCAGTGCGACGCAGTTGCGCTGGAACTACGAAGTCGCACTTCGGTTTCTCGACGAAGTGCCGGCGACCTCCGAGTTGATTCGCCGCCCACTTTCGAAGATCGCGGGCGGTGCGTTCCACGAAGGTGGCGACATCTTCGAAAACGTGGATGACAAGGACTATCGCAAGCTTCTCGCTTGGGCGACCTCCACGGTCGAACGCACACCTGCCGTGCTCGAGTTTGGCGAGGCCGACGACGGCTTGCGTTATTTCGGCAACCGCGTGCAACCGGTGCTCGTCCGCAAGGGCTGCATGTTCCTGAACTGCCATTCGCCGTCGATGTTTCACGACTTGCGGTTGCGCGGTGGGGCAGGGGGATCGTTCTCTTCGCTCGCGACGCGGCGCAACTACGAGATGGCGCGGGAATTCCTCGCGGCAGATGCACCCGACCCGGGGCAGAGCCGCTTGATCGCGAAGAACTTGTGTCCCCCGAGTGCGGGTGGCTACGGCGTGCAGCATCGCGGCGGTGCACTGTTCGAAGACTTCGGCGGCTGCGGCGACGACGACACGCGTGCGACCCTCGACAAGTGCGCCAGTGTCGATGCGGATGCGGGCGATCTGAACACTACGCCGGCGTATTGCATTCTCGCGCGCTGGCACGCGATCGAGCGCGAAGCCGCGGTGGCTCGTGGCGAGATCGAGGATGCGCAGGGTCCGAGCGGCGTCGTGTTCGTGGCGCGCCCGAACGGTGTCGG
>DASRXR010000274.1:0-4587 GCA_035687405.1 Polyangiales bacterium
GAGTTTATCTTCGACGAGCGCGAGCGGAGCTTCGATGAAGTCTTTCATGCCGACGAGGTCCACGCGTTCGGCATCCGCGACGCTTCGCAGACCCAAGCGAAGCGCATCCTCGTAACGGCCCAAGTCAGCCAGCGTCGTGATCCAGCCACCGACGACGCTCGCCCACACGGGATACTCTCCCGCCGCGATCACCTGACCGAGCTTTCCGAAGATCTCGAGCGCCTGCGAGGCATCACCACACACGCGCGCGTGCTCGGCGCGCGCAAAGTCGAGAAACGGCCGCAACATCGGCTGATGAACGACGATCCGCGTCATCTCGTGAATCGAATCGCGGAGACCAGTCACGTCTTCGGAGATAGACGACGTGTAAACGTGCTGTTGCGCCGCGCCGGCCGAGAGTGGCGGCTTGATCGGGCTCTGCAACAGCAAGAGCTCGATCCGCTTTCTACAGCGATCCGACTCGCGCACGTGCCCGACTGCACCGTAGTAGATGTGGCGCACCGTCCACGCCGGCACGATCCACGACGGCGTTTGCTCGAGCTTCGTAGCGTGTACGAGCGCTTCAGGACGACCGACCGCTGCTTCGAGGCAACCAAGCGCGTAGTGCAACACGAGCACGCCCCACACGCGCATCTCGTCGTCGAACAACGGCACGTCTGTCGAACCGATCACGTCGAGCGACCGCAACTGCGAAGCCTTCGCCGCCTCGAACCGGCCGGCGACTAGATCGCGGGCCGCAGGAACGATCTCGTCTTGGACGTGCGCCACTGCAGCTGAGACCGGCGCAAACAGACTGAGATTCGGGAATGCCTCGAAGAACTTCGCGTCCGCAGTTTGTGCAGCAAACGCGGCGGACTCACTGACGAGTCGCGTCAGCGCTTCGATCGCTTCGAGCGGCTGCAAGCATCGCTGCTGCACTGGTGTCGCGGCATAGCGCTGTTCCACCACCTCGAAGGCTTTTTGAAATCTCTCGAGCGGGGAGAGATCACTCGGCAGCGCACGTGCGTCGACCAAACCACTATCGAGCGCGAGCTGCTCGAACAGTGTCGTCAGATGTTCGCGCAGATTCGGCACGGACAGATCCTGACCGACCTTCACGAGCTCGCGTACCAGCACGTACCAATCGCGCCGCGACCGCCCGAGCGGCATACACGCGTCAGCCGCACTCGTGAGCATGTCGGCGTAGTCGCGCGGGCAACGGTCCCACCGCGAGCCGCGCGCGAGCTCGGTGAGCAGCGTCTCGAGCAAACTGCCGGCGTCGCCCGCGAGCCAGGCATAGCGTGCGATCTCGAGCGCATCGCGACCATGTTTAGCGAGTGCAGCCGAGATCCGGCGGCAGATCTGTTGCTTCTCGGCCGGGTGGACGTTGCTTCGAAACTCAGACGCCCAGCACTGCGCTTCGAACGCGTACCGGAGTCCGTCGCGCTGCACGATTTGGCTCGCGAGCAGCTCGTCGAGCGCGGCGCGTGCGCGCTGCGGATCAGCGTCCGAAATCAACTCGAGGCTCGCGCCCGACGGCAGACCCGAACCGTCCGCTATCGCAAGCGCAGCCGCGAGCTCCAGCGCCGGCGTCGATAGCGCCTGCAGCCGTTGGCGCCGCGCACGCGTGAGCGAAGCCGGTAACCCCGCGTCGTCTTCCGGCGCCGGCAACCGCCACGCACCCATCCGGTACGTCGCGCGCTGCGTGTCCACCAAGTAGCGCGCAAGCTCCACCGCACCGCGTGGACTGCCTTCCGCCAACTCGTGAATGCGGACCGCGAGCGCGCCGAGGTTCGGAACGTCGCCGAACATCGAGCCGAGCAAGGTGCGAATCTCTTCGCCGCGCAACGGACTGAGCGCGAGCAGCTCCGCGTCTTCGCTGAGAAGCGCGAGCGCCGGCGTGTCGACACAATCGGGCGCAGCGCTACATGCGATCACGAACAAGACGCGTTGATCGATCGCATCGTTCGCGAGTGCGGCCAGCGCAGCTCGCGAAGGCTCGTCGGAGCGATCGACGTCGTCGACGGTAATGACGGTGGCCGAGGCCAACGCGCGCTGGCGAATCCACTCGCGCAATTCGCCCAGCAGCTCCGGACGGCAACGCCGGTCGAACTCTTCGTCGAGCTCGCCATCGATCACGCGCTGCAGCAACACGAAGCCAGGCGTCGGCGCGAGCGGCGCAAGCAACTCACGCAAGAGCCCGTACGGCGTGCCTGAACCATCCGCACGCGCGTAGAGCACGTTTGCACCGGAGAGCTTCGCTTCGAGCCCAGCCGCCGACAGCATCCGCGAGCGACCCACGCCGGGTTCGCCGCTGATCCAAAGCACGCCACCGTTGCTTCGGTTCAGCTCCCGAAGCCGCGCGCGCACTGCCTTGATCTCCGGCTCGCGACCGACAAGCTCCGGCGTCGAGAGATACGCGTTCGAGACCCCCAGTTGCTCGTCCGGCGGAAGATCGGCGAGCGCGCTCAGACGCTCGAGCACTTCCGCCGCGCTGCGGGGGCGCGCACCCGCTTCGAGACTCAGCATGGACAACACCAAGTGATCGAGCCCGGGCGGAATGTCGGGTGCGTACGCGGACGGCGGCGACGGTGAGACGCGCCACTGCGTGCTGAGCTCATTCATCGAGCGCACTGGATAGGCGTGCCGTCCCGTCAGCGCGAAGTACAACGTACCGCCGAACGCATACAGATCGGTCCGCGCATCGAGGCTTTGATGCAGCATGACTTCCGGCGCGACGAGCGGCGCCGTACCGACGGTGTTACGCGCGACGTCCATCGCCATCATGCCGCCGAAGTCGATCAACTTCGCGCGCGCGGAACGCAACCGCTTGATGTTGCGCGGCGAAGTGTCGCGATGGATCAAGCGACGCGAGTGCAGCAGCGCGAGCGCCGAACAGATGTCGCGACCGAGTGCGCAAACCTCGCGCCACGGCATCGGCGCGAGCGTGTGCAGGTCGTCACCATCGAGCCACTCCATCGTGTAGTACGGACCACGAGCGTCGACACCGAAGTCGTACACCTCGACTACGTGCGGGTGGCGTAGCCGCGCGAGTGTGCGGAACTCCTGGTGGAACATCTCCACGAGCCCGGCCGGATTGCGCGAGCGCGACGTGTTCAAGCGCTTCAACGCAAGGCAACGTCCGCCTTCACGATCCAAGACCCGGTGCACCGAGCCCATACCCCCATGCCCGAGCTGCTCGAGCTCGACGTAGCGTTCTACGGTGGAAGGCAGTGACACTTCGGACATCCGACCCAGCTCGATCCAAGACGAAACATAGTGCTAGTGAGCACTCGGCCGAGCTGACGTCATACTAGTCCGGATGAGTGGTACGCGGATACGCGCGGGCCTACGTGTCGCACTCACATTCCGCGTTCAGGTAACCAACCTTGCAATTGGAGGAACTCGCGCACGCTCGGGTCGTTTCGCGATAACGGCGGCAGGTACGCGCCGGTGCGTTTGCGAACCCACCAGGCGCCATTTCCCTCGCCGAATTTCGTGAACCGGTACGAATAGCGCTCCGCTCGGATGAAGCGAGGGGGCTCGTTCGGAAACGGCTGATTTTCGAGTAAGCCCAGCACGGCCGCGTCGTTGTGAAGCAGCTTGTCGATCAGATGGATGATCCACGGCTCGTTTTCGTAATCGCTCAGCGCCGCGAACCACATCTGCCAATCCAAACGTAAGTGGTAGGGCGTGATCAAACACGGCCGGCGCATCACGTCGCCCGGCTTGCACTTGAACTCGTACTCCTTCCACTGCGTCTCAGGTCCGATCACCGCGTCCGACGTGCCTTGAAGGATCACCTCGTCGCGCTTCTTTCCAACCGACCCGAACGCACCGTAACTGTTCACGAGGTGCAGCGGGTCGAACGACGTGTTCATGCGCTGGCGCCGCGACAACATGTTCGAGATCGGCGCGTAGCTCGCCACGATCACGAACGCACACAAGAGGCCCACGACCGCGACCTGTGCGCGACCGAGCGGCTCGCGTCGCTCTTCGAGTCGCACCGCACGCTGCACTAGACGTGCAGGCAACACGCGTCGCAGCAAACTGTCGTCGAAACACGCGATGGCGACCGCGATCGTCAACCAGTTCAAGAATGCGAGGTTGCCGCTCGCGATCAGCATGCTCTGAAACGCCACGACCAAAAGGCCCGCGACGTGTCGCGCGCGCCGCGGACCAAATACGAAAAACGGCGCAGCGAGCTCGACCAGATGGTTGAACGCAACACCGACCTTGTGAAACCACATCGGCGCTTGATGCAAGAGCCAGCTCAGTGGGTGCGGGTTCGGTTGCGTCTCGTAGTGGTACGCGAGGCAGGTGAGATCTCGCCAGCACGGGTCGCCGCGAATCTTGATCAAGCCCGCGCCCAACATCAGGCGGAACACGAGCCAGCGCAGTAGCCAGATCACTGGCGCCGCCGGTGGCCTCGCAGCCGTCAGCGGCGCGATGCTTCGAACCGGCGCGAGAAAGCACGCCAGAAACCCAGTCTCGATCAACAAGATCTCCCAGCCGTAGCCGTAGAAATCTTGCCCGATGTGCACGAACGACAGGTACAGCGCCCAGAGTATGGCCAAGATCGCTGCGTGCTCTGCACCGAGTAGCAGG
>DASRXR010000275.1:0-11813 GCA_035687405.1 Polyangiales bacterium
CGCACCTGATGACCGAATCGATCGGTGCGCCACCGCGTAGCTGGCGCGCCTGGCTCCGGCTGCAGAGTGCGCTCGGTGAGGCACTGTTCGGCCCGGCTAACCTGACCGACGCGGCGCATCGCGCGGGGTTCGCCGATTCCGCGCATCTGACACGTACATGCAAGCAGCTGACAGGAGTGAGACCCGCGCAGATGTTGCCTAAGACCGTGTATGTGTCCGAGGACGGTCGCTTCACGAGACCGTAGTTTGCTGGCCGAGAACTGCGCCTCCGGCATCTGCATCGTGACGGAGCGCGCGGGCCGCAATCGCGACGGGACACGTTGTTTGCAAATCATCGCCAGCTGGAACACATCCTGCAAATGGCACCGCTCGAGCGGATCGGGAGGAGCCATATGCCAAATCAACAGACCAAGACTACAATCGTCACGGGCGCCGCGCGCGGGATTGGCGCAGCCATCGCCGAGAGGCTCGCCGCCGACAGCTTTGCTGTCGTCGTGAACTTCGCCGGCAGTGCCGCGGAAGCCGAAAACGTGGTGACGCGCATTCGAACTGCCGGCGGAAGCGCGAGCGCGATAAGGGCCGACGTCTCCGATCCGGTCGCGGTGCGGAGTCTATTCGACCAATCAGAAGCCGCGTTCGGACCGTGCGATGTGCTGGTGAACAACGCCGGCATCATGCAACTGTCGTCGATCGCGGAAGCGACCGACGAGTTCTTCGATCGACAGATCGCAGTCAACCTCAAGGGCGTGTTCAACTGCTTGCGAGAAGCAGCGCGGCGCATGCGCGGCGGCGGATTCGGACGGATTTCTGAGCGCGACGCGGATCAAAGGCCGTTGGAGACGCATCAGCCAGCTGCACAGCGCTTCACGAACGCTGCGAGCTCGCGACTTACGCTCGTATCCTCCGTGCCTAAACTCGCGCCGGCGGAGAAGTGATCGTGCGCGCTCAGAAACCGGAGCTCAGGATCGAATCCGTGTCGCGACACCAACCTCGCGAACAACTCGCCCGCCTGCACTTGCATCTGCACCAAGTCGCGCTCGGCGTACGCGATCAATAGCGGAAACGGAGCGGCATCGACGTGATCGACGACGCTCGCCGCATCCCAACCCGCGAGGTCGGTGCCGAAGTAAGGTTCGTTCCGCGGATCGGGCGTCGCGATCCCGAACTGCGTTCTAGCTCTGCCTTCGAGGCGCGGATTGTAGGGCCCCGACAGCAGCGCTGCTCCCGCGATGTTCCAGTCCTTCGGCTGCAAGCGTCGCATCAGCGTCGCCGCTGCGACATGCGCTGCACCGGCCGATTCTCCCGCGAGTACGATGGACTCAGCGTCGCCACCGACGTGCTGCGCGTTTGCACGCAACCATGCCCACACGGCGACGACGTCTTCCGCACCACTCGGCCAGCGACACGCCGGGGCAAGGCGATAGTTCGGCAGGACGGTGACGAAACCCTCGCGCGCGCCCCAAGCTCCGATGTTCGCGCGATGTTGCTTGTCACCGCGCACGAAGCCGCCGCCGTGAAACCACACGAAAATCGGACGCTCGCTTCCTTCACTCTCAGGCAGATACAGGTCCAGTCGGTGCCGCGGGTGCGCGCCGTAAGCCTCGTCGTTTCGTAGTGCGCCGTCGCGCATGCTCATGCGAGAGCCTTATGAAATTTCCCGTCCTTCATGATCGCGCGAAGCGCGTGCGTACGCTGGAGGATCGAGACGTCTTGCGTCGGATCACCGTCCACGAGCAGCAGATCGGCCAAGTACCCGGGCTCGATCCGCCCGAGCTCGTGCGGCATTCCCATGAGCTCGCCTCCGAGCGCGGTCGCCGCATGAAGCACTTCGGCCGGCGTGTACCCGAAGTGTCGGACCCAGAGCTCGAGGTCGCGCGCGTTGCGGCCGTTCGGGTTGAACGGAAAGCCGTAGTCGCCACCGGGCAAGAGCCGTACGCCGCGCCGCCGTAACTCCGGCACGAGCATACGCTGTTGCTCGAGCACGATTGCCGCATCTTGCTTCATGTGGGTCATGTCGACGTGCGGCGGCGGCGACGCATCGAGCGTCGCTTGCACGATCCCGATCGTCGGGGCGACGAACACATCGGCTTTGCGCGCCTCGAGCATGTCGAGCGCTTCTTCGTCTGCGTAGGTGCAGTGATAGAGCACGCGAAAGCCCGCTCGGAGGCCGAGCTTGATCGCCTCGGCGGCATGCGCATGGCCGGTGAGCCACAAGTCGTGCTCGCGCGCGGACGCCGCCGCAGCTTGCACCTCGTCTTCGCGATACAAAAGCTCGTGCGATGCGCCGGGCTTGAGCGCGCTCTCGCCTGACAACAAGAACTTCACCGACTTCGCGCCGATGCGCCGGCAATCCGATACGAACGCGGCAATATTCGCAGGCCCGCGGCCGTGCTCGTCGATGTGGCCCGGATCGAACGACGTCTCAGCGCTCGGCGGTTCGCGCTCGATCGTCGACGGAATAAGGCGCGGACCGGCGAGCCCACCCGAGTCGATCTCCGCTTTCAGCGCCGGCTCGATGTGTCTGCCGAGCGAGCCGCCCGAATACGCACTCGTAAATCCATGATCGAGCAGGATGCGAGCGTTGCGCGCAGCCGTTAGCGTCAGGGCATCCGGCGGCAGACTCATCCCCGGAACGAATTTTTCCACGCTCGTGGGCCAGGTGAGGTGCGCGTGTGATTCGATCAGTCCCGGCATGAGCACCCCGCCGCGACCGTCGAGTACCTGCGCATCGTCACAGGACAAGTGTTTGGCCCCGCGCGCGATGGCTGCGACGCGATTGCCTTCGACCCGCACTTCGCCGAGAAACGGAGGGCTGCCGCTGCCATCGAACACACGGACGTTCACGAAGACGGTCGGGATCGAGGTCTGGTTCATGATTGCGCTCTCCTCGGTTCGTGCGGGCATGTACACACGGCCGTGTTTCGAATTGTGTCGAGTCGCGTTGCGCGAAACGCGTCGATCAGCGCGGACAGCCCGGCTGCGTCCGCGGCAGCTCCAAAGACGTAGTGGTCCGGCCGCACGAGCGCAGCGTGGACGCGATGGCGCGTGAACCAAGCGGTTGCGACGCCTTCAGTCTCGGGCTCGTGCGCGAGATCGATCCGCCGAAGTGTGAAGTCAGGTGGTGCGGACAGCGTGCCATCCGTCACGAGCCGAAAGCCGTAACCGTGGCGCGCGTCCATCAGAACGCTGCCGCTCGGCGCGGCGAGGCGCGGCTGTGGAAACAGCGTGCCTGCGCCCGGAGTCGACGTGAGCAAGCCACGGTCGAGCGGAGGGATCAGGTCTTGTCGCGGCGTGTCCTTGACGACGCCCTGACACGCATCGAGCAGGCGCGCATCCCGACGCCGCGCTCTCGCGATGTTGCGCTCGCAGATCACGGAACCGACGGCTTTGATCCGCGTGATGAGCTCGCGCGCGTGCGCCTTGCGCTCGAGCTCGTAGCTGTCGAGCAGCCCATCGACGTGTGCTGGTTCGACCTCGCCGCGAAGCACGGCCGACAGCTTCCAGGCGAGGTTCACGACATCCCGCACGCCTTGACACATGCCTTGCCCGAGAAACGGTGGCTGCATGTGCGCCGCGTCGCCGGCGAGAAATACCCGGCCGCTGCGCCAGCGCTCTGCGACTAGCGCATGAAACCGATACGTCGAGTGACGCCAGAGAGTGCCGTCCTCGGGCGTGATCCAACGCGCGAGAAGCCTCCACGTCGTTTCGGTCGTCGCGATGCGCTCCGGATCTTCGCCGCGACGCAACGAAATCTCCCAGCGCCGGTGCTCGCGTGGTCCGATAACGAACGAGCACGGGCGCGACGGCTCGCAGTACTGCGCGCTCGTCTGTGGCAACTTCGCGAGCCCGCGTTCGTTGCATAGGACATCGACGACGAGCCAGGTCTCGTCGAACCCGAAATCCTCGAGCCCGATTCGCAGCAGCTTGCGCAGCTTGCTTGCACCGCCGTCACACGCGATCACCCAGCGCGCGCGCACCAGTGTTTCGCCGACGCTCAGCTTTACGCCGTCGGCGTCCTGCACGAGCCCGGTGCAGCGCACGCCCTCTACGAGCGTGACGTTCGGACACACCGCGGCGCACTCGCGAAGCGCGCGTTCGATCTCGGGTTGGGTGAAGACGACAGACGGCGTGTAGCCGAGCGGGTAGGGTGGCTCGACCATCGTCATGCGGCGGATTAGCTGGCCGTCGACGCCGTAGTACTCGGATGGCGTGAACGGCTCGCAGTACGGTGCGACGCGATCCTCCAGACCCAGCTGCTGAAACACGCGCAGCACTTCGTGATCGAGCGCAAGCGCACGCGGGATCTCATGGACGCCATGCAGCTGATCGCACGCGAAGACCGAAAAGCCGGCCTGGCCGAACAAACTTGCAGCGAGCGCGCCTGCAGGCCCGAATCCGACGATCGCAATATCGTGGATCACTACTCCTCCGCGATGATCGGATTGCGCAGGACGCCGATCCGGTCGATCTCGACCTCGATCGTATCGCCCGGTTTCATCCACACCGGCGGAGTGCGCGCTTGGCCGACGCCTGCGGGCGTGCCCATCGAGAGCACATCGCCCGGCTGCAGCGTCAAACATTCCGAGAGCAGTGAGATCGTCTCGGCGACGTCGAATATCATGTCGGACGTGTTGGAGTCCTGCATGACTTCGCCGTTTAGCCGGCTTTGAATGCGCAGCTGCTTCGCGCCGGGCGGCAGCTCGTCGCTCGTGACGACCCACGGCCCGAACGCACCGGTCCCGTCGAAGTTCTTCCCGATCGTCCACTGCGGCGTGCGCTTCTGATAGTCGCGTACGGAGATGTCGTCGAAGCAGGCGTAGCCGAACACGTATGAGAGTGCGTCGGCGCGCGAGATGTGCCGTGGGACCTCGCGCCCGACAATCACCGCGAGTTCCGCTTCGTAGTCGAGCTTTGAGGAAATTCGCGGGCAGATCGCCGGCGCGGCGTGGCCGATCAGCGAGCTCTTGCCACGGTAGAAGAACCACGGGTAGTCGGGTTTCTCACGCCCACCTTCCTTCGCATGATCGTAGTAGTTCAGGCCGAGGCAGATCGTCTTGCCGGGCTCGGGGATGAGCGGTGCAAGCTCGAGCTGCGTGAGGGCGAGGCGTGGAGCGCTCGAGTCGAACGCCCGGCGTGCGATGCTCGCGAGATCGAGGCGAGTCTCGAGCGCAGCGCGAAGACCGAGCGATCCATCGCCGACCAGCCGCGCGAGATCGATCAGCGAATCATTCTCTACCACGCCTAGTCGCGGCATGCCGTCATGGAGAAACGTGGCAAAGCGCATGCTGATCGAGCTCCTAGTGATCAGTGGTGATCAGTGGTGATCAGTGGTGATGAGTTCAGAGTCTCGGCACAAACAGCACGCTGCGTTGCGCGTCTTTCAGACGTGCAGTTGCGGGCGTGGCGATGCCCCATTGATCGGTTCGACCCACCGGCCAGGCCCAATCGCTTGCAGTCCTCGGCCGATAGCTTTCGTCGATCTGTTCGACCTCGGCTGTGTATTCGATCACGATGCCGAAGGGATCGATGAAGTAGTTGAACACGTTGTTGCCGGGGCCGTGACGGCCGGGCCCCCACTCAATTGCGTGTCCCGCGTCTCGCAGCCGGCCGCCGCCGCGCATCACGGCATCGATCGACGGCATGACGAACGCGACGTGATTGAGCGCATCATTGTCCGCGTCGCCAATCGCGAGTGAGTGATGATCGCTGTCACAATTCATGAACGCCATGATCCGCGTGCGATCGGCGAGGACGAACCCCAGCACGCTCTCGAGGAACGTTTGCGTCTTTGTGACGTCGCGACTGTTCACGACTACATGGGCGAGCCGCTGCGGTTGGTCGGCCGGCGCAGGATCCTTCGGCACGCGACGCGCGTCGCCGTAGACGACCTCGTAGCGTCGCCCTTCGGGGTCCCGAATCACGATGCGTTCGCTTCCGGCGGCATCGTGCGTTGCAGCGGGGTTCTCCTCGACGCTTCCATCGGCTGCGCGCGTCGCGGCCACGATTCGCGCGAGCGCCGCACTACTGCGCGCACGCAGCGTGATCTGAAGAACGCGTGGCACGCCAGGCGCCTCGCATAGCCTGAGCAGGTGATGGTCCGCGCCCGAACCGCGCAAGTACAGCCCGTCATCCGTGCGAGCTGCGACCTCGAGCTTCCATACCTCGGTGTAAAACTGTTCGGCGCGTGCGAGGTCCGGCACGGTCAGTCCCACACTACGGATCCCTTGGACGAGTGGTGATTTCATCGCGTGTGGATCCGATCCGACATCCATCACTCTGTCTCGATCGAGGGAGTGTTCGGCCGTGTCCCGAAGACCTTGAGCATTGGCCGGTGTCGCTGCTTTTTTTGAAGCGCAGACGGGATTGAAGTTTTTGCGCGTTTATGAGCTCGATTGCGGTTCGGGTGAATGACGTGACCGAACCACTCGGATATCGCCGGCCGCCACCTCACACGCAGCCGAGCTACTTGCACTCAGCGTACGCATCGACGGTCGACCGCGCACCGGGTACCGCACCGATCGAGATTCCCGCGACGCGGAGCGAAGTCACCGGGCCTTCGTTCGAATCTGTCGCGCTTGCCCCAAACGCGGGCGATTTGACTGCGGGCTTTCGCGGCGAACCACTTGGCGAGCGCATTCACGTCGCTGGTCGCGTGCTCGACGAAGACGGCGCGCCCGTGCCGCACACGTTGATCGAGGTATGGCAGTGCAACGCGGCAGGTCGCTATCTCCACGCCGGCGATCGACATGCGGCACCGCTCGATCCGAACTTCACTGGTGTCGGGCGCGTGCGCACCGACGCGGTCGGCAGCTATCAGCTGCGGACGATCAAACCGGGAGCCTATCCCTGGCGGAATCACTACAACGCGTGGCGGCCCGCGCATATCCACTTTTCGTTGTTCGGGCCGGCGTGGTCGACGCGGTTGATCACCCAGATGTATTTCCCGGCTGACCCGCTGCTTGCGTTCGATCCGATCTACAACAGCATTCCGGACCCGGCTTCGCGCGAACGATTGGTCGCGAGTTTAGACTGGGATCACTCGGTTCCCGAGTATGCGATCGGTTACCGATTCGACATCGTCTTGCGCGGCCGCTACCAGACGCCGTCGGAGCACCGGCCATGAGCAGAGCGCCGACGGGATCACAAACGGTGGGGCCGTTCTTCAAGCTCGGGCTCTCGTGGCTGTACACGCGCGAGATTGGTGCTGCTGCTCTCAGCGGCAGGCACGTCGAGCTGCGCGGCCATGTCTACGACGGACTCGGGCGTCCGATCCCGGATGCGCTGCTCGAGTTCTGGCAGGCCGACGCAAACGGCCTCTACCACACCGAGGCGGGTGCAGAGTTCATGGGGTTTGCGCGCGTTCCGACTGACGCGGACGGAGTGTTCGAGCTGCGGACAGTGAAACCGGGACGGGTGGGCGGCCGCAGCGGTCAGCTGCAAGCGCCGCACCTCAACGTCTACGTGTTCATGCGCGGATTGTTGTTGCCCCTGCTTACGCGTATGTACTTCCCGGACGAGCCCGTCAACGCCGAAGATCCCGTGCTGGCGCTGGTTCCGGAAGCTCGCCGCGAAACGTTGATCGCGCGGTCGAGCGCTGCGGGCGTTTTGGAGTGGGACATTCATACCCAAGGTGATCGCGAGATCGTCTGTTTCGTGGCGTGAGTGCGAAGCAGTTGCGGAGACGACATGCGCACCCAAGTCGGAATCGTCGGAGCAGGTCCTGCCGGTCTCTTGTTGTCGCACTTGCTCCACCGCGAAGGCATCAGCTCGGTCGTCCTCGAGGCGCGGTCGCGCGCGTACGTCGAAAAGCGCGTGCGCGCCGGCGTGCTCGAACACGGCACGGTGGAGACTCTGCGCGCGGCCGGTGTCGCCCACCGCTTGCAGCGCGAAGGTTTGATCCACCACGGCATCGAGTTGCGGTTCGGTGGCGCCAGGCATCGCATCGGATTCGAAGAGCTCGTTCCTGGGCGCGTGATCACGGTCTACGGCCAGCAAGAGGTCGTGAAGGATCTCGTCGCGGCCAGGCTCGCTGCGGGTGGCGACATCCGGTTCGAGGTCCAAGAAGTGGCGCTTTCGGGGATCGAAGGCGAGCGGCCCCGCCTGCAGTTCACGGCGGCGGGCGATCGCCAGACGATCGAATGCGACTACATTGCCGGCTGCGATGGCTTTCACGGCGTGTGTCGCGACGCGATTCCCGCGGGCGCGCTCACGCGATTCGAGCGCGAGTATCCGTTTGCCTGGCTCGGGATCTTAGCGCATGTCGCGCCCTCCGCGGACGAGTTGATCTACGCGTACGGCGAGTCCGGGTTTGCGCTGCACAGTATGCGCTCCGCCGAGATCTCCCGGTTCTATCTACAGGTCGCTGCGGACGCGCAGATCGAGAGCTGGCCGAATGAGCGCATCTGGGCCGAATTGCGGTCGCGGCTCGAGACCGTGTCTGGGTTTTCGCTCGCTGATGGCCCGCTGATCGAGAAGAACATCACGCCGATGCGCAGCTTCGTCGTCGAGCCGATGCAGTACGGCCGGCTCTATTTGGCGGGTGACGCGGCTCATATCGTTCCGCCGACCGGCGCGAAGGGCCTCAACCTGGCGATCGCCGATGTGCGGGTGTTGACCCGAGCGCTCGCCGCTTGGTACGCCGGTCGAGACCGGGAGGGCCTCGCGCAATACTCCGCAACGTGTCTGCGTCGGGTGTGGCGCGCGCAACATTTCTCGTATTGGATGACCACACTACTGCACACGTTCGAGACTGACGACGCGTACGCCCGCAGGCTGCAGCTGGCGTACTTGGAATATGTCGTGAGCTCGCGCGCCGCTGCGACGACGCTCGCAGAGAACTACGTGGGCTGGGAAGAGCCGTGAGATGAGCGTCGCCAGCCAGCTTTTTGTCGGCTTGTTCGCGCGCGGTGCGGTATCCGGCGAGCTGAACGATGCCGCTTGGATTCGTGCCCTGTTGGACTTTGAAGTTGCACTGGCTCGCGCATTGTTTCGGGCCGGTCTCGCCCCGGAGACGGCGGCAAAAGCGGTCGAAGCGGCGGCAGATCCGGCTCGGATCTCGCTCGTCGAGCTCGCAGCTGGTAGCGGCAAGACCGGCAGTCCGATCCCTGCGCTCGTGAAACAGTTGGAATCGAGCTTGCCGCTCGCAGCTGCGCCGGCGTTGCATCGCGGTGCGACGAGCCAAGACGCAATCGACACTGCTTTGATGTTGATCGCCAAGCGTGCACTCGCGCACGCGTTGTCGGACCTCGATGCCGCGGCAGTGAGCGCGGCCGAGCTCGCGCGCGCGCATCGCGGTAGCGTCATGCTGGGTCGCACGTTGCTGCAGGCCGCGGTTCCGATCACGTTCGGGTTCAAGGCTGCGGGTTGGCTGTGGTCGCTTCACGACGCGCACGTTCGCTTGTCGGACGTGCGAGCGCGCTTGCCGTTGCAGTACGGCGGTGCTGCTGGGACGCTCGCACCGCTCGGGGAGCGCGGGGTCGAGGTCGCGCGGCGGATGGCTGCGGAGCTCGGCCTGGCCGAGCCGGTGTTGGCCTGGCATACGCTACGCGCGCCGGTCCTCGACCTGGCTTCTGCCTGTGGCATCGCCGCGGCAGCGCTCGGCAAGATTGCTCGCGACATCAGCTTGCTCGCGCAGACGGAAGTTGCGGAGCTGAGCGAGCCTTCCGCGCCAGGACGCGGCGGATCGTCCTCGCTGCCGCACAAACGAAACCCTGTCGGTTCGGTCGCTGCGCTCAGCTGCACGCGCCGCATCCCCGGCCTGCTCGCGACGATGTTTGCCGTCGCAGAGCACGAACACGAGCGTGCCGCCGGTGCGTGGCATGCGGAATGGGAAACGCTGACCGAGCTCCTCTCGTTGCTCGGCTCCGCGGCGAGTTGGATGCGTGAGGTCCTCGCGGGGTTGTCGGTAGACACCGAGCGTATGCGCGCGAACTTCGAGGCCGCGCGAGGTTTGCCGCTCGCGGAACGCTTGAGCGCAGAGCTCGCACTTCGCGTCGGTCGCGAACGAGCTGAAGCGCTGTTGCAGGGGGCGATCGAGCGATCTCGCAGCGAACGGCTCCACCTACGCGAAGCGGTCTTGCGCGACGCCGATCTGAGTCAGGCGCTTCAGGATGCCAACATCGGCCCGGAGCAGCTCGCACGCGCATTCGATCCGAACGAATACCTGGGCAGTAGCTCGCAGTTCATCGATCGTGCTCTCGCGGTCCACGCGTCTCGGAGGCCGACGGGATGAGCGCTCCTGACTTGCATCACGTCGTAGAAGGGCGAACCGAGCCGGCTGCGCCGGTGTTGTTGTTGATCCATCCGATCGGCGCCGACTTGCGAGTGTGGGACCCACTCATGCCCGCACTGCTGCCACACTTTCGGATCGTGCGTTACGATCAACGCGGGCATGGCCGCACCCAAGCCGTCCCGGGAACGCTTACGGTCGCAGCGCTCGCGCAAGATGCGCTGAGTCTGCTCGACCAGTTGCAGATCGCGCGCGCGTCGGTATGCGGTACGTCGCTCGGTGGTATGGTCGGGCTGTGGCTCGCAGTGCACGCGAAGTCACGCGTGGATCGGCTAGCATTGCTGTGTACTTCGGCGCGACTCGGCCCACCCGAGGCTTGGCTCGAGCGCGCCGCGCTCGTGCGGCAGCAGGGGGTGGCGGCCGTCGCAGAGGGCTCGGTCGCGCGCTGGTTTACGCCGGGCTTTGCTGCGCGTTCGCCGATGCTCGTGAAGCGTATGCAAGAGCTGGTGAAGCACACGTCGGCCGAGGGATACGCGGCGTGTTGTGAAGCGCTCGCGCAGTGGGACATTCGCGATCGGCTCGGCGAGATCGAAGCGCGAACGTGGATTCTGGCGGGCGGTGAGGATCCTTCGATACCTCCGGCGCACGCTTACGCGCTCGGAGCCGCGATTCCAAATGCGCGCGTGACCGTCCTCGAACACGCGGCGCATTTGGCGCTCGTGGAGCATCCGGCGCGCGTCGCGCAGTTGTTGCTCGAGCACCTCGATCCTCCCGTGAGTGCTGTACCTGCCGAAGGCTCGGATCGCGAACGTGCGATTCTGGGTGAGCGCACGCGGCGAAGTGTCCTCGGCGACGTGCACGTCGATCGCGCCCGGCTGGGTGCGAATGAGTTCACGGGCCCGTTTCAGGACTTCATCACGCGGTACGCCTGGGCCGAGATCTGGAATCGTCCGGGCTTGTCGCGCGCGGAACGTAGCTTGATCACGTTGAGCGTGCTCGCGACGTTGTCGCGGGACGACGAGCTCGCGCTGCACCTGCGGGGCGCCTTGCGCAACGGGCTTTCGATCGAACAGATCCGCGAGCTGTTCATGCAGCTTGCTGTGTATGCCGGCGTGCCTGCAGCCAATCACGCGTTTGCGATCGCGCAAAAAGTCTTCGCCGACATTTAGTCGTCGTCTCGTCGTCAGAGAAGGTCTGGCACAGCGTGTGCTTCTTCGAGCCTCTTCTACTGTAGGTGTGCCAGATCGTGTCACATCTCGGTTGGACCTAAGGCTCGCCTTCCCAGGAGACCAACGATGGCGTTTCCGTTCGGCTTCGACTCGCGGTTGCGTCAGCAACTCCTGCTCGCCATCGGCACCAGCGGATGGCTGACCGCAGCCGCCATCGGCTGCACTTCCAAACACCCGCCACTCGAGCAGTCGGCGGGACGCGGCGGCGCAATGAGCGCTGCTGGTCGAAACTCGATGCCTGAATCGGGCGCGGGATCCGGCGTGCGTGCCGGATCGGGAGGGGTTGGCACACGCGCGGGATCCGGTGGTGTGGGCTTGAGCGCGGGATCCGGTGGTGTGGGCTTGAGCGCGGGATC
>DASRXR010000276.1:0-2536 GCA_035687405.1 Polyangiales bacterium
GCCAAATGCGGAGTAGATGGTCGCGATGCACCAAAGCAACAGGCGTGCTCGTCGCGCCGAGAACTCTCGCCGCGCACTGCGGTAGTTGGGATCCGTCGAGCTGCGAAAGACGGCTTTGACTTTGAGAGCGAGCACCGCGGGGCCTTAAAGGCTCTCAAGGGAGCGTTGGCGGAGCAACGTGTGGTCGTGCGCGGGGGCGCGAGCGCTCTGTGGTTGGTCTGACGACTCCCGTTAGTCGAAGGTAGCCTGACGGGCTATTTTGGATAGCCGCGATGGCCGCTGCACCACGCGCTGCAGCCGTCAGCGGCTCCAGAATGCCTTACCACAGCACACCGAGTAGGACTTGGTGCGCAGGAATACAGGACGTGATAGGCCAAAGACCGTTAGCCGGAATCCTCGCTTGGAGCGCAGCAATGCCAGTGAGTCCTAACGCCGCCCCCACCGGTGCATATCACCCCGACTTGATGGTGGCCGGGTTCCATCGCTATCGCGCGCCTCGCATCGCGGTCAGCGAGCTGACGGAACCGTTGACGTGCATGTTGCGCGTGAACGGCGAAACGGTCGGACCGTGCGCGGTCATCAACGTGTCTGCGACCGGGGTCGCAGTGGAGAGTTTGCGCCCGGTCGACGCGGGTACGGCGCTCGAAGAAGTCCAGCTTTGCTACGGCGACCGCGTGGTGTTCAGCGCGCTGGCAACGGTCGCGCATCGAGCGAATATCGAAGGGCAGGGAAGTGTCCTCGGGTTGCGGTTCGCACACGCGCGCTTCGATGCACATGCGCTGCGACGCCAAGATGGTTGGACCGCGGAGATCCGCCAACGCGTCGCGCTGCTCGATCAGCAGACGGATCGGTTGCCGGTAGCGTGGCGCGCGGCGGTGGCAGACTTGAGGCGTTTTCTCGATGAAGCGGAGCGCATGCTTCACCACGACGACGGCAAGCCGGAGATCTTCGACCCGCAGGAAGAGACCGCGCTCCTCGCGACCGCGTTTTCGATTTGGGGTCCGCGCCTGCACGCGTTGATTGCGAAGTTGCACGGGCTGTCGAAGGAGCTGTCCGAAGAGGCGCGCGAAGCCGGTCGAGCTTACGCGCATCGGTTGTTGTGGCCTGCGCTCCAGACCTGTCCGATGCACCGGCGCGCCCACGATAAACCGCAGGGTTATGCCGGCGACTATCGGATGATGTTGCTCTACTTCGCGACGCAGTATGAAGGTCCGACGCGGTACGCGCGCTTTCTCCACTACGCGTCGCAGCGGTACACGTTGGGACGTGCGGTCGTGCTGCGGCAGGAGTGTTTGCTCGCAGCCATCCGCGGCGCGACGCAACCTGGCTCGCGCCCACGGATCGTGAGCCTCGCGTCGGGGCCGGCGCTCGAGCTCGCGAGTGCGATCGAGCGCGGCGAACTCACCGGACCGCTCGACCTCGTGCTCGTCGATCAGGACGAGCAGGCGCTCGGCTACGCGCACAGTCAGCTCAGCCAACTGCTGCACGAGCGCGACCTCGACATTCATCTGTTGTGTCTGCACATGTCAGTCAAACAGTTGCTCTCGTCGAAGCCGGAGGCCGAGCGCTTGCGTCGCGAGCTTGCGAACGCCGATCTGATCTACTGTGCCGGCCTGTACGACTATCTGCCGGACCTCGTGGCGGAACGGCTGACGAGCGTGCTGTACGGTTTGCTGAAGCCGAACGGGCGTTTGTACCTCGGCAACCTGAGCGAGGCACCGGATACGAGCTGGATGATGGACTACGTGCTCGCGTGGCAGCTCATCTATCGAACCAGTGACGACATGCTCCGCATCGGAGCATCGCTCACGCCCGAGCCGGCTGAGCTCGCGGTCGAAACCGATGCCTCCGGTCACGCGATCTTTCTGAGCGTTCGAGCACCCGCAGGCTGATCGCAGCCGGACTCCGCGAGAAGGTCAATCCGGGCGGAAGCCCGAACAGGCGAAGTTGGCCTCGATGGGCGAGTCGGTCACCGCCCTCAACTCCTGGCACGCGCTCCCGAGGAGCCGAATGTTGCGATCGTCGATCGGCATCCAACCATTCGGATCGTTGCAACCCAACGCGACGCCGTTCAACGTGACCTTCCCGGCGCAGGCTTGGTCGAGAAGGATCGAGCCGTTCAACTGAATGTCGCAGCTGACGGCGGCGAGCGCCAGCATGTCCAAGGTCTGCGCGAGCTGGTCCGGGGATGCCGGCTCGTATAACATCGCTTTGCCGTTGGCTGCCGGATTGCCGAGGTTTGCGAGCGTTTGCAGGTGATCGTGGAACGGGCCAGTGGCATCGGCCACGCTGATCACGTACGTCGTGGCACCTTTCATCGTTCCCTTTTTTACGGCATCGATCGAAGGTTGGTAGTTCGTGTCGGATGCGCCACGCCCGAAACCGAGCCCGGTTCCACCGCAAGAGTTCGGCTCGCCGTCCGTTGCGAGAATGACGATCTGCGGAGCGCCGCGCGCATCCGGACCGAGCGCAGTAATCATGTTGTCGTAGACCCAATCGAGTGCAGGCCCGGTGGGCGTGTACATCCCGGGTTGAA
>DASRXR010000277.1:0-7903 GCA_035687405.1 Polyangiales bacterium
CGCGCTCTTGACCGTCATCTCCATCACTTCGGGCTTTCAGCGCGAGTTCCGAGACAAGATCTTGGGTGTCAACGCGCACGTCTTGGTGCTCAAGTACGGCTTGAACTTCGACGAGTACCGAGACGTCGTCGCGAGCTCGATTCGAATGCCGGAGGTCTCTGGCGCAGCGCCTTTCGTCATCACCGAGATGATGCTCGCGAAGGGCGACAAGCTCAGCAGTGTATTGGTCAAGGGCATCGATCCCGAGCTCATGCCGAAGGTTCAGGAGTTGCCGCGTTGGTTGGTCGAGGGATCCCTCGAGGGTTTGAGGAGGCCTGGTGCTGCGCCGCCTGCGCGTGCCGAGGATTCGGAGCGGGCCGTTGCTTCGAATGATCCCGATGATCTCGATACGTTTCTGATCCGGTTGTCGCAGACGGAGGCGGGCCGCGACCCGTTGGCGCATTCCTCCGAAGGTGTCGCCGCGGCAGCAGGTGTCGAGGTGGCAGCCGAAGGCACTGAGGTAGCCGATCGTCCTGATCGAAGTCAGAGTGCGCCGGGCTCGCAGCCATCAGCGGCAGCCGCGTCGCCGCGTGCACCGGCATCGAATCCATTGCCGTCGGTCGCGGTCCCAACCCCTGCCGAAGTAGAAGCTGCGCTCGCAGGTGGTGCGTTGCCGGATTTGCCTTCGGACGAGGCTGAGAAGGGATGGATCGAAGCGAGTGCGGAGCGCGCTTTGGAAGAGAAAGACGACGAGCTCCTTCCCGGAATCGTCGTTGGAGTCACCCTGGCGAAGGAGCTCGAGATTCGCCTCGGCGATCGGGTGAAGGTCATTTCGCCGCTCAGTGGCATCGACACCAGTCTCGTGTCGCACGAGCCCAGAGCTCCGAAGAGCCGAGATTTCAAGGTCATCGGCGTCTTCAACGCCGGCTTTCAGGCCTTCGACAGCGAGTTCACCTACGTCGATCTATTCGAGAGTCAGGCCCTGCAAGATCAGGGAGATACGGTGACTGGTGTCGAGATGACGCTTCATGACATCGATACATCAGCAGATGTCGCGTTGCGGCTCGAGCGCGATCTGGGTGGTGCTCCGTTCCACACGATGGATTGGCGCGAGCTGAACCGCAACTTGTTCACGGCGGTCGAGCTTCAGAAGATCATGCTCATCCTCGTCATTGCGACGATCGTCATCGTCGCGGCGTTCAACGTCGTGGCCACGTTGATCATGATCGTGCTCGAGAAGCGGCGCGAGATTGCGATTCTCAAGGCGATGGGTGCAAAGGACTCTGCGATTCTGCAGATCTTCATGGTGCAAGGTGCGGCGATCGGTCTCGTCGGTACCGGGATTGGTTTGGCGATTGGAAGTGCGATCTGTGTGTATTTGAACGTGTTCGAATTCGCGTTGGATTCGAAGGTTTACTTGATCGACCACTTGCCGGTGAAGACCAGCATCACGGAGTTCATGTTGACGGTCGCGATCGCGTTGGGCATCTGCTTGACGGCGACTGTGATTCCGAGTTTTTGGGCTGCAAGGTTGTTGCCCGCCGACGGCATTCGCCCGCAGTGAGTTGGGTGCCGTGCCTACAGCTGCGATTTTCACTTCGGCGTACGAAGCCATGAATGACTGACGTCAACTGGTAACGATCGGTTGCGAGGGTCCCAGTCGATGGGCTTGGCAGTCTTTGCTCGCGCGACTATCAGCCTAGGTGATGGACTTCTTGCGCCGCGATTCGTGGCTAGCGCTCGTGAGCACGGCCGTGTTGCTCGCAGCTGCCTGCGGCAAAGACCCCGGCGCGATGAATCCCGCATCGACTGCGGGAGCAACGCCAGTGGCGGAACAGGGCGATGCTGGCGCCGGTGCAATGGTGGACGGCCCTCCAGGGTCGGCCGGCACGCGCGCACCGATGAGCGCTGCAGCTGGTGGCGGCGGCGCTAGCGCGAGCGGAAGTGCCGCGGCCGGCGGCGTCCAAGCTGGCGCCGCAGCCGATGCGAGTGGAGCCGCCGCGCCTGAAGCAGGCATGGGAGGGACCGCGAGTTCATCACCTCGCTCGGGCACGATGGCAACCGCAGGCATGAGTGCTGCAGCTGGTGGCGGCGGAACAACCGCCACGGCGCCGGCGCTCGGCCCGGATTGCGACGCCGACCCGCTCGCGTCGAAGCGGCCCTTCGGCTCCGGATTCTACCAACAGTTCACCGGCCTATTCGGTTGCACTGCGCCGGCCGACCTCGCGCTGTATCGCAAGCTGCTGCCCGAAAAGTTCGAGATGCCCGCCGAGCCGCAGGTCTGCTTCTACACGATCGACTTCAAGATCAGCGGCGTCGGCCCGTACCACGAAGCCGCGATCTTGCTGCCCGTCACGTACAAAGGTCAGTCCGGCAAATACGTGCTGACGATGGATCTCGACAACTCTCTCGCGACGACTGGCGGCCGCGCGGTGGGCTTTCCCAAGTACATGGGTGAAGTGACGATCGAGCAGAAGGGAAACGACTGGGTTGGTACGGCGAGCGCCAACGGCGAAGTCGATCTGAAAGCGTCGTACACGGGAGAGTGCAACAAGAGCGACGAGTTCTTGTGGCCTGACTTCATCAATCTCACGCCCATCCCGTCCGGAACTACCTCGAGTCAGGCGTTTCTGCCGCCGCGGACCGGAAGTGTGTTGCGGGTCCCCGCCGAGTATCTGACACCCGCGGCGTTCTACAGCTTGAAGGGAAGCATCGAGCTCGAAATCAACGACAAGCTGCCCTGGAACGGCTTGGTCGACGAGACGAAGGCGTTCCCAGGTTTGCTGTCCTCGTTCGTAGGCGGGGTCGATCTCGGCAATCAACCGCTCGACTGACGGGTTAGCATTGTTTTGTCCCGACCTCCGGACTGTATGCCGGGGTGGGCCTACTGGCGCGACATGGTACCTGAAAATACCTGCCGCTTCTGCCAGACTACGCGGCTGGAACGCGTTTCAGTGAGAGCGATCATGTCACGTGATGACTTCACGCAGCTCGCGAGGCAGCGGTTCGGCGTCTGCGTCGCCGCGACGTTGATTGTGATCGTGCAGGCGTGCGCGGCCGGCTCTGACACGGACACTCGCCAACTCCCCCCTTCAGCTCCGATGATCGACGCCGGCGGGCCTCCGGTGATCGATGCGCCGATCTGTCCGCCTTCGAATCCGTTTTGCATCGCGAATCCTGACGAAGCGCCGATCAGTACGGGCGTTACGACTCCCACCTCGACGACGTGTGCGAGTGAGCCGATCGATCTGACACCTGCTGGGATCAACATCATGATCGCGGTCGACGGGTCCGCTTCGATGATGACGCACTGGACGCGCATCCAAGAAGCGATCCGCGGCGTTCGCAAGAACAACCCGAAGAGTGCCATCGGCATCCAGATCTTTTGGGCAGAGCTCGTCGAAAGCCTCGAAGAAGGCCTCGAGAAGAGCAACGCGTGCGGTGCGACGCAAAACCGCGTGCTCGACGTCGGCGCGTACGACGAACAGCAACTCGTAAACTTTCTCGGCGCGGGCCCGCCAGGCCCGGATTTTCTCGGTGGCCTCTACGAGATCTCCCCCGTCGTCGACCCGCTCAACTACTACCTCACGAATGCGAGCAAGCTGGCAGACCCGAAACGCACGAACTATCTGGTGTTCGTCACGGACGGAAACGACAACTGCTTTGGCTCGGTGTTCACTCGCAAGGAAGACAAGCTCCTCGCGTACGAAAAGCTCGCGATCGAGCTGCTGAAGCTGAACATTCGGACGATTCCGGTCGGCTTCGATGCGGCGAGCATGCCGGAGAGCACGGGAATATTCGGAACGACGCAACCGAATACCGACCTCGACGTGCTGTCGACTTTGCTGAAGCACGGCGGCTCGGGCCTGCCTGAGATCCCCAAGGTCGACGATCCCGCGAAGCTGGCTCAAGTGATCTCGCAAGTCGGGCAGAGCGTACGCAACTGCCGCTTCGAGATTCCGGCCGCGCTCGATCCGACCGCCGCAGGAGCCGTCAATCCATTCGAGCTCACGTTCGCGATCAACGGTAAAGCGATCGCGCGCGACCGGTTGGGGACGGAAGGTTGGAACTTCGTCAACGGGAACACCGCGCAGGTCGAGCTATACGGGCAAGCCTGTCAGGCCATCCGAGCCGATCAGCAGCTCGTCGCGAAGAAAACCTGTGAGACCGAAGTGTGTGGAACCGCCGCGGTTCGAGTCGAGACGAAGCCACGTGCAGTCTTGTTCTTGCTCGACGCGTCGGCGTCGCGCATCGAGTGTGAGGACGGCACGCTGGACTGCTTGCCGGGCATCGGCGACCCGCGCACCCGTGCATTTTGGGAGGTCGTCGAGGGTGCACTCGGCCAATCGCTCACGGTTCCGATCAACGACGACGTGGACTTCGGGATGCAGTTTTTCCCGGGCAAAAACGCGGCGTTCCTTTCGTGCGATCTCGCGACCAGCGCCGAAATCCCGCCGACGAGCGGCACCGAGCTAACGATCATGCGGCAGATGTACGAGAAGCTGCCGCTCGGGTTTAGTCCAGTCGTTCAGATCCTCGAAGCGGTCGCGGCCAGTCCCGGCCGGCTCGCGGACCCGGGAGTGTTAGGTTCGGTCGTGATGCTGACTGACGGTGGAGACAACTGCTCGGGCGAAGATCAGGCCGGAATCATCAGGCGGCTCGGTGCCGCGGCGAAGTCGCTGTTGGACAAGGGCATCAAGACATACGTCATCCGCTATGGTTCCGAAGCGGGTCGCACGCCCGAAGGCGACGAACAACTGCGCGCGATCGTGTCGAACGGCGGCACCGACGAGTCCAGTCCGAGCGATCCATCAAAACAGCCGTACGTCGATGCTCGCGACGAGACGCAGCTGAACGCGGCGCTCACGTCGATCTCTGATCGGCTCGCGACTTGTTCGTTCACGATGGGGAATCTGCCGACCGATGTCGACAGGGCGAAAGCCAACCTCTACTTGAACGGCGAAGTCATCCCATTCGACGCGATGGGGACGAAGCAAAAAGGATGGTCGTGGGTCGACGCGGAAAAGACGACTGCGGAGCTCTACGGTGATTCGTGCACGGCGTTCAAAACGAACCGTCGCACCAGTGTCGTCGTGGAGTTCGGCTGCGTGCAGATTCCGGTCGTGCTGCTCTAGCCGTGCGCGCGGTCAGTTCACGACAAGGCGCGCTGCGATGCAGCGCTCAGCATGCGTCGCACGCAATGCTTACGAGCACGCAGTCGTCATCCACCGAGCAGCTGCGGTACCGATCCGGCACCACGACTTCTCGATCGCCTTTCCTGAGCTCGAGCGGCGGGTCGTCGCAAGCGCAGAGGCAACCCATAGCGGCGAGCAGCAGAGCCAAGCAGCTGCTCGAGCCCTTTGAACGGGCCGGCTTGAAACGAGGAGCGTTCGACGCGCTTCCGCCGATACGTGCCGGAATCGACCCCACCTCGCGCCTACACCGCTGTGCGTTCGATGTGTCCATAGTTATGTCTTTTCGTGGAGCAAGTCAGATTCAGGCGTCATGCGCGCGATTGGATCCTGACGATAGAACTCACGCAACAGTTCGTACAACTCTGGTTCCGATGTTTGCAGCTCGTGCGGCTGATCGAAGAAGTGTTCGGTGACGACAGCGAAGAACTCTGCTTCGTCGGTCGCCCCGTACTCGTCGATGACGCTCTGCTTGCCGCGTTCGATTCGTGCGCGCAGTGCGAGAAACGCGCGTTCACAGACGCCGTGCCATCGTTCGCGCTCCTCTCGTGAAGCCAGCAGCGGCGTCCCGTCGGCCTCGCCATCGAGCATGTCGAGCTTGTGTGCGAACTCGTGATAGACCAGGTTGTGTCCATCGTGGGGATGTTTGCCGTCTCGCAAGACGCGATCCCATGCCAGCACGACTGGCCCGCCGTGGTGTGCCTCACCGAACAGCGCGATCGGCCCGCCTTCGATCAAATTCCGCGGTCGCACGAACACCCCAACCTGCTCGGCTGGTCGCACGACCGTGCTCGGGTACACGAGAATAGATTCGACGTTCTCATACAGGCGGTGCGGCAGCGCGAGCACGAGTAGGCATGCTTGTGCTGCGATCGTGTACTTCATCTCGTCGGTCAGGGAGAGTCCGCCGCAACCTTCCCAGGACTTCTCGGCGACGAACACCTGCACGAGGTCGCGCAGGCGCTTCTGCTCGTCTGTGGACAGCAGCTGATAGTGTTTGACGTTGCGTTCCAGCACCTCGACCTGCGTTGCGGGGAAAGGTTGCTCCAAGAGCTTGTCGCGCCTGCGCTCATGCCACCATTCGAACATGGCTATAATGTAGCGTGCATTCGGCGACCTGAGCCATGACCCGTCAGCCAGCTTCGAGAATCTTCTTCAGCGCTCGCAGGTCCTTTTCCACTGCTTGCCAGTCCTCTCGAAATGCCTGGTCCGTGACATCCGGTTGTCGGAACACGCTGAACACCGCTTCGGTCTGTGCACCGTTCGGGATCACGCGAAACGAGTTGTGAAACGTCTGCCCGTTCGGAAGCGTCACGTCGTGATCGAGAACGCGATACGGGTTAGGCTCGGCAAAACGAATCGTCACTTCTCCGAGCGGGCCCTCGGCGATCCACCCGTCGCCTGCCTTCCGAACCGATTTGCCGAGGCCGTGTGCCCACGCGGGCCACGTCTCGATCTTCGCGACGTAGTGGTACACATCATCGGGTGAGCGTTCGATCGACACGCTCACATGTTTCACTTCGAGCGTTTTTGTCATTTGGATACCTCCAGACGGGTTGTTTGCTGGGCTTGCGCAGCTGGCGAACAAGCTCAGGATCAATCCATATCCACAGCGCGTCATCGCGCTGGATCATGCGTCCCATGCACAGCGATCGTCTTGCAGAAATCGGACATATGAAGGTAGGCCCAAGCCCACGGTCTAGGGCGGGTTCGGTGCCGCCGCTTTTTTTGATCCCTCAGCGGGCGAGACGCTCCAGAGGCGTAACCCCTCCAGCGCGGGCTCTGGAGCTTTATCCGTCGCGGTCGCACGCCCTGCCGGGTCTTTCGCCTTTCCCGTGCGTACATCCCGGAGTCCACACTGCCCGCGATCATCGAACCGAGCCAAACCTGCACCAAACGTGGATCGAGCAGCTGTACGTCGTTTGTCATGGAGCCGCTGGACTAGTCATCCAGCCCCATGTTCTGACTCGGGTTTTCGTGCGCGCGGTTGGTTGAGCGTGCACGAGGGCCCAACCGCCGACGCGACCAACTCGTTCTGCTTCCGTCCGCCCGACTTGCCCGGCTTCGGCGCGATCGCCGCGACCGCTCCGAGCAGCTGCTCGAAGCAGCGTGCAGCGACAGTCGCAAGCTGCGGGTCCTGCAACAGGAGCCGACGCTGGAACATCACCTCGAAGTGAGAGGGATGGGCCTACCGTTGCGCTCGCGCGGCTCGGCAATTCCGGACCGTGTTGGTTTGTACTGCGGCGTACTCCGGCGAGGGAGTTCGGAAGCGGTCGTGTGTGTGGATCACGCGTGCGTGCGTTGGGGTATTGCTTGAGTGCTCGGCCTCGTCGCTGAGCGCGGAGTTCTCGCGGCGTGACTGGCTTGGATGCAGCGTTGGATGTGTTCGCGACTGAAGTCTCGCTCTGCCATCAGAGCATTGTGAGCATGACAGAACAGGACGATGTTTGCTCGTTCGGACGTCCGCCGAACTCGCGTCCGCCGAACTCGCGTCCGTTGACGTCGCGGCTGACGAACGGCGCGGCTTATCGGTTTGCGCGTAGAGTTGTTTCTTGCGTTCGGAGACGAGCAGCACGAGCGCGCGTTCGAGGAGCACTTCGATGTCGCCGTTGGGCAGCTGATTGCGAAACAGGTCTTGGGCCTCCTGCAGCAAATCACGCACGCGTTGGCCTGCGGTGAACCGAATCTTGTAGCGACCTTCGCTGATCGGTACCGCGGGTTCGCGATTGGAA
>DASRXR010000278.1:0-17434 GCA_035687405.1 Polyangiales bacterium
ATTCTCACCTCGACGGTCCGTCAAGGCTTCGAGAGCTGCACGTTTCACTTGGATAAAGCGACCGAGGTACCCGACAAGTTGCACCTCGTGGTCACCGAGGGTGGCGCTGATAAAGATGTGCCGCGCGACCTCAGCAACCAACCGAGCTGGGGCGCAGACGCGGGCTGGTCCATCAGCAAAGAGGGCGACACGGTCGAGATCACGGGCCGCTTGTGTGAGCTCGCGAAGCAGGGCAATTACGAGTCGATTCGCTTCGACTACGGATGTGTCGAGCTCCCGCCGCCGGATCCCCCGATGGGTCCAGCCTGATCTCGCCGGACGTACATCGCTTCACTGTCGCGTGCGGCGCTTCGGAGGTTTCGAAGTCCTCCGCTGCACTGCCTTGCTCGGACGAGGCGGCTCCGGCGGCGCGGGCAGCGCGAGCATACGAGCGAGCTCCTCGAGGCGCGTGAGCTGTGCCGTGAGGTAGATCGGCGAGACGGCGCTGATGCACGCCAGCAAGTCCGTAGCGATCCGCAGCGAGTTGTACGGGCCGGAGTGTTCCGGCACCGTGTCGACGGCTTGCGCAACGGTGATGCTGCCGAGCAGTTCTGCGAGCGCCGCGTCGTACTGGCGCGCGCAACGCTCGTGGTGGTTCGCACGCCGCCGCGGGGGCGTGCTGCACAACCTCCGCAGCGCGCGCCGGACGCGACTCAGCTCGCCACGCTCGAACGCCGCGCGCAGCTGCGGCAGGTCGCCGTGCAGCTCCTCCGCAACACCGAGCCGCTCGGCGGTCTGCGCGCGGTCCGCGTCGAAGCGCTCGTGCAGATGCTGCAAGCGCTCCTGAGCTCGAGGCAGAAGCAAAGCAGCAGCCCGGGCGTTCAGCGCGCCGGCGCGTGCGATCAGCTCGCGCACGCACTCGCACTCCACAGCATCGAATGCGCGCGCACCACGCGCCTCCAGTGCGTCGAGCACGTGCGTGAGCTCAACCCGATCCACCGGCAGCTTTCGTGTGCAGCGGCCGCGGCACCGGCGCTAGCTCGACACGACGGTTCTTCGCGCGATTCGGCTCAGTGTCGTTGGTTGCCACCGGATGGTTCTTGCCGAAGCCTGCGGCGAACAGCGACTGCTCTGGCACTCCCGCGTCGATCAGCGCGCGCACCACGGTCACCGAGCGCTGAACGCTGAGCTCCCAGTTATCGCGATACTGCGTCTGCGGGCCGATCCGGATCGGCAGATCGTCCGTGAATCCGCTGACCATCAACACCTCGTCGTGCGAGCCCAGATAGGTCGCCAACGGCTGCGCGAGCTCGCGCAACAATCCCTCCCCGCCTGCGCGCAACCCGGCGGAGTTGACATCGAAGAGCACGCTGCCGCGAATGCCGATCGTGCCGTCGACGAACGTGATCAAGCCTTGGCTCAGGGGTCCGGCCAACGCCGACTCGAGCTCGTTCAGGCGGTCGGTCGCCGACACTCGCTGCGCGCGCTCGCGCTCGAGCTCACCTACCAGATCGACCTGAAACGCTACCACCCAGACGAAGAACATCACGAAGATGCCGAGCACACAGCCCAAGAGGTCGCTGAACGCGGCGAACACGGGCAGGCTCGAGCCGTCTTCACTCTCGGGCTGAAACATCGAGCTCTCCATTCGAGAAGCGCGCCCCGGTGCCGCCGCGCAGCGCCCTCAGCTGTTCGAGCAGCTCCCGCTGGAACTGCAACTGACGCGCGAACAGTTCTTGCGTGGACGCGAGTTGGTCCGAGAGCGCGTCGCTCGCGGCATGACGCCCCGCGCGCTCGACTGCGGATTCGATATCGCCGAGGCTCTCGAGCCAAGCCTCCGAGGCCTCGCGCTGGCGCTCGACGCTGCTCGCGAACAGCTGCACGATCGCCTGCATCTCTGCGCTCGAGGCTTGCCAAATCGCGGACGCCTCGTGCACAGCGTCGCTCGTCTTCCCGAGTCGGAGCTCCAGCTCGTCCGCATGGTTCGTGAGCTGATCGGCGAGCCCGCGCGCGTGGATCTGCCGTTCGTCTCCCAGCTTCGACTCGAGCTGCGTCAGATGCGTGGCCTGTTGCTCGCCCAGCTCACGCAAGCGGGCCAACGTCTCGACTGCGCCGGACTGCGCGGCTTCGATGAGCTCTGGAAGCAACGCGCCGACACGCGCGAGCAGCGCCTCGAGGCCGCGGCTCTGCTGCGCGATCGCGCCGTCGAACAGTTGCGCGCTGCGATCCACGCGCTCGAGCGCGTGCCCGGCACGCTGGTCGAGCTCACCTGCTCTCGCGTTGCGCTGCTCGAGCTCGTCCGAGAGGAGCTGTGAGACGCGACCCATGCGCTGCTCGGTGAGTTCGACCAATTGTGTTAGAACATGCTGCGAGGCACCTACCGACTGCTCCACCGCTGTCTGGAGCAGCTGCGGCAGATGCTCGATCGCGCCGCCCGCCGCTGACAGCTGCGCGGCCGCAGACTGCGCGCGCTCGTCGTGATCGCGATCGCGCTCTCGCGCGGCGAGTGCGTGAGCATCCAAGCTGCGCAGGCGCTCTGCATCGCTCGCTCGCGCCGCTTCCAGCTGCAGGTCGAAACGCGCCACCAAGTCTTGCCAGCGCCGCTCGCTATCGGTCAGCGTGCGCGCGTGCAGATCTGTCAAGGCCTCGAGCTCGCGGGCATGGCCCGCCGTGCGGGCGCTCTCTGCAACATCGAATCGCGCGCGCATGGCTTCGAGCGTGCGCGCGGTTTCATCGCGCCGCTGCTTGGCGTCGCGTTCGATCTCCTGTGTCACTTCTCGTGCCACGTCCGCCAGCGCGGTCGATTGCGCCGCCAGTGCGTCGCCGCTGCGAGCTGCCAGCTGCTCGAGCAGCGGCGCGACGTGCGCGTGCATCGCCTGGCCAGTGCCGATGGCTGCTTTCGCGAACTCGTCGTGTACGCTGGTCAATAGCTCGTGCAGCGATCGCCGCTGTACCGTCAGCGCAGTTTGCTGCTGTGCGAGGAGCTGGCCCGAAAGCTCGCCAAACTTGTCAGCCACCCGCTCGATCGCGCTCACCGCCGCGGGCAACGAGCTGCCCTGACTGGCGAGCTGCTCGAGCACACGCGTCTGGCGCACGTCGTGCGACAAGCCACGCAGCGGGCCCGCGGCGTAGGCGTGCACCGCGCGCAGCAGGCGTGCTTCGCGTCTGCGCACCAAGGCGATCGCCAATCCGAGCATCGCCGAAGCGCTGATACCCGCCGCCGAACAACCGAAGCTGCGCGTCAGCCCATCGATCGGCGCGCGCAACGCATCTCGAAGCGCATCCACGTCGGTGCTAGCTGTCAGCGCTTGGCCCGCGCCGTGCACTGTTTGAAACAGCCCGAGTAACGTCCCGAGCAAGCCGAGCATGACGAGCAAGCCGCTCAAAAACGGAGCGATGCTATCCGTCAGGGGCGACCCGGGCGCGTGCTCGAGCCGCGCGCGCAACAGGGCCGACAGTTGCGGGCTGGCCGCGTCGAGCGTGGCTTCGCGCGGCGTCGCAGGTAACGCGAGTAACTCGCGTTCGAGTCGCCGTATTCGCAACTGCTGTGCGATCAGCTGGAGAAGGCCCAGCCCGAGCGTACCTGCGATCGCCACGACAATCGCAGTCGCCGGCCAATCGCGGCGCCAGTAGAGCGCGAGCACGCGCGCCACGATCGCCGCGGCGATGCCACCGGGCAGCAAAATCGCGAGCATACGGCCGAGCTCACCGAGCGATCGTCGGGTCATTCAACCATCTCCGCCTGGATGGCGGCCTGCAGTAGACCCTCGACCGCGCGCTGCAAGTGTCCACAGAAGGCGATCAACATGCGCGCGCAACGCTCTCGATGGTGTTCGATCCAGCCATTGGGGGCAGACCAGGCTGCCAGATGCTCGGCGGTGAAATCCTCCGGTAGTACAGCGAGGGATTCGAGACACGCGCGCTCAAAGGACAGTTCCGCGGCGAGCACCAAGCGTTCGAAGAGGCCGGTAAGCTTGGCTTGGATGCCGATCTGCAGTGCCGCATCGATGCGCTCGAGTCGGTCCGCGCGCGGACCGAGCGCTCGCAGCTCGGGCGCGACCTTCGCACGCAACGTGGCGAAGTCGGACTGAGCTCGACGGATGCTCGCCGCGAGCGCCGCGTGCAACGGCCCGCCGAGCTCGCGTGCGAGCCGAGCTCCGACTTGCGCCGCGGGCACACGGCTGTTTCGGACCTGCGTTAAGCGCTCGATGCGTTGCAGCAACGCGGCGGGTGGGTGAGCGCTTGCGGTAGCGGGCTCTTGCGCGAGCCGCTGGAGTGCGCGCGCGCCGACGGCATCGAGCTGTGCGCGCAGTGAATCCTCGAGCTTGAGCGCGATACGCTGCGCCTCGGCGTGCGGTTGACCCTGCGGCGTCGGCGCGTCCAGCAACTCGGCGAGTGCGACGCTGCCGCTGAAGTCCAGCAACGCCGCCAGCACTTCAACGGGACTCTGGGGTGCCGAGCGCGGGTCCGGGCCGCGAGCACCGGGCGGCTGCCGTACGAGCCCGACGGCGAGCTCCACGCTGGCGGCGAGAGGTTCCAGTTGTATCACAGCAGCTGGGTACCCAGCCGAGCCGCAAAGGGCAAGCGGAGTGCGTAAAGTGCAGGGCAAACCGCCGTGCGGTGGCGAAATTTCGAGCTCGCGGCGCGAAAACGAAGATCGTGCGGGGCGCGTTAAAACCGAGATCGCGCCAGCGCACACCGTGTGCAGTGGAGGGTGCGTTCGCGAGCATCGAGGGACCTGCGCGGCACGCTACGCTGCGGCCCGGCAGTCATTCCAGCTCGTCCAATCGCGCGCCGCCGATGGCTGCGGGCGTTGCGGCCGTGGCAGTCGCTGTTCCTGGCGCCTCGTAGAGCAAGCGCTGTGTTCCTCTGCGCCACGATTCGCGGAGTGAAAGACGAACTCTGGAATCGGTTTTAGTCGGCGAGTAGATCGACGACGTGCGCATCGATTTTGCGTAAGTCCGTCATGGCGTTACCAATGCCAACGTCGGTGCCTTCGAACGTCTGCGCGTCAATGGTCAGAGTGAGAACATCGCCATGTGGCGGGGCCACGCCCGGCGGGGCGTGTAGTGACGTGAAAGTCTCGCCGGTCATCTCGACGACGTACACGGGAACATGATCGACGACGATCGAGCCGCTCACGACTTTCTCGGCCGCCTGATGGTCAGGTGACCACACTGCCAGCATGGTTTGCGGCGAAGGCACTCCGGAGTTCGACGCTGACTGCAATGCCAACTCGCGCAGCTTGGCGCGCACGTCCGGATCGTCCAAGTCACCCGGACCGTTCGACGATCCGCACGCGCTCAGGACGGAAGCCATGGCCAACACGGCGAGCCGCATGCGGGAAGTGTACGCCGGAACTGGCTCGAACGGGTAGTCACCCCATCGAGCTTGTAACGGTGCGTAGTAGGAGAGTGGGCCTGTAACGGCTGAACGAGCGTCCTCCGATAGATTTTCCCAATCGGGAGTCACTCCCACGTCGAGGGCGCCGTACCCTCGATGTTGGCTGTCTGCAAACTGCAGCGATAGATCGAGTCGGCCAACACGCGGCGGTGGCACGTCTGGATCGACCCTCAAGCTACCCCGAACCTCGCTGAGATCAGCCGCGGCTGCGACTACGACATCGTCGACCTGTGCGGGTAAGCGAACGTTGACTGCTTGCAGCGGAATCTGAGCTTGATGGCACCGTCGAGTGTCTCGAGGTCGCCACTCACCTGCATCATGAGGTAGCGCTCTGGGCAGGGAGCTTGCTCCGTTGTCGCCTGGTTATCGATCTCGCAAACGGTTCCATCACAACGCTCGGGATCGAGCCAGTTATAGCTGTACGACTCGACCTTGAACGAGCCGCGGATGCGCGTCTCGCTTTCATACCCAGTGGCTGGGCCGCCACCTTCAGACGGCTTCGGCACCCACTTCATCGGCGCATCGATGGGCCGCTCGATCAGCGTCGCGGCATCCGTCACCGGGAAGCCGAGCATCTCAGCTTCGTCTGCATCAATGCTGCGCTCGAGATACGCGAGAACGCACGCGGCCTGAGAGCCCATAGCCGAGCTGCTTTGACCCGGCTCCAAGGGCGCGCATTCAGGACAGACGCGAGCTCCGCTAGCGTTGCCACGTGCCAAGCTCGGTCGGGCTTGCAGCGCGTTTGGGTCTGCGGAACCGGCACAATCTGACACAACCAAGTTGTAATCCTGTCGAGCGATCCGCAGCCGTGGGCTGCCGCCGTTCGTCTGAGCGGAATGCCATGTGAAGGCGCCAGCGCCCTTAGTCGACCACTCCGGGGATTCCAGGCGTGCGGGGCCGCGTAGTTGCGGGGCCGGGCGACCTCACGCTCCCCGCGATATCGTCGAGTGCTCGACGGTGTGCTTGTGCGAGCGCATCCGCAGCAGGCACTTGAACGTCGGGCACAACGCCCACGCCTTCCCAGTTGGTCTTGGTGATCGGATTGATCGGCCGGCCCCAGGGCACCCGCATTTGGAACCACTGATCGAGCAGGTACGGTTCCATTGGGTGCGCTCCACCACCCGTCGTCTCGCCAACGATCGTCGCGCGCCGAAGCGCTTGGAGATCGTACGCAAACTCTTCTCCGCCTGAGAACGTGTCCCGGCTCGTGAGCACGTACACCGGCTTCTTGCTACCGAAGCGTGTTCCGCGAAGCTCACGACTGGTCCAAGACTGGGCGGTGTAGCCCGTGTCGCGCCGGAACATATCGTTGAGGTGCACGGGAGTTTCGTCGAACAAATAGCTCGCTACCAGCGCGACCGTGTCCGGACTGCCGCCGTGGTTGGAGCGCAGGTCGATCACCAACGCATCCGCATCGGCGACTTGGCTCATCAAAGCAGCGATCCCTTCGCGCTCCTCGTTGGTGTCAACGGGTGGAAAGCTTTCAATGCTCACGTGAGCCACGTTGCCTGACAAACGCTCGATCAGACCGATACCCAGCGGATGTTCGCGCGGGGGTTCCTCCCGCGTAGATTCCGGGTCCCCACGCCGGCGCCTGAATTGCACGCTGAGGTGCAGATCGTGACTGACCTCACGCAGGTCGCGCGTGAGGACATCGGCGTACTCTTCAGCGCGCTGAATCTTGTCGTAGTCGCCGCGTTCGAGATGCTCGCGCAGGCTCGCGACCATTCGCGTGGCCTGGTCGGGAAAGATGTAGTGAGCTTCGAGCTCGGTCGCGATGCGTTCGATCAGTGAGCGGCGCTTGGCGTCGTCGACCAGCCGCGCACTGCGCTCCTCGGGCGAGAGAAACTCGTCTGGGGTCAGAATCGGATGAATCTCGAACCGGGCTACCCGGTGAGGCTCGACCACTTCGACATCCATGACTGCCCGCGCAAATTGCTCGGAGTGCCGCTCCTTGAGCGTTGCAACGATGCTGGTAACCGCTGGGCTCTCGTGCTGCTTCATCGCGAACCCGCCGGTAGCTTGGCTCAGCCGCAGCTCCCGATCGATGTTGGCGACATCATCACTCGCGATCTCGTAGGGAAAGTGCAGTTGGTGGTAGGCGAATAGGGCGTCGCGGTCTCCGGCATTGAATGCCTCGAGCCACGCAGCAAATTGAACTTCAGCTGGCGTCTGGGACGACTGGGCTTGTGTCGATTTCGGCGAGATCAACTCCGCAGACTGCGGTTGAAAACGTCTCTTTTTCCAGGCGGCAGCGCCCAGCAGAGCGATGCCGAGCAGTGTCAGTCCCAGAACGTATGATCCAGCGCTGCGAATCTTCATGGCGTGCAAAGCACCTGTGGCGAGCGGCCAAAATAGTGCGAGCCTGCGAAAGTCACAGTAACGGATTTCATTTCGGCAGCAGGACAACTTACCGTCAGCCTGCTTCCGTCTGTGCAGCTCGGGGCACGTGTCTCCGGAGGCGGGCTCGCCCTGAACGAATACAGCCCGTCCAAGCTACGCACTCGAGCCCGAGATCGGCCGCACTCGCAACCCTTACGTTTGTGCCGAGCTGTGCCAGCGCGTTGCCGCTGTTGGCGGCGTAAGCACACGACTTTTTGCGCGGCACGCGCCTTGCTGTGAAGAGCGCATGCGCACCCTCTTGCTGTTCGGTTCGTTGGCCGTTGTCTGGCTGAGCGCCGATAGTGCTCGAGCCTGCAGCGCGCAGCCCCAGCCCAACCTGACCATCGAATCGGTCGCGCCTGCCGACGGTGCGCAGAGTTTTCCTCGCAACGGCGCGATTCAGATTCGACTCAAGGTTTGGCCGGTCGATCTCAATGTCGAAGAATCGGACCACAGTGTTCTGACCATTCGCGTATCGCGTGTCGCCGACGGGGTAGAACCACCAGGAACACTCGACACGTTTCATAGGTTTTGGGGGATCGCCACCTGGTCCCCGAGCGAAGCGCTACTGGCGAACGAGCAGTATCGCATCGAAGTCAGCACGACCGCGCAGCCACGTGCAGACATCGAGGGTGCGACGTCATCGATCACCACGTTCACAACGTCGGATGCGTTCTCGCCCGAACTCGTGCTCGAAGGCGCGCTGCGCGCGTCGTTCCGCGTCGGCGTTGCGCCTCTACTCGAGTGCGGACCGTGCGGAATGTGTACTGAGGTCGGCAAGAGACCCGCGCTGTTTGCCGACGTCGAGATGCCGACGGTGAGCGGTGGCTTCGATGCCTATGGATATTCAGCATGGCTCACGTTGAACGACGCTGCGGCCAGAGTGTTCGACGGCCCGGGTGAAGGCGACTCGCCGCGCGCAAGCACGGTCGTCGATCTGATGACGCAGCTCACACCGCAGCCGGGAACATCGAACAAAGCGACGATGGAAGTCCCGGTCGAGGACAAGCCGTACGACGCCTGCTTCGGATTCAACGTCTGGGATCCGATCGGCCACAGCCAGAGCGCGCAATCGATTTGTTTGAGCGCAGCTCAGCTCGATGCCGCGCTGGGCAGGCGCGATGCTGGAACCGAAACAGCCACCGATGACCCGACGAGCTCCGACGCAGGCAAGCTGGCCGCGGATGCAGGCACACCCGAATCAGATAGACCGGCCTCGAATCCTGCTCGAGACATGCCTCGGCGAGTGACGAGCGGATGCTCCGTGGGGTACCACGAGCCCGGTCGTTCAGTCGTGAGTGTCGCCGCGCTCCTCGTTCTGTGCGTCGCTTGGAGGCGCCGTCGAAGTCGCGCGTGAATTTTGAGTGCGAGCCCTCGAGCTCGCACGTCCGGTTCTCAGAGCAGCTTGCGATCGTTCGCAGCCGGCGGAACCCAGTGGTAGAGCCAGGTTTCCGTGAGCGGTTGCCCGGCCGAACGCAAGAACATCCGAATCTCGATCTGAGCAGTCGAGTCGTCGGGCGGAACTACGTCGAAGACCGCGCGGTAGCGCGTTGGGCCGGCGGCGTCGCCGATCTTCAGGACGCGCGCACTCGCGAGCTCGACCGCACCGCGCGACACCAGGACCACCGGCTCGATTGCTGCGGATGGCGGCGGAGCGTTCGCGGTGAAGTCGACCATGAAGCGGCCCGAGTAGTGCTTGCGCTTGCCGAGCGGGCCGCCGAGCCCGAGTCGCGTCGCGCTCGTGCGGGCGAGCGGGGGGACCACCGGCGGGTTCAAGGCCCAGTGCAGTCGGTACGCGTATTTGAGCTCTTGGCCCGGTTTCACCGGCTGTTCGGGGCAAAAGAACGAGACGATGTTGTCGAACGTTTCGTCGACCGTGGGGATCTCGACGAGTTGAATCGTGCCTTTACCCCAATCAGAGCGCGGCTCGACCCAAAGGTCGGGCCGGGGGTCGTAGCGGATCTCGTCGTCTTGATAGTTTTCGAAGTTGCGATCGCGCTGCAACAGCCCGAAGCCGCGAGGCTTCTGATCGACGAAGGCGTTCCACGAGACTGCAGCCGGATTGGTGAGCGGCCGCCAGATCCACTCACCGTTGCCCGTCCACATCGCCAGACCGTCGGAGTCGTGGATCTCCGGGCGAACATCGTAAGCCATCCGCTTATCGTTCTCGCCGCACTGAAACATGCTCGTGCCGGGCGCGATCCCGAGTCGGTCGATGGCTTTTCGCGGGTAGAGCGTCGCTTCAATGTCCATGACCTGCGTCGTGCCCGGCGTGATCGCGAACCGATACGCGCCGGTGATGCTCTCGGACTCGAGTAGCGCGTGAATCACGAGGCTGCCCGCTCCAGGCGCAGGTCGTTCGAGCCAGAAGCTCGTGAACATCGGGAACTCTTCGGTCCGGCCAGGCATGCCCGAGTTGACGGCGAGGCCGCGCGCGGAGAGCCCCCACTGGTAGTTGCCGGCGACGGCGCGGAAGTAGCTCGCGCCGAGAAACGAGGTGAGGTCGCGCGGGTCACGATCGAAGGTCAGCCGCAGGCCGGCGAAACCAATCTCGCGCGGGAGCGTGTCGGCGCGCAAATTGGAGCGCGCGTAGTCGAACATGCCCGGATCGTACGTGATGGGTGTCGCGCGGCCGTTGACGACTTCGAACACGTCGATGCGGTCGCGAAACAGCTTCGAACGGTGAAAGAACTCCACCGCGAACCGCGAGTCGAGCTTCGCCCATAGCGCGCGCTCAGGGCGGAAGTGGAACTGGTCCCAGTCAAGTTCTACGAGTGTCTTCGGAAGCTCACGCGAGCGCTTTACGTACGGCTTGGCGGCGAGCGCCCGTGCGCGACTGGCGAGCCATGCGTGATCGAAGGCAACAGGCTTGTTCTCTGCGAACACCCGCGTGCCTCGGGCGAGGCCCGACGCGAGCAAACCAAGGGACGCCGATTTAATGAAGTCGCGGCGGCGCATGGGGCGTGTGTAGCGTCCGCGGAGCAATCCAGCAAATAACGATCTGCACTGCAACCGTGAAGGCCCATCTTGCAGCCCTGGAATGCGGGAGGGCCGAATCGTGCACGAGGAGGCGCTACAGCGTTCACAGGCGTTGGCACGACTCTCGCGAAGGGTCGATGTGGAAAGTGGCTCCCAGAAGGTGTCCCCCACCTTCGAGCCACCGCGCGGCGACCGAGTGAGCTCCACCCCCTGGAATCCTCGGTCGCGGCGCCGACTTACTTCTGAGCTTTGGCGACGCACTACGACGGTGCCAACTCGAAACGGGTGGCTGCTAAAAACTGCAGACGATGGTCTGCGAGTACCAGTTCACGGCGTCATCGCAAAACAGTAGATGCCGCCGTAACCACCGCCGTTTCCGATTCCGGTCCCCGAGCCGGCTCCTGTCTGCGTCAGACTTACGCTCGGCGAGCAACCGGGTGCTGAGTGCGCGCGGATCCACGACTGCCCGCTTTGCGCGGGCCACGAATGGCCGACCGTCGGGCCGTTGTGATTGAACCCGTTGCTGTTTGGCATGTCAGGCATCACGGTCTCAGTCGTCGTCCAATCGTTGCAGGTCACACCGTTCGAATAGCTACCTTGCGCATCGGAGGCGGTAACAACGTCGTGATTGTCGATATCGGGCGTCCCGTGGTTGGGTTCGCCGCGCTCGTTCGGAAGGTCGTTGACGATCGCGCTGTCCGCAGCCGGACGTGTCGTGAGTAACGTGTCGAGTGTCATCGCCACGAGACGCCCTGTGCGATCGTACCAAGGGCCACTGCCGATGCGATCGCGCGCGTGGACGACCGCGCCGTTGGGACCGGCTGCTTTGGCGCTGAGGAATGCGTGCCAGCCCTTTTTGCCAGTACCTGGATACGAGCTCTCTGCAATCTCCGTGCAGATCTTATCCGCACCGGCGAGCCCGGTGGCCTCGCCGTAGCGCAAGTCACCTCCGAACCCAGAGTCGTTGCCAGAGAGTTTGCGCATCGAATCGATGCTAGTGACGAAGAAGCTGAAGTGCGGCGAATCGGCGGCGCCGCTACCAGCTGTCGCGTTAGCGCTGATCGAGCCGGCCTGTCCCGCTGCTCCTGCGATGCCTTCGCTACCTGAGCCCGAGGCGCTGGATGCGGATGAAGTGGAGCCTGCGCTGCCAGTGTTGGGACGACCGACGCTGGCCGAGTTTCCCGCGCTGCCACTCGTGGGAACACCAACGCTGGCTGGGTTTCCCGCACCGCCCGTGTTGGGACGACCGACGCTGGCCGAGGTCCCGGCGCTTGCGCTGCTGGCGCCTGTGCCGCCTGCAGTCGAACCCGCGGCGGAACCTGATTGTGCCGGTGTCGCGGCGTTTTTGTGTTCGGAGCAACCGAGGACTGACACCAATAGGGCAAAGCGCAACGCGCTGGGAGGGTGAGTGTTCACATGTACCTCGAGTGCTGAACGCCGTTGCGACGCGGTCGCGCGTCGGATTGGGATCACGATCTTGCTCGGGTTAGCACGATGGGGAGCGGGCGCATCGGTCCCTAACAATTGCTACGCGTTCAACACCATTGGGTCGGGTCACCCCCTTCGTGAAGTGTGAACTCGGTTGTCGAACCGACTGACGGGTGAGTCGAAGCTGACGCCTCCAGTCGCATCAAACACAAACCTTTTCCAAAAGCAGATCGAAGCATTCTGTTCTCGCTTTGAAACACGATCGATTGAAGTCGAATCGCAGATCAACAATGAACAGCTCACAATTCAGCCGTGTTTAGGCGCGCGCGACGAGCGTGACGCAGTGCGTCCCACTAAGAACGGTTTATTGGAACGCACATCGACAGAACTCGCACCGGCCATCCTCGTCATCGACGACGTGAAAGCGATTTGCGGCCGAGTACCCCGAGTACTTCCGCGCGCTCCGACGGCACAACGCGGTCGTCGTTCGGCGCATGACGTACCTCTGCGCGATCGTTCGTCCGCTGGGACGCCGGCAGGAACGGCGCTTCAGCGCATTTCCTTGCCCAACCTTGACCCGAGCAACCGGTGCCCGGCGACGTATGAGGAGACTACTCGCGATGACGCAGCTGTGAGCGGCGCGCGGTCAATGACTCGGAGGAGGCTCTGGAAGGAGCCGACGACACAATGGGTACAGTGTTGGCGAAGTGCAGGTGGATTGGTCAGCGCCGAGGTGTCGGCACAGCGGTCATGTTTTGCATCTCGCTGGCCGGGTGCTCGCCCGATGATCCGGGCCGTACGCCGGCGGGGCAGGTCGTTGCGGGCGCGGGATTTGGGTCCGGTGGTTTCCAGCAGGGCGTTGGCACCGCCGGGCAAGCTGGCGCCTTGCCTCCGTCGCGGAGTATGGCTGGCAGCGCTGCTGGTGCTGGAACAGTGCCGCCGGTCGTCCCAGGAAACGCGATGCCTGGTCTCGCCGGTAGTCCCGCGATCCCACCCGGTCCGCCTGCGGGCGTCGCCGGTGCTTCTGGCCCTCTGATGCCGACCGCTGGCGCAGGCTCGATGATGACGGGTGGCGCTGCGGGGAGCGGGACGCCCGCGCCCGGCGGAGATATTTGCGGGCGTTGGACAGCAGACCGCACAAATCTCACCGAGGCAGCTTGGAACGGCGATGCCGCGTCTTGCGCTGCGGGCGACATGACGCCAGAGGCACGCGCTACCGCATACCGGCTTCACACGTTGTATCGATTCATGGCGGGACTCGAGCCGGTCCCGATGACAGACGAGAACAACCGCAAGGCGCAAGACTGTGCGTTGCTGATGACCGCGAACGGATCGATCACGCACACGCCTCCCTCGACTTGGAAGTGCTACACGATGGAGGGCGCGGCCACGGCGAACGCCTCGAGCCTCAGTGGTGGTGGAGCGATCTCGTCGGTGGACGGGTACATGGTCGATCCGGGTAACCCGACTACACTGGGTCATCGGCGTTGGGTTCTCTCGAGCATGTTGGCAGGTGTCGGCTTCGGCTCGTCCGGGAAGTTCTCGTGTCAGTACCAACCTGCGACGCGGCCTAAGACCGGCGGCAAGCCGTGGATCGCCTGGCCTCCACCGGGACAGATCCCGATCCAGGCATTCGGCACGAGCTTCTCTTCGATGGATAAAACGGGTTGGAGCCTGCAGAGCGACTCCGTTGACCTGAAGAGCGCTCAAGTCAGCATCACGGCCGGCGGCATGGATCTACCTGTCACCGTGACACAACTCGGCAGCGGGTACGGATCCACGTATGCGATCAGCATCATCCCGATGGGATGGAAGGCGACGGCAGGAACGACTTACAGCGTAAAGGTGACCGGCGCGTCGATGCCGATCTCATACGAAGTCTCTGTCGTCGATTGTCGTTAGGGGGTCGGCGGATGGAAGCGAATCACTCCGCGGCAGCGCTCGGGCTCCGGGCCGACTGGCGGAGTAGCCCCAAACGGCCGGGCATTCGGTGCCACAGCGCCTCCTGGGGGCCGCCACTGGCCCTCAGCCGCTTGATATCGTCTCGAAGTGCACGCCGACCCGGACCGGTATTATGCTCTGCATACGATGTCAGACCGAGATCCCACTGAGCCCAACCTTGCGGTGTTTTGCGACTACGAGAACGTCGCCTTGGGCGCGAAGGACGCCTCGTTCGGAACGTTCGATATCCAGCTGGTGATCGAACGGCTGCTCGACAAAGGCAAGGTGGTCGTCAAGAAGGCGTATGCGGACTGGTCGCGCTACGAAGCGGCCAAGCGGCCGTTGCACGAAGCTGCGTTCGAGCTGATCGAGATCCCACACGTGTCTTACTCCGGCAAGAACTCGGCCGACATTCGGCTCGTCGTGGACGCGCTCGACCTGTGTTATGCGAAGTCGCACGTGGGAGTGTTCGTGATCGTCTCGGGCGACAGCGACTTTTCCCCGCTCGTGAGCAAGCTGCGCGAGAACGACAAACGAGTGATCGGAGTTGGGGTCAAGAACTCGAGCAGCAAGCTGCTGCTCGATAACTGCGACGAGTTTATCTACTACGACGACCTCATGCGCGAGCGGCGCAAGCGCGCCGATCTGAAACCGTCGCGGGCCAAGACGCAGCGCAAGGCGAAGAGCTCAGGCGATGCGGCGGCGTCCAAGGATGCCGAAGGGCTCAAGGAAGAGGCGCTCGATATCGTGCTCGCGACCGCGGAGGCGCTGTTTCGAGACCGCGACAGTCGCTTGTTCGGCTCGCACATCAAGCAGACGCTCAAGCGCAAGCGGCCCGAGTTCTCTGAAGCCTTTCACGGCTATCGCAGCTTCAACGAGTTGCTCGAGGACGCGCAGCGGCGCGGGCTGTTGCAGCTGCAGAAAGACGAGCCTTCGGGCGGCTACATCGTGGTGGGTCTGGACGACGAGGAGTGAGCCGCTACGTCGCGTTGCCGGGGAACCGATGCGATCGAGCGCGAACACACACATGACGTCGCCTTCGGCCAGAACCGCGGCCGCAATCAGATCCTGACGCAGCTCGCGAAGGTTGCGCGGCCAGTCGTACGCGAGTAGTGCGCGCGCTAGATCCGGATGCAGACTTGGCACGATCGGGCCGCCGCGATTTGGGGCGACTCGGGTTGCCAAATGTTCATCGATGACCCGGGTTTCCTCAAAGCGTACGTCAACGACCCTCCATGTACGCCTTGGCAACCCAGGTCGATTCGCCACGCTCGGCGTGCTATCTCGCTCGACCCCCCGATGCGGAGCAAGCTGCGCCGATGGTTGTTTTTGGACGCCGGAGACATCGTGCGCGCTGGCCGCTCGCGGCCGCTGACGTCCGACGACGCACCTCCGCTCGATGCCGAGCTCACACCGGAACGCACGGAGGATCCGCCGCGCTTACAGCTCGCGCCGTTCTGGCCGGCCCTGCTGCGCATTTTTTTTGGCACTGGACGACCCGCGCGCTCGATCGTGGCGCTCACGTTCGTGCGCTTGTGCATCGCGTCCAGTACCCCAGTGCTGCTGCACGAATTGCTGCAGCAGCTACCAGCTGCAGCCGGTGCGGTGCGGTTTCCCTGGCCGTTGCTCGGCCTCGCGGTGCTTCTCGGTGGCGCGGTCACCGTTAGCGCGTTGCTGACGCAGCACTGGTATCACGCGGCGTTGCGCATCCGGACGTGCATCGTCAACGCGCTCAACCCGCGCGTCGTCGCGCATGCGCTCAGACTGCGTCGGTCCGCGCGAGCCCGCATGGAGACCGGCGATCTGATCAATCACCTCGGCAGCGACACGGACGCACTCGCTGAAACCGGATTCTTCCTGCCCGAGGCGTTCAACGCCTTCCTCACGATCCTCGTCGCGTTCAGCGTGCTGTCGTTTTATCTGGGGTGGGCGGCTTTCGCCTCGCTCGGTGCGCTCCTCGTCTTGACGCCGTTTACGACACTGCTCGCGCGGCGCTTTCGCCGGCTCGATGAGCGGATCATGGGCATTCGCGACAAGCGCACGACGCTGATGTCGCAAATCGTGCACGGCATCCGCGTCGTGAAATATCACGCGTGGGAACCGAGCATGGCGGCCGAAGTGCAGTCACTGCGGCGCCCCGAGATCCAAACGCGCATCGGCATCGTTGCAAGCGATGTGCTCGCGTCGGCGATTTGGGTGAGCACCGCGACCGTGGTCGCGTTCACCGGCTTCGGCGCGTTCGTGCTGCTCGGCGGTGCGTTGAGTGCGCCGCTCGTTTTCGCGTGTCTCGCGCTGTTCCAGATGCTCGAAGAGCCGTTCGGGCTCATCTCACATATTTTGGCTCGACTGCAGCACGCCCGCGTCGCCAGTCAAAGGCTCGACGCTTACTTCGCGGCGCCCGAGCGCAATCACGAGCGTGTGCCGCTCGAGCGCGACGCGCCACAGGCGATCCACTGCGCGAACATCTCGATTCAGTATCCCGGCGTCCCGCAGCCAGCGCTGGAGTTCCCCGAGCTGAGGATCCAGGCGGGCGAAGCGGTTGCGATCGTCGGCCCGTTCGGCGCGGGCAAGTCCACGCTCTTGCGCGTACTCGGCGGTATTCAACAGCCGGCACGCGGCCAGGTCGCCTATCCCGGCGAGACGCGCGCACGCCTTGCATTCGTTCCGCAGGAAGCATTCACACTCAACGCGAGTCTGCGCGCGAATATCGAGTTCGGCTCGCCCGAGCACGAAACGCTCTCGCGCGAAGAGCTCGTCGCGATCGTCCGAGACTGCGCTCTTCTCGCCGATCTTGCAGCGATGCCCGCGGGCCTCGAAACCGAGATCGGAGAGCGCGGGGTGAATCTCTCCGGCGGCCAAAAGCAGCGCGTCGCACTGGCGCGCGCGGCCTACCACCGCCCGGGCGTCGTGCTTCTCGACGATCCGCTGTCCGCCGTCGATGTCCACACCGAAGACGTCCTTGTCGAGCGCCTCTTGTTCGGCAGACTGCGTCTAGCGACGCGGGTCGTCGCCACGCACCGACTCACACATCTCGCGCGCTTCGATCGCGTGTTATTCGTGAGTGCCGGCCGGATCGTTGCGCAGGGTTCCTACGACGCGCTCATGCTCGAAAACGCCGAGTTTCGGGCGTTCTGCGAGGGCACCGCACGCGTGGATCAAGGGCTCGCACCTGCGCCAGAACCACACGCGGTGGTTTCCGGCGCTGCGGATGCGAGCGCAGGACGTCTCACCGAAGATGAGGATCGCGCGACGGGCGCGGTGCGTTGGCCCGTCTATCGCGACTACGTGCGCGCGCTGATCGGTGATCGGCGGTGGCTGAGCA
>DASRXR010000279.1:0-3240 GCA_035687405.1 Polyangiales bacterium
GATCCCGCGCGAGACTTGAGTAAGTCACATGCGGATAACGGGGCAGGCTTCAAAGAGTGCCCCGGCTCCGCAGCCTATACGCCGAGTCGGTCGAACTCTCCGTACGATTGGCGCAGCCACACTTTGAGCCGTTGACGCTCCATCATGCCGAGGCTCGTCTCCGCTCCGTTGTGTTGATTGATCGCAGACCAGAAGCTCTTATCCAAGCGGTCGATCTTGAGCATCGTGGCTTTGTGCAACGCGGGAAGTTCGATCACAGGTGCGGCCAAGCGACTGATGCCCCCCGCGGCCTCAGACTCGTGAAACAGGCTGAAGTTCTCTCCACGGCCCCTGTTCAGAACCACCACGTAGTTCGCGCGCTCGCCGTAACGCTGCAAGAGGCGCGACAACACGGACACCGAGTCCTTGCCATCGTCCATGACGTGCCAGAGCACGAGTCGAATGTTTTGCTCGCGTGCCAGCTCGAGGACCTCGGCGGAATCGATCCACGCGTAGAGATCGCGCGACGTCTGCGCTGCGAGATCTACGAGCACGCGGCCGTCGGGTAGAGCGCTCGCTTCTACCAGCTTGTCGAGGTCCTCCACCCGCGAAATCTCGAGCGGCTGAGAGAACTCGCCGTAATAGCGTAGCAGCGCTCCATGCGATCGATCCGTATCGAAACCAACGAAGTGTTTTGCGCGGTCGAGCCAGTATTGCGCGAGCAGACGCGCCACCACCGACTTTCCCACTCCGCCTTTTTCCCCGCCAATCAAATGTAGCTCGCCCATCGATCGCTCACTTTCTGTGCCGCTGTTCGATCTTCGAGTCGAACTTCGCGGCGCGACCGCGCGTAGCACATTTGGCGGGTGAGGCCGCGCGAAATCGTTCGTGTAGCGCCGCCCAGCCCAACCAAATCCGCGGAACGCTCGGTTTGGGCGGCTGTTCGGTGACAAATCAAGCCGCCTGGATCTCTACTCGATATTTCAACCCGGCCGCATCGAGCTCCGCCTGCAGCGCAAGCCGCAGCCACTGCGCTTCCGAGTATCCGAGCAGTCGCGCCCAGCGCGCAGCACGCTCCGGACTCACGCCTTTGCGACCCTTCTCGATGTCGCACAGGTTCTGCCTGCTCACGCCGAGCCGCTTGGCGAATGCTTCGAGCGTCAGCTCATCGCCTTCGCGCACGGCTTGAAGCATTTTGCCGAACGTTAGCGGTCCCCCGGTCAACCGCTCCATCAGCTTGATCGCGCTCGTGCTTGCTCGCTTCTTCGCCATGGATGTCTCCGTACTCAGTACTCGTGCTTGTTGATCTCGATGACACTCACCAGCTTCGCGGTGGTCCCCTCGATTTTGTAGAACGCACGGTAGCCCCTGCTCAGTCGGATCGAACGTTGTCCGACACGACGCCCAGCTAATGGTTCGTCATGGTAACCCGTCGCGAGCGGGCCGTCGTTGAAAACTAAGCCCGCTGGAACACCAGCACACTGTTCGCGGGGATGGTGATGCCGGCGGAGTACGGCAGCCCGTGCAGTCCGGGCTCGTGTGCCTCGATGCCACCGTAGTTGCCCTGCGCATTCGGGTTGAAATACGCCTCGTAGACGTCTGAGTTGAAGATCTCGTTCCACTGCCCGCCGTGCGGAAACCGATTCGGTAGCTGTGATCATAATAGGTGTGCTCCGCGAGGCTCACGACTATGACCACGTCCTGCCCCCGACCCGGGACCCAACGCTGGAACACGAGCACACGGTCGTCGTCATCCACGTGAAGGACCTGGAACCCCTCCGCGCTCAACGCGGGCACATTGCGGCGCAGCCAACACAAATCCCGCATGAAGCGATGGAAATCGTTCATGGCCCTGTCTTGCGCGAGGCCGTCCCAGTAGAGGTAGAGATCCGAACGCTTCGGATCGTCGGACCAGAATTTATCTTCCAAGAACTCCTGCCCCATGAACAGCATCGGAGTTCCGGGCGCGGTCAGCAGCAACGCATTCGCAACGCGCGTACGGCTCGTTGCGTACCACGACCGCGCGTCGTCGCCTCCTGCGAGGCGTGCGATGCGCGGCTTGCGGTCGTTGCCCGAGTGCGAAGCATCCTCGAGGTCGTGGTTCTCGATGCACGTGTACGCGCGGTAGGCGCCTCGAAATAGTCGCGGCAGTGATCGAGTGTTGTGACAAGGGCATGGTCAGGCTCGCTGGCGCGCCAACCTATACCTGTTGAGCCATGGCACCTTCAGCGGTGAATGTGAACTCTCTGGCGGGTTCGACCCCGTTGCCACGATAGAGCGAACACACATGGCATGGTAATGAACGCTCGTGCGCGCACACCGTTTTTTGCTTCTCGCGGTGATGAGTTTCGAGATCGCTGCTTGCAGTTCGGACGACTCCGCGAAGCATGCGCGTTCTGGAAGCGCGGGTACTCATCACCCTGGTTCGAGCGGGGCCGACGGTTCTTTCGATGCCGGTTCGGATGACGCTGCCGCCGATGGCGGCGAGCGAGCGACCGATGGCAGTTTGGATGCCGGTTCTGTTGGTGGCGATGCCGCGGTTTCGGGCTGTCTCGACCGCATGCCTCGTGCGCTGCGGATTCTCTCGGCGCCGCTCTCCGCTGCGGCTCCGAACTTCGAGCAGGTCGCCGAGCTTACGGGCCCAGGGGTTGAGGCTGTCACTCAACTGACTGGGGAGGGCCTGCCGGGGCTGCGTTGGGCGAACGGTGGTTTGTTGGAGCTTGGCTCTGGGGGTTTCTGGGACATTGCGCTCGATGGTTCGGCGCAGTGGTCGGAGACGTCGTCCGGGCTAGTGATTGGCGCGATCGCGGCGGATCTCGATGGCGACGGTGACCAAGATGTGCTCGTGGCCGATCTGCGGATGGAGAAGGTCGAGCTGGATGGCGCGTGGATATCTGCACAAGTCTCACACCTCATCGCGTGGGAGCGAACCGCGGGTGGCTTGGTGCAGCGAAGCGAGGTGTTGACGACTGGCCCGACCGTCGGCATGCCTTTCGCGTTCACCGATATCGATCGCGACGGCCAGCTCGATCTTCTGACCTATCAGTATGGCGTCCCTTTGGGCTATTTCGGTGACGGCGCGTTCAACTTCGAGCGCAAGCAGCTCGGTACGCAGAGCGCGCTCTACGCCGGTTTCAGGCAGCCGCTCGCGCTCTTCGCAGGCGATCGAAACGGTGATGATGCTCCGGATCTCATCGTAGTCATTGGCTCGTCCCTCGGATCGGACTCGTTTGTGTTGCTCAACGACGGCACGGGCGAATT
>DASRXR010000280.1:0-8238 GCA_035687405.1 Polyangiales bacterium
AGCTGACGATCTTGCGGCTCGATGGTCGCGAAACGCGAGAGCGTCACGTCCCCGACGACGTGAGGGCCGGTGCGATCAGCAGCGACGGTCGTTACACCGCGGCCGGAACGGATCGCGACGTGCTGGTGTACGACGGAGAGCTCAGCGATCCGGCGTGCGAACGCCGCACGAAAGCACCGGTCGAAGAGCTGCAGTTCAGCGGCTCGGCACGCTGGCTCGCGGTCCTGAGCGGCAAGCGTTTGCTCGTGTTGAACGCGACGTCGTGCGAGCCGCTCGCCACACTTCTATTGCTCGACACCGGCGCCGCGCTCGACATCGACGCGGATCTGATCGCAGTCGCGGATGCCAGCGCGAACGTGTACGTATACGACCTGTTCAACGCCCGGCTCGTGGGGCGCGCAAAGCCGTTCGCTGGCAAGGTGTCGCACCTGCGACTAAACGCCGCATCTCGAAGCCTGTTGGTCACAGCCAACGGCGAGACCTCCGCCGAAGTGAAACTGCTTCGAATCACCGGGCGGTGAAGCTCAGATGGCTGCCGGCTGCAGCTGCTGCAGCTCCAAGCGGCGGCGCAGCGCACCGCGCGCGCGATGCAACCGCGACATGACGGTGCCGATCGGCCAACCGAGCTCGGCGGCTGCTTCGCGATAGCTGCGATCCTGCACGTCGACGAGCCACAACACGTTGCGCTGCGCGTCACCGAGTGTCGCGAGACTTCCGAGCAACTTGTCGTCGAGCTCGCCCTGCAGGGGTTCGGGCGTGCTGACTGGAATTTCAGCGCGTTCTGCGCTCTCGGCGAGTGCGAGCACGGTGCGCTCGCGCGCGGCACGGCGACGTGTGCTCACGAACGTATTCGACAAAATCCGCTGCAGCCATGCGCGGCAGGAGTCACGCTCGGTGTAACGCGGCCAAAAGCGCCACGCCCGAAGCACCGTCTCTTGCACGAGGTCGTCGGCTTCGGCGCCGCTGCGCGCGAGTCGCAGCGCGACGTGTCGCAGACTCTGCAACCACGGCAGCACTGCGCGCTCGAATCGCGCGCGTTCGGGATCGGGAGTCGAGGTGGCTCGGCGCGCCAGGGATGGGGACGCGCCGAGCCCCGGGTTGGCCACGGGCGAAGTAAGTCTCGGGGTGACGGGCTGGATCACGGACTGCTGCATCGCTCATGGCCTCCGGTCAGCCTCTATTGCAACCGGCAGGCCAACCGACGCGCGCCGTTTAATCGCGAAAAACAGGCTCAAACTGCCGCCTTTCCGGTCTGCCGAGCTGTCAAACTGGCAGGCGCGGCTCGCGCGGTCCTGTCAGATTGTCAGGCCGATTCCCGGCACGAGGTGAGCGCGAGCGGGACGGCGTCGGCGACTTCGTGTGCGAATAGCCCCCGATCGGCTCGAGCCGCGAGCGCGCCGGCTCGTGCGTGTAAGTAAACGGCGGCGGATGCCGCCTCGAACGGAGCGAGCCCCGGCAGCAAGGCAGCGATCACGCCGGTCAACACGTCGCCGGTTCCTGCGACAGCGAGCGCAGGCACGTCGAGCGGGCACACGTGTCCGCGACCGTCCGGGTGGGCGATCAAAGTGCGCGCTCCTTTGAGCACGGTGACTTGGCCGCTGACGGCGGCGAGCTTAGTTGCTGCGGCGTAGCGATCGGCCTGAACCTCCGCCGTGGTGATGCCGAGGAGGCGCGCGGCCTCGGCCGGATGCGGCGTGAGCACGCGGGGTGCTTTGGCTTGTTTCAGATCGCCGAGCTCGGTGCCGATGATCGTCAGTGCATCGGCGTCGAGCACGCACGGCTTCTCGAGCTCGAGTGCGAAGTGCTTCACGAGCTGGCGCGCGTCGTCGTCCAAGCCGAGGCCGGGCCCGACCACTGCCGCGTGCTTCTTTTCCATCTCCGACTTCACGAAGTCGATCGCGCTCGGAATGCTGGCCGGCAGATCGGCAGTCATGAGCTCGATCACTTTCCCGTCGAGTGAGCTTTGAGCCCCGTGGCGCGGGCAAAGCGTGACCAGACCCGCGCCAGAGCGAAGCGCGCCGAGGCCGGAAAGCACGGCAGCTCCGGTCCGCCCGGGCGCGCCTGCGATCACGAGTACGTGTCCGCCGACGCCTTTGTGTGCGTCGAGCCCGCGCGGCGGGAGCCAGCCGACGACATCTGCCGCTTCCAGCTGCGACCACGGCGCATCTTTCGGTGCGGGAACGCCGATCGAAACCAAGTGTAGACGTCCGGCGAGTTTTGCCCCTGGATGTTGATGCAAGCCGCGCTTGTGGCAAGCGAACGTCACAGTTGCACGCGCTTCGACCGCGACGCCGAGGATCTTGCCGCTGTCGGCGTCGACCCCGCTCGGAATGTCGAGCGCGATGCAGGGTGCGGCAGCCGAGTTGAGTCGCTTGATGACGGAGGCGTTCACGCCGGTGACTTCGCGATCGAGTCCGGTTCCGAACAAGCCGTCGATGATCAGCGTGGCGTCGCGAATGGGAGCGTCGAGTGGCGATCCAAACGCGCCGCTCAGCGAGCGTTCGTGAACGTTTGCGACCGTGACGCCGAGTAGTTCGAGTGCGTTGAGATTCACCGCGGCGTCACCGCGCACCTTCGCGCGGTCACCCACCAATACGCAGCGAGGCGTGAAACCGGCGTTGAAGAGGTGTCGGGCGACGACCCAGGCATCGCCGCCGTTCTGCCCGACGCCCCCGACGACCGCGACGCGTTTCAAGAGCTCCGCAAACTGCGAGCGAATGAACTCGAATGCACCGAGCCCCGCGTTCTCCATGAGAACGATACTGGGAAGCTTGAGCCGTTCGACGGCATCGACGTCGAGGCCACGAGCAACCTCGCGGGTGCAGAGGGGAATCACCCGGCGAGCGTAAACACGAAAGCCGGGAAACGAAACTCTTCTGCTCTAGATCCTGCAACGCCCAGTGCGATGAAGCCGCGTCACGCGATGAGACTTGCGAGGATTTTGCCCTGAGAGCGAGCGCGCCCGCAGGGCCCGACTGAGCCGCACTTCATGTACGGCGCAGGGAGGGACCGAGGACGAAAGCCGCTCTCAGGGCAAAAGCCGAAGCAAATCGCTAAGCGTCGGAGTAGCGGGCTCGAAGTAGTTCGCCGACGCTTTCTCGCGCGCATAGCCTGCAATAGCCCCACTCGTTGAGCATCCGATCGATCGCTGCCTGCGCGTCCCGTCTTCGGTCGGCCTGGAGCGCCTGCATCTGCGCCTGGGCCTGCGCCAACGCACCTGCTTGATCGGGCGCCTGCGGATTCGGCGTATCCGACAACAAGATCAGCATGTCGCGAATCACCGCCGCCACGAAGCTGCGCCGCTCCGTGTAGTACGCCTCTTTCACGCGCTCGACGTAACGCGGAAAGATCTCCGTCGTATCCATCCGCGCACCCGGATGATCGATCGCGTACGCCGCGACCGCGCTGATCAAGTTGCGCCGGAACTCCTTCGTATCCTTCACCTCGAGGATCTCCTCGACGCGCCGGAACAACGTCTCGTCCGGCTCTTCGTACTTCCCCGTCAACGGATCGCGATGCCGCTCGCCCTTCACCCACAGCGAGACGTGCATGATGTAGCGGTCGAACAGCTCCTCGTAGCGCGACTCGTCGACGAGCCCGGTGCTGCTGCGAACTTCCGTATCGAGCCGCGAAAGCCAGGCATCGCGCACTTGCAACAAGAACGCGCGATGATCGTGAAAGCCCGCATCCGGCTTGTGCTTCAAGAACTGGTAGTCGCCCTTGTCGCACAACACTTGAATCTGCTCGGTCACGCCGAGTGGCGACAAACAGCGGCGCAGTGGATCCTGCGCGGCATCGAGCAGCAAGGTTCGAATCTCACGCGGCGACGCACCCGTGATGCCTTCGTACACCGGCAGCGCATCGAACTCCTTGAACACGGTCGTCATGTTCGCGCGCAGCACTTTACCTTCGTCGCTGCTCAGCCGGCGCGGGATCGTTCCGTCCGCGTACAGCAGAGCCTTTTCCATCGGCGTCAGTGATGCGGCGAGCTTGCCGAGCGCAGGTTCGTCGTAGTGCGACACGTCCGAACGCAAGAGCCGCGTGAGCACCGACCAGAGCGCAGCCACGAACGTCGAATGCGGCGCGACGTGAAAGCGGACCTGCGGAATGATCTGCGTATCGTAGATCTGCTGCTCGCGCTTGTAGTCGAGCAAATAGCCCACGCGACACAGCTGCAGCCGCGCGCGAAACGAGTTGTATTCGGGATGCTGGCGGAACGCGTCGAGGTGCGCCTCGTTCGTGCTGCCCATGAACACCGAGTTCACCGCGAGGTTCGAGAACGCGAGCGAAATCTCGCCGCTCTCGATCGCGAGCAACAAGTACTTCCACGACTCGAGCGGCCGCTTGAGCAAGTCGCTGAACTCGATCACACCACCGGCGCCATCGACCAGCTCGCCGTGCGTTTCGAACAAGCTCAGGTTGTTCAGAGCGCCCGGCAATGATGCGAGCGTGCGATCCATCGTGATCTGCCGCTCCGACGCGTCCACGCTCATCTGTGGACCGATCGTCACGACCGCCGTGCGATAGCGGCGCGACACGTAGTAACGCTCGACTTGGATGTGCGCGAGCACCTTGCGCAGATCACCCGCGTAGTTCGTCAACATCGACTCGAAGATCTGCGCGTTTTTGTGCCCGAGCCGCCCGTACCACAACCAGTCCGGCGCGTTGTCGCCGATATTCTTCGCCGCGTACGCCTTCTTGATCACCTCGCGTCGCTCGCTGATCGGCAAGAGCAACAGCGGGTGCTCGCGCAACTCGCTCGTCAGCTTCGCGTTGATCTTGTCGTGCTCGAGGTGCGCGTAGCTCTCGCCGCCTGCGATCCGCCGCGAGCGAGCACCGAAGCCGATCGACTTGTCATCGAAGCCGCCCGGGAACACCCACGAGAACCGGTAGACCGCGCCGTCTTCAGTGCTCGAGTAGTGCTCGAGCGAGCGCATCACGCACGCGGCAAACGTGCTCTTCGCGCTGCCGTTCGGCCCGTGCAGGAGCACCAACCGATTCGCGCGACCTTCCTGGGCGAAGTTCGCGAGCGCGCGATAGAAGGTCTCCTGCGTCTGTTCGTGACCGAGCAGCTTCTGCCGACCTTCGTTCGACGGGCTGCCCTCTGCGAACTCTTGATCGAACAGCGTGAAACGCCGCAGCCGTCCAAGCGGCGTGAGCACGTCGTAGCTGCCGAAATAGTCGAAGCAGTCGCGCACGTAGCGCGCGGCGTCGCGACTGTGCCGCGCCGGATGCTCGAAGAACTCCGCGAGGTACTCGTCGAACGACAGCACCCGCTTCTCCGATTGGAAGCGTTCGCGTACGGCATCACTGACCAGCTCGAGTTCCCGATCAGAAGGACTTTCGATATCCATGGGTCTAGTTCACCGCCAGCGCGAGCGCGAGGTTGCGCTCGTCGGGTACGCAGTTTTCATCGGTGCAGACCGCGAACTTCACGTTCGCGAGCAGCTTGTGATCGCCGGCGCTCTTTGCCGTGAACGGCACTTCGAAGCGCGCCTTTTTCTCGCCGAACTCCGCCGCATCGGGCTTCATCAGCGTGGCTTTCGGAAAACTCGTGTCGGCCGTACCGCTCACTGCGATCTCGACCGGGTACTCCTGATTGATGTGGAACTTGCCGCGTGGCTCGATCTGTAACACCACGCGGCCGAGCTCACCCGCTTTGTACGGGCCCGCCTCAGCGAGCCTCAGTGCGAAGCTCGCTTCTTCGATGCTGCTCGGAGCGGCAGCCGGGGCGACGGGCTCGGCTGGCACGGGGCTCGGCGCAGGGGTTGGCGTAGGCAGGGCCGCTTGAGCAGGCGCAGATTCCGCGGGCTTGCCGCCACAGCCGAACGCCAGCGCCAAACACATCGAGCCGATCGAGCAAAACAAACTTGCCGTACGCATCGCAAACACCTCCTGGACCTAGGCAGTCTACATGAGCGAGCGAACACTGGCCAAAGCGAACGCGATCCGGCGCGCGCTTACGGCAACGCAAGGCGCACCCCCCTTGCCCAAGGCGCAAGGCGCGAGGCTACTTCTCGCCCTTGCTGCTGTCGTAACGCCGCTGGTTCAGCGTGCGATCCTGCGGCGTCTCGCGCTCGATGTGTGCCTGAACGCGGGAGACGATCGTGTCCGCGTCCGCGACCAGGTGAAAGTGACTGTTCACGCTTCCATCCGGCTGCTCGTACCACTTCAAGAGCGCGAGCAGGCGCATGTGGAGCAAACGTCCCTTGTTCGAGTCGACGGTCGGAAACCCGATCGCTGAATCGAGCGAAGAGAGATTGATCTCGTCCGCGGGCGGCTTGCCCTTCATGCTGGTACCGACCTGCACGACCAAGCGATGCGCCACGTGACCCTCGGGGTCGGTGTCGCTCAGCAGCGTGTTCACGGTGACCAGCGCGATCAAATCGCTGCGGTTCACGCGATCGCGCATGTCGACGTTCCAATCGTCGGCCCACTTGCCACCGAGGCCATCCGGATCCGACACGAGATCGACGCCGTCGTCGAACAATCGCAGGTCAGTTTCGGTGAATGGCGACGTGGGACGCGCCGGCGTCGTGCTCGACGGGCCGCCGCAACCTGCGAGCAGCGCACTGACGTAGCCGAGAAGTAAGAACGAAGAGCGGTGCACGCTGCGGGTACTTATGCCGGCCACAATCACCCACGTCAATCTCAGGAACGGCTAGCAGTAGTGCCAGGCCGAGATCGCAGATCGTTACATGCCGCACTTGGCCAGCACGTCGCACTCGCCGCCCGAGCTCTGCCACAGCGCTGCCATGTCGTCCGGAAACGGCGCGCGCAAGTCGCACTCCAGGCCACTCGCGGGATGCTCGAATCCGAGCGCGTACGCGTGAAGGGCCTGACGCGCCATCCCGAGTCGGAGCTCGAGCTCGGGAGTCAATCCAGTCTCGATGTACTCGAGAAACGGCGCTTCGCGCTCGGGCCCGTAGAGCTTGTCACCGACGATCGCGTAGCCGAGCGATGACAAGTGCACGCGCAACTGGTGCTGGCGCCCGGTGCTCGGAGACAGCGCGAGCAGCGTGTGAGTTTCGGTTCGCGCGAGGACGCGAAAGCGCGTGACGGCGGTCAATCCGTCGTCGCGCACTTCCATCAGCACGTGCAGGCCTTCCTTCACCGGAGCGAGCGGAAGCGCGATCTCTCCATCGTCGTCCGGCATGCGCCCGCGGACGATCGCGATATACGTCTTCCGAATCTTGTGCTGCTCGAACGCGCGCTTCAGCTTACGTTCGGCCGCAGCCGTCTTGCCGCACAGCACGAGGCCGCTCGTCTCGCGGTCCAACCGATGCGCGATCTGCGGCACGAACTCCGCGCCGACGTACTGCTGGCGCAGCAAATAACTGAGCGTGTGCTTGTGGTACGTAGCCGTCGGGTGCATCGGCAGCCCGGCCGGCTTGTCGACGACGAGCATCGCCTCGTCCTCGTAGACCGTGCCGAAGTGCAGCGGCGTGATCGGCTCGCTGAAGCGATCGCGCACGAGGTAGACGATGTCGTGCGCCCGCATGATTTCGGACGGTTTGCGGCGCGATCCGTCGGCGCGATAGGCGCACGCGCGCACGATCACCTGCGCGCGCGTGCGCGTCAGGCGCGGCATGCGCTGCTGGAGAAACCGATCGAGGCGCAGCCCCGCGTATTCGGGCGGCACCGTGAACGTCAGCACGACCGCATCGGACGGAGCGCCCGGCGGTCGAAACTCAGTGTCCACGGCGGGCTTCGGAGCGGTATGCGCTCCGGAGCGTCGCCTCACGCAGCCTTGCTTACGCGACCGCTGCGAATGCAGCGGGTGCACGCGCGCAGGCGCACGACCTCGCCGTCCTTCAACGCACGAACCAGCTGCAAGTTGGGCTCCTGCCACTTGCGAGTCTTGATGTTGGAGTGGCTGACCTTGTGGGCCTTCTGCCGCCCTTTACCGCAGTAATCACACGCGAATGCCATCTCGGGACCTCGTGAGAGCCGGGCTCTGTAGCACCCGCCGGAAAGCGTGGCAACCCTCAGACGCTCCGAGCGCTCGTGTTTCAAGACAGCTCTGCCCACCTCGCCTACCTTACGAGCCGTGCAGCCCCCTGAACCTCCGACGCGCAAACGGCCGGCCGTACGCGCATGGTGGCTCGGTCTGGCGCTGCTTTCGATGAGCGGCCTCTCGCTGATCGCGGTTCGCAGCTGTCAGCCGCGGACTTCCGTGCCCGCAAACCTGGATCCGGCACACGACGCGATCCTGAAGGTCCAAATCCGCGACACAGA
>DASRXR010000281.1:0-4935 GCA_035687405.1 Polyangiales bacterium
GACGCGGTAAGCGATCCGCGTTCCATCGTCCGCGGCGATGAAGGCGTTGTTGATGCTAAGCATTCCGGAGAGCTTAGCCGAAACTGCTCCGCGCAGCGGAAGGCACCCGGACGTAGCTTCGCGGGTGCAGGAGCACTGCACGCACTTTGTGGAGCATCGGCCCACTCGCGTACGGCACAGTTTGGCACTAAAGCCGCACCGCCGTCGTAAGCGCGCTAGCACGCACCGCCGCTCGCGTTGCTGAATCGGTTTCTGCGCCATGGGCACGCGCATTGCTAAGACTGTCGACGTGCCGCGACTCGAGCGCCTGAATCTCGTGACCTTGGGTGGTTCCGATTGGGGGCGTTGTTTTGCGCTCCACTGCCGCGCGCACGCCGAGCAAGGGACGCGGGCCCGCTCGCTCGAGGCCTATCAGGGCGCGCAGCTCGCAGCGGCGGCCGGAGTGGCGTCGCGGGCACGTTCATGGGTCGCGCGTGAGCGCGCCGAAGTCATCGCCAAGCTCGACCTGAGCTGGAACGACTCGATGCCCGAGCTAGCGGTGCTGAACTTGTACGTGGCGCCCGAGGCGCGACACGCTGGCATCGCGCGAGCACTCGTGGCCGAAGTGCTGTGTGAAGCCGAGCGCGAGGGCGTGCAGCAGATCGAGAGCAGCATGACAAGGCCCGAGAGCTGGCGCTTGTGCGAGCGTTATGGCGGCCGGCATGCACGCGGCGGAGCGCTGCTCACGCTGCGGCTCGCGGACACCAACTGGAGCCTCGTCGACGCGTGGTGCGCCGACGGTCCGAAGCGATCGCCGGACGCGCACCTGCAGCAGCTCGAACAGCTGCCGAACGCCCTGGTCGATTCGTTCATCGCGCTGCACAACCAGGCATGGTCTGACCAGCCTCACGCCGCACACGCGGGCGAGCCCCTCACGCTCGCACAGCGCCGCGAACAGGAGTGCAGCTATCAGCGGCTGGGCTGGCGCTGGATCACGCTCGTCGCGCGCGACTCCCACGGCCTATTGGTCGGCTTCACCGACGTACTCTACGATCCCGCGCAACCTGAGATCGTCCGTCAGAACTTCACGGGCGTGCGGCCCTCGCACCGCGGCCGCGGTCTCGCGAAATGGCTCAAAGCTTCGATGGTGCACCTCGTGCGCCACCGCTTCCCGGGCGCGCTGCAGCTCACGACGTCGAACAGTGACGTGAACGGACCGATGCTCGCGATCAACGGCCGGTTGGGATTCGGCTCGCCGATCCAGCATCGGACGTACCGCTTCGAGCTCGCGCAGTTGCGCGCCGCAGTCGTTGGAACATCGGGACACAATCAACACTTAGGTAACATCGTCAGGTAATCTCACGCGCCGGGAGATGAAGCACGACGCGGTTTGAACCACTGCAGCCGTTAGCTGCAGTGTGGGACGATGCTCAAACTGAACGACATGCCGGCGTTGCCGTGAAGAAGCAATCCTCGTCCGAGCCTGCGTGTGTTGTCCACCTTCACCCCTGTTCGCACGCGTCGCCTCTCGCAATTCAGCACGAGCGGAGCAGTATGGGTCTGGAGGCCGGGGAATCGGCCTTGCATCAGGGCAATCGAAGATTCAGACGTGTTTTACCGCTGCAGTGATGAGGCGCCACATGCTGGATTCGAGTGTTACGTATCCACACTTCGTGTTCACGTTGATCGCGGGTTCGAAGATCGTGGTGTCTTATCAAGGCAATCAGCCACCCCAGGATCACGAAATCCAGAACTACGGCGAACTGCTCCGGTCGCTCGCAGACCAAGCGGACCTGCGATGCCTCTGGTACACGGACGGGCCTCGGCCCTCGAGAGAGCAACAAGAACGTTTGTCCTCCACCGTGCCCAAACACCAGTGGCGTGTCGCGCTCATCTCATCTTCGGCCGGTATGCGATTTATCGCGGCCGCGTCCTCGTTGGCCAATCGAAACGTGCGCTTCTTTGAGCCGCAAGAGTTGCCGCAAGCACTGCGGCATCTTCAATGCACGTTCGAAGAACAAAGGGCAGTCCAAATGATTCTGGCCGAGCTGAAGTACTCGGTCGACGCGGCCGAAACGCCGAGTGCGTTCGCGCGCAACGCGTGAAGTTGTGGGTTCATCGGGAAGCGGATTCGCTTCAAGGCCAAGGATTGCGACAGTCGATTGGATCACGCCGAACGGCCAATGTCTTCTGCATTGTCGACCCCAACTCAATCGCTCGATTGCGTCTCGTGTCTTCATTCGGAGAAGTCACGGCTCCGGCCCGAGCAGTGTCGAGTGCCGCCGGCTGGCCCCCTGTGTGCGCGAAAGGCAGCCATTTCCAGAGTTGATTGCGCATGGCGAAACCCGCCGAGAACCCATGGTTTGAATCGGCTTTCGAAGACGATATGCTGCGGCCCGGGAGGGGGATTTTAGGTCGCGAGGATGCTGCACGAGTTTATCACTTCGAATCGAACGGAGATCATCACACGGTGCAGAGCGAGGATAGCCAGCAGGCCATCGCCGCGCGCCACGGATGCGGAGCTCGAGTATGGCGTTCCGCTGTTTCTTGATCAGCTCGCGGATACGTTGCGTGTAGCCTTGGGCTCGTCGAATCCAGCGATCGGCGAGAGCGCTGCCAAGCATGGCAACGAGCTGCTGCAACGAGGGTTCACGATCGGCCAGGTCGTTCATGACTACGGCGGTGTTTGCCAGACGATCACCGAACTGGCTGTCGAGAAATCCGCTCCGATCACGCCGAGCGAATTTCAAACACTCAACTTGTGCCTCGATGACGCCATTGCAGAAGCGGTTACGGAGTACGGCAAGCTGCGCGCGCACGAAGGAACGGAGCGATTGGGCTTCCTTGCCCATGAGTTACGCAACCTTCTAAACAGCGCGTCTCTCGCATTCGAGGTACTCAAGACGGGGAGCGTGGGAGTTGGCGGCAGTACCGGTGCAGTGCTCGCGCGCGGCCTGGCGGGCCTTCGTCGGCTGGTCGACCGCGAGCTCGCCGACGTGCGCCTCGGCGCGGGCGTCCAGCAACGAGAGACACTCGTCGTTCGCGATTTGCTCGAAGACGTCGAGGTCGCTGCCACGATGGATGCGAACGCGCGCGGTCTGAGTTTCTCGATCGCCTCTGTCGCGCGAGACGTTACGGTACATGCGGACCGACACGTCCTGGCATCGGTGGTGACGAACCTGCTGCAGAACGCGTTCAAGTTCAGCCACGCTGGCGGCCACGTCGTACTACGCGCGCGAGCGACTCCCGATCGCGTGCTCATCGACGTCGAGGATGAGTGCGGCGGCCTGCCGCCCGGAAAACCAGAGGAACTGTTTGTTCCATTCGAACAAAGAGGCGTAGACCGGACGGGGCTTGGACTCGGGCTTGCCGTGTGTGTTCGCGGCGCGAAAGCCAACGATGGCGAGATCCGCGTACTCAATCGACCCGGCACCGGCTGCGTTTTTACGCTGGATTTGCCGCGCGAACCGCCGTCGCCCGTCGGCGCGTCCTGATCAAGCGCTCGTTCCTACCGTGGCGGCGATTCGTTTTGCCGTGATTGCAGCTTTGAACCTTCGCTGTTCGTAGACAACTACTCTACGCACGCCGCACGGCACGAGTAGCCCGCTTCCGGGTCCACCGGCTGGCGCTATACGCGTGTGCGCGTATGTGCACGTGGCGGTGGACGCTGCGTTGGTCTGGCAGATCTGACGACTTCCATCGGGGAAGTGCGAAGTTCGAGATTGTCGTCCGCACGACAAGGAGCCACCGAATGACCCAACGTACGACGATAGATTTGGAAGCGCTGAAACGAGATATCGACGAGCTGCGCTCACGCGTGGTGGCGAAGATCGGTACGGAGGATGCCGAATACATCAAGAGCGTTCGCCTTGCGTGCCGAGCTCTCGAAGTGTCAGGACGGCTGCTGATTCATGTCAGCTTGGAGCCATTCAGTTTCGGCGTGGGAGTGCTGAGCCTCGGGCTCTACAAGATTCTCGAGAACATGGAGCTCGGTCACAACGTGATGCATGGACAATACGACTTCATGCAGGACCCCACATTGGATTCCAAAAAGTACGAATGGGACATCGTTGGAACCGCGCAGACTTGGAAGCATGCCCACAACGTGACGCATCACATCAACACCAATGTGATCGGCAAAGACGATGATTTCGGATACTTGTTCTTCCGGTTGTCGAGCGACGTCTCGTGGAAGCCTCGCCACCTCTTCCAGACTCTCACCAACCCCTTGAGCGGCCTCTTCTTCGATCACGCGGTCGCCTATTATCACGCGCGGCCGTCCGAGTACTTGACGGCAGAAAAAGGCTCGACAGAGCGAAGCAAGCAGCTTCGGCAAATGTTCGGCGACTGGCTCGGCCTCGCCCGCAAGTCCGTCGGCCACTATGCCAAGGAATACGCGTTTTACCCCGCGCTCGCAGGGCCTTTTGCACTCAAAGTCGCGATCGGCAATGCATGCGCACAGGGTCTGCGCAACCTCTGGACCTATGCGGTGATCCAGTGTGGACATCTACCCGAAGCCACTAACACGTTTACCGAAGAGGAACTAAAAGCGGAAACTCGCGGAGGCTTCTATCTCAGGCAGATTATGGGATCTAGCAACATCGAGGCGGGTCCACTTCTCGGCATGTTCACTGGCCATTTAAGCCATCAGATCGAGCATCACTTGTTTCCCACCGTTCCCGCTCACCGTTATCGTGAGATCAGCACTGACGTGAAACGGATTTGCGAACGCCACGGCATTCCGTACCATTGCGGTAGCTTTGGCCGGCAGTTTACCAGCGTACTCAAGGCGCTCGTTCGTTATTCCCTGCCGACCGCCTCGAACGATGAGAGTCGACGCGGCGGCCATGTTTTCACGCTGCCGACAGAGCAGCCTGCATTGCAAGCCGCGAGTTGAGGGGCTGGACCTTGAGCACCGACGGCTGCACGGCAGCCGTACGCTCACGTCCTCGGAAG
>DASRXR010000282.1:0-2209 GCA_035687405.1 Polyangiales bacterium
CGGGTTTCCGTGGGCGAGCCGCTGGATCCGCGCTGCGCAGAGCGGCAGGTTCGGAACGTCGCCGAACACCGACCGGAGCAGCGCTTCCGTTTCATCATCGCTGAGGTCCAACAGCTCGACACCTCGCGCGAGCGCATGGAGCAGACGCAGCGACATCGAGCTGTTCGGCCGTTGCGGCGACACGGCCGCGACCACGAGCAGTAGCGGAACTCGGTCGGTCTTGTGGCCGAGCGCAGCCAGCCAAGCCGCCGAAGGTTCATCGACGCGATCGACGTCGTCGACCGTGATCAGCAAACGCTGTACCCGCGCGAGTGAGAGCACGAAGTCGCGCAGCTCGCGGATCAACAAGCTTCGATCGGGCATCGTGAGCGGCATCGTGGCGCTGTGCGCGACGTCCTCGCGCAGCTCGTCGACGATGTGACCCAAAACTTCGCGCGAGAGGCGCACGTTCTCGTAGGATTGCCGCGGAAATAGTGTGAGCAGCTGAGTCGCGACGGCGCGCGCGACGCCCCAGTCGCCGCTCCCAGCATCGCGCGCGTCCACGCGCACGACTGCAGCTCCGAGCAGCTTCGCTTCGAGCGCGCATGCGTCGAGCACCCGCGAGCGACCCGAGCCTTGTGCACCCCGTACGATCATCACGCAGCCGTCGCCGCGCGCGAGGCCCAGGGCGCGACGCCGTAGCTCGGCGACGACTTGCTCGCGACCGACCAACGTCGGTGTCGTCAGATACGCGCGCGAGATCTCGGCTACGTTTTCCCGCGGCAGATCCGCGATCGTGATCAGCTGTTCGATCACCTCGGCGGCGCTCTGCGGCCGCCCGCTGCGATCGATCGACAACAGCCGCATGATCAGCGCGCTCAGCGGCGCCGGAATCTCGTCGAAGATGCGATTCGGCGCCGGCGGTCTCGAGCGCCAGACGTCGCGCAGGTCCGACATCCGTCGGGCCGGGTACGCATCGCGGCCAGCCAGCAAAAAGTAGCCGAGCGCTCCGAGTGAATACAGATCCGTGCGCGCGTCGAGCGGTTGCATCACGATCATCTCCGGCGCCATGAACCGCGGCGTACCGACGACGTCTTTCGCGACACCGCTCGCCGTCATCGCACCGAAATCGATCAACTTGACGTAACCGTCAGAGCCGTAGCGAACGTTGCGCGTAGATACGTCGCGGTGCACCAACCCGCGTGAATGCAAAATCGCCAGCGACGAAGCGACATCGCGTAGAACTGCGCACGTCTGTTTCCACGGCAAACGACCGGCGCTCTCCATGTCAGCGCCATCGAGGAGCTCCATGGTGTAGTAGGGCCCTCGTCCGTCGAGCCCGTAGTCGTAGACGGCGATGATGCGTGGATGAGCAAGCTGCGCGAGTGTGTGGTACTCGCGTTCGAGGAGCGCAGCGTTGCGTTCCAGTCGATCGCGTTTGCGCGACCACCCGCGCTTCAGTGCAACCTGCGTGTCCGTCCGCGTGTCATGGACGCGGTACACGACCGCCATGCCGCCGCGACCCAAGACCTCCTCGATACGGTAACGTCCGGCGATCAACGAGCCGGTCTGTTCGAGCGGGACGTCCTGATTCACATTTCAATGTTCCCATACCTCGGTCGCAGGCCTCTCACGTTTTGTGGCGAGCGCCACTGTGCGTCCGTGAGGCAGGCTGTGATCCTCTGAGCACTGCGCACGCATTCAATGTGCGTGCGGTGCGCGTCACGGCTACTGTCTCGGAATGGATTACACGCCGTCCGCTTCGGAATTGCGCAAGGGCCTTCTCTTGCACGTGCTCGAGTTTGCAGGTGAATACACGCCAGCTCAGCGCGCTCAGCTCAGCGCGGCGGTTTCGGCCCTCCTCGAGCAGGCTAGCGACGCGGAGCTGACGCAAACCGTCGAGCGCTTACGCTGTGAGGAGTTCGGGTTTTGCTATCACCCGCCGATCGTGCTCGTAAAAAGGCTCCACCATGCGATGGCGGAGGTGCTCCTGGCTGCCGATTCACGCGTCGAAGGCGGGGCCAGCCTCGCGCCGATCGCCGATAGTAGTTTGATCTTACTACCCAATCACTTGTCCTACGCCGATGCGAATCTGATCGAGGTATTGCTTCACCGTGCTGGTTTCGACAGTGTGTCGTCGCGTCTGACTGTAGTGGCTGGTCCGAAGGTCTACACGAAGCCGTGGCGGCGGTTCGCCAGCTCGTGTTTCGGAACGATCAAGACTGCACAG
>DASRXR010000283.1:0-4428 GCA_035687405.1 Polyangiales bacterium
CCGCGCGATATGCCTCGGAGTCCTCCGCGCGCGGAATGTTCGGCCGCACGAGCGGCGACGTAGCTTCCGGCGACGCGGGTGGTGGTTCGTGGACCGGTGCCGCAGCTTGCGGTGGCGCCTGCACGATTTGCGGCGTTGCGACTGGCTGCGTGACGTCCCCGCTTCCGAGACGCGCGATCCACGCGATCATCACGAGACACGCCGCCAAGAGCGACCCGCCGAGCGCGAACCAGGCACCCCGACTCACGCGAGGCTGGCCGCGAGAGCTGCGCTCGCGCTCGTCGATCGCGGGGAAGTCGTTCACTTCATGCCGCAGCGCTTCCTGCGTTGGAGTCGCGAGCTGCGGCCGCTTCAACGTGCGCGCTGGCGGCGCAGGCGAGCGCCGCCCACCTGCAAACTGCTCGGGAACAGGGCGCGACCCGCTTCCTGGTGTGACGAAATCAGCGGTCGATAGTGTCACGGGCGGTCGAGCCGCGCGTGCGAGCTGACCGAGCTCGCGATACGTCGTGATCGGAGCTGCGAAGCGAGCGAGCGCGTCGATCACGGCATCGGCCGACGGATAGCGATGATCGGCATCGCGCCGCAGCATCCGTTCGACCACCAGCGCGAGCCCGCCGGGGACATCCGGCGCGAGTTCGACGAGCGACGCGTGTTTACCGGCTTCGATTCGGAGGAGCGTCTGCGCGTCGGTCGGCCCATCGAACGGCCGCAGACCCGCGAGCAACTCGAACATCATCACGCCGAGTGAAAATAGATCGCTGCGCCCATCCAGCGTCTCGCCGCGTGTCTGCTCGGGCGACATGTAGCAAAGCTTGCCCTTGATGCCGGTGCTCGGCGGCTCCGCGACCGAGCCCATCGCTTTTGCCACGCCGAAGTCGGTCAGCTTGATCTCGCCGTTGTGCGAGACGAGCACGTTGGAAGGGCTGATGTCGCGATGCACGATGCCGTACGGCGTGCCCCGGCGAGTCCGCGTATGCGCGTAGGCGAGTGCCTTACAAAGCTCGACTGCGACCAGGCTGACGACGTGCGCCGGCAACTTCCGGTTCGGCGCGGCGTCGACCAGGGTCCGCAGATCCACTCCATCGACGAGCTCGAGCACGATGTAGCCGGCCTCGTCGTCGACATCGATGACGCCCACGATGTTTGCGTGGCGCAACGACGCGGCGATCGTCGCCTCCCGCAGGAACATCTGACGAAACGTGGAATCGTTGCGTAGCGCGCCCAGCATGAACTTCATGCACACGCGCTGTTCGAAGCCCGCAGAGCCGTGCTGAACCGCCAGAAAGGTCTCGGCCATGCCCCCTGCGCCCAATCTGCGCACACAGGTGTATGGGCCGTACCGCTCTGCAACCTCCGCCATCATCGCCCCCAGGGCGAGGGCACTCTAAACACACGGGCATACAGCCGCAAGCAAACCTCCCTGACACTACACATCGCGTTTTGACACCTGATAACGCGCTCTGCGATACTCCTCGCGCTGGGTTCGGAGGACTGATGGCTTTGATTGAAACGGAAGAGGCGGCGCGGCGCCTGGCGCGGGCGATCGCGAGTGACCTCTCCTTGTATAACGAAGAGAAGGTTGTAGAGGGCATCACCCACGACAGCCTCTACGAGGTCATGGCCGAAGAGCTGGAAGAGGGTCGGGCGCTGTTTCAAAGCCGCGTAACCCCCGAGCTTTACGCCAAGAACTTCTATGATCGGGCAGTCATCGACATCCTGGTGCGATCCAAAGCGCACATCGAATCTAAGCTCTGGTAGTCGCGCTCTAGCCAGCTGGATGGGCAAGGCATCTTGCTGGCCATCGCGCTCCGATCTGGGAGCGCGATGAAAACGCCGGAGCCGATCGAGCTCACGCTCGACGCCGCCGAGGTCGGCGAGCGCATCGATCGCGTGCTGAGCGCGCGCGCGTTGGGACTGTCGCGCTCGCAGCTGCAAATATTGATCGCCGAAGGTCGTGTGCTGATCGAGGGCCGGCCGGCGCGCGCGAGTGAAAGAGTTCGCGGGCCGAGCCACGTGCGGATCGAGCCGCTGCCTCCGCCGCCTTCAGCCGCAGCGCCGGAAGACATTCCGCTCGAGATCTTGTTCGAAGACCCGCACCTCGTCGTGATCGTCAAAGCTGCGGGCATGGTCGTGCATCCTGCGCCGGGCCACGCGGGCGGCACGCTCGTGAACGCGCTTCGGTATCACCGCGAGCTCACGGACCTCGAGCAGGAGACGCCCGAGCGGCCGGGCATCGTTCATCGCTTGGACAAAGACACGAGCGGCGTGATGGTCGTCGCGAAGTCGGTGCCTGCACGCGAAGGGTTGATCGCGCAGTTCAAAGAGCACGACCTCGAGCGCGAGTACGTCGCGATCGTCGTCGGGGTTCCGAAGTCGAACGCCACGCTCGACACATGGCACGGCCGGCATCCGCGCGATCGCAAGCGTTTCACGACGAAGCTCGACAAGGGTAAGCGCGCGGTCACGCACCTGAAGCTGCTCGAGCGTTTGCACGGAGCGACCCTCGTATCCTGCACCCTCGAGACTGGGCGAACGCATCAGATTCGCGTGCATCTCGCCGAACATGGGTTTCCCGTTCTTGCGGATTCGCTCTACGGGAAGCCTTCGCGCGATCTGCGGCTCGCCAGTGCCGAGGCGCTGATCGGACATCAAGCGCTGCACGCGCGGGTACTCGGGTTCGTGCACCCGGTGACCGGCGAGCCGGTGCGATTTACGGCGGAGCCACCGGCTGAGTTTCAGCGCGCGCTCGAATCGCTCCGCGATTGAGTGTTACGGCGAGGTCGTGCGCGTGCGCGTGCGCGGCTTCGGCCGGGCCTTCGCGGCGCGCGGCGGCGGCTGCGGCTCTGCGGCGAGCTTCTTGATCACGTACTTGCTGTTCTCGTAGCGATCGATGTTGCGAAAGACGACGACCGTGTGCCGCGCAGTGCTTCGCTGACAGTGTTCGACGACGCGGTCGAGCGCGGTCGCGTCGTAGCGCGAGCGATAGCCCGACGGGCCAGCCATCCGGGCGTATGCGAGATCGACGTCGTCCGAGGCCTCGGTCAGGGGATCGAAAGCCACGCACACGTCCTGCTTCAGCGTCGCGAGCGCGTCTTTGCGCGACCAGCTCGGAAGGTCGAACACCGGCCGCGTGATCGAGCCCGCGACGTGCTCCGCGAACGCACGCAACCGCGCGCGATTCGGCTTCGTCGGTCCGAACTCTTCGTTCGCTGCGAACACGACTGCGTAAGTCTTCAACTGCTTCGAAAAGCTCGCGAGGGCGGACACCGCTTGCTTCGTCTCCGGGTCGAGCGCGAACCCCGAGTTCGCGATCTGCTTCGGTGCGACGATGCTGAACACGAATTCATCCGCACCCTCGCGAAGCCAGCGCCGCAACGTGCCCTCACCGGGGAGGCCCAGCTCCGTGTCCGCGATCTCGATTGCGGAAAACTCTTTGAAGTAACGACTAGCCGGAATCGGGAACCCTGAACACGCGATCGAGATCATCAGCCGTCAGTATACCGGCGATCGCAACGCAGCTTCGAAAATGATCGGCCCTATCGCTGCTGAATGGCTCGGTGTGGTGCGGTTCGTGTAGGCTGCGCGGCCGTGCCGAAGCACCTCGACCGAGTGGAGCCGGACTGGCGGCGCCAGCCTCGCGCATTCGGCGCGGGGACGCCACGACCCGCACGGCCGCTCGTCGCCTTGCTGCTCACGGCGGCGCTCGCGCTCGTCTCGCACCGCGCCCGCGCGGATCAGCTCGATCTCGGCGTGTTTCTCTCGCCGATTGGACGCGCGGCGACATTGCGCATCGAGGACCCCGCACCCGATCGCCACGGCACGTTCAGGCTCGGTCTCACCCTCGACTACGCGCACGACTTGGTCGATCGCGGCCTCGCTTGTGGTAGCCGCGACGAAACGACGTGGGGTTGCCGAGGGGAAGGTCGTACGCGCTCGCTGGTCTCGGATCTGGCGCGGACCGATCTGTTCGCGTCGGTCGCGCTTTTCGAAGTCTTCGAGCTGAGCCTCGGCGTGCCGATCGCGCTGACTCGCGCGGCGGACGGCCCCTCCAAGAGTCTCGAAATGCGATTCGGTGTCGCCGACCTGCGCGCCGGAGTCGGGGTTGCGCTCGCGAGCGAAGGTACGACCCACGTCGCCGCGCGTTTGGATCTGACGTTCCCGACCGCGAGCGATCGAGTGCTCAGTGGTTCGCCGAACTGGTCGATCACGCCGTCTTTCATCGCGACGCACGGCTTCGGTCGGCTCTTGCTCGCGATGAAGCTCGGCTATCACCTGCGCGAACGCGTGCTCGTCTACGACATTGAGCAAGACGACGAGTTCGTCGTGCATCTCGGGGCGGCATGGAGCATGACTCGCCGGCTCGACGTGATCACGGATGCCTCCGCGCGCCTCGGCGTCGGAGGCTTGCGCTTCACGTCGCGCGAAGTC
>DASRXR010000284.1:0-4409 GCA_035687405.1 Polyangiales bacterium
GACCCGACGTCAGCTGACGAACTTTGCGGAACCCACGGGGATCCCCGGGCAAGGCCCAGTAAATCGGTTCAGCCACTCGCCCGCATTTCCGACGCCAGACTTTCGCGGGGTGATTCGAGCAAACGTCGATACGCTCTACTCGGTCGCGTGGCTCGATCTCGGTCCAGAACCTCTCGTGCTCTCAGTGCCGGCGACCGATCGCTACTTCCTCTTGCAGATGTCGAGCTTGTGGACGGACGTCTTTGCTGTGCCGGGCACTCGGACGACGGGTCGAAGTACGGCGCGAACGTTTCTCTTGGTCGGTCCGCGCTGGCTCGGCGAGGTCCCGATCGGGTTGGAGCTCATTCGAAGTCCGACCCGCTTCGCCGCGATCGCGGGGCGCACGCAAACGAACGGCGTCGCCGACTATGGGAGTGTTCACGAGATTCAGCAGCGCTACCAACTGACTCCAGTCTCGGCATGGCACGTCAACGCCGACGTTCAATCGCAAGCGATCGTCGATCCGAGTCTCGACATGAAGACGCCGCCGCCGATTCAGGTCGAGCAAATGAACGCCGAGACGTTCTTCGCGCGCTTCGCCGACCTCTTGAACGACAACCCGCCAGGTCCACACGACTATCCGATGATTCATCGGCTCGAACGCATCGGCTTCGGGTCGGATCGTTCGTTCGACCTCAGCGAAGTCTCAGCCGAGATCCGGCAAACATTCGAGCGCGCAGTCGCGGATGGGAAGGCACTCGTCGCGGAATTGGGCAGGCAGGCCGCCGGCGAAAGCACGCGCGGTTGGGAATACACGACGACTGGCGGCGCGTACGGCGTGAACTATGCGTATCGCGCAGCCATCGCCAAATGCGCGCTCGGTCTGAACCTCGCGCAGGACGCGGTGTATCCATCGGCTGCGACCGACGGTGAAGGGCGGCCGCTCGACGGCAAACGTCGCTACACCCTGCGGTTCGAAGCAGGCAAGCTGCCACCCGTCGCCGCGTTTTGGTCCGTCACTGCGTACGACAAGGACGGCTACCTCATCTTGAACGCGCTGAACCGGCAGGCGCTCGGCGATCGCGACGCGCTCGCGAAAGATACTGACGGATCAGTCACGCTCTACATCCAGGCCGAGGCACCGGATGCGGACAAGGTGGCAAACTGGCTACCGGTCGCCAGAGAACCTTTTACTCTGCTCTTACGGTTGTATTCGCCCAAGAGCGAGGTGTTAGACGGTTCTTGGAGGCCGCCGCTCGTCAGCATGACGTCGATGGGTTGAACGCTCTAGCAGCAGCGCAACATACGCGAGAGCAGGCCATCGCTAAGTCTCTCGCATGTCGCGACACCCGCTGCTCGTGTATGCATCAAGGCGAGCTAACTCGCCTAAGTCAGTCGTGAATCTGCAGTGAGAGCTGCAGAAAAATTTCGACTGACTTACGATGCAGCGAGCTACTCGGGTGGCTTAATCCAGCGCTGGGCTAGAGGAGACCGAACATGCTGATGTTGCGGTTGGGCGTGATTGTCCTGTTTATCGGTGCGATGGCATGCGGGGACGATGATGAAGGTTCATCCCCTGACGCCGGCGATGCCAAAGACGCATCGGATGAGAAGGATGCGAGTGAGGACGTCGACGCGAGCGTCGACTCGGGCACCGCGGAAGATCTCAAAGACTTCGCGATCGCGAAGGTCGACACTCCGTGCAAGAAGAACGAGGAACGCGCCTGTACCGCTCACAACGGTACCGAGCGACTCGTGTGCACGAGCGGCGTTTGGAAAAAAGACGCAGCGGCCTGTACGGGCAACAACCGATGCGACACGAAGCTCGGCTCGACGCAAGGCACGTGCCTTCCGATCGCGAGCGAATGTGTCGGGAAGAAGCCTGGCGAAGCGGTCTGTGATGCTGCTGCGCGCAAGAACTGCGACAAAGACTTGCTGCGCTACGAAAACAATGCGTGCAGCGGCGAGAACCAGATGTGTTCCGACGCCGACGGTGTGAAGTGTATCTGCGCGAGCGGATACGCGGAGAAAGACGGCAAGTGTGAGGCGATCCCGGGTTGCGAGGACAAGCCTTGCGGCGATCTGCCGAACACGTGTGGTGAGGCCAGCGATGGCTTCAGCTGCACTTGCGGGACGGGCTTCGTTGGGACGGGCTCGGACTCGTGCGAAGACGTCAACGAGTGTGCAACCGCCAACGGTGGTTGCGACGCTCTGACGGAGTGCACGAATACCGAAGGCGGTCGCACGTGCAGCGCGTGTCCGTCGGGTTACACCGGCGACGGCGCGAGCGGTTGCGACGAAACCGACGAGTGCGCGACGGACAACGGCGGTTGCGCCGATCACGCGACTTGCACGAACACACCGGGCGGTCGCACATGCGGATGTGCGGCGGGTTATAGCGGCGATGGCGTCGTGACCTGCGATGACGTCGACGAGTGCACGACCAGCAACGGTGGTTGCGATGCGATGGTCAGCTGCACGAACATCGATGGCGGTCGGACGTGCGGTGCATGCCCGATGTACACCGCCGGCACTGGCGAGACGGCGTGCACGCACTTCTACACGCAGCAGTTCGGTACGAGCTCGGAGGATCGCCCCCAGGGGATCGCGACGGACTCGGCTGGCAACGTCTACGTGGCTGGGTACACGACGGGGGCCGTTGCTGGCGCCACCAACGCCGGTGACTACGACCTGTTCGTCACCAAGTACAACGCTGCTGGCGTGAGCCAGTGGGCGAGTCAGCTCGGAAACGCGAACGCCGATTACCCGTACGGCCTGGCTGTCGACGGAAGCGGGAACGTCTACGTCACGGGAACCACGTCGGGCGCCTTCGACGGCAATACCGCGGCAGGCCAGCAGGACATCTTCCTAGTCAAGTACGACAGCGCTGGCGCGAAGGCCTGGTCGCGGCAGTACGGAACCGGCACGACCGACTGGGCGCTGGGAATCGCGGTCAGCGGAGCGGGTGACGTCTATGTCGCCGCGGCATTCGACGACGACATCGATAGCTCTACAAACGCGGGCGGCTTCGACGCTGGCGTCATCAAGTACAACACGGCCGGCACGCGCCAATGGACTCGACAGTTCGGCACCGTCGCGGACGACTACTCATACGGCATCACCCTCGACGGATCCGGCAACGTGTATGTCGCCGGAACGACCGAGGGTGACCTCGACGGCGCGAACGCCGGTCAACGCGACTGGTTCGTACGCAAGTACGACAGCGCCGGCACGGCCGATTGGACGCGTCAGGTCGGTTCCGCCGCTCTAGACTACGTGCGCTCGGTCACGACCGATGCGGACGGGAACGTGTTCGTCGTCGGTTCGGGTGGAGCTGACTTCGACGGCAACACGAGCGCGGGTGGCTTCGATCTCGTCGTCGTGAAGTACAACAGCGCGGGCGTGAAGCAGTGGTCGAAACAGATCGGGTCGGACAACTACGACTACGGGCAAGGTGTCGCTACCGATGCGAGTGGCGCTGTCTACATCACGGGTTACTCCGAAGCCGGCTTCGACGGTCACACGAATCTCGGCGCGGGCTCCGATGCCGTGCTGGTGAAGTATGACGCCGCGGGCGTGAAGCAGTGGTCGCGTCAGTTCGGCACGAGCACGATCGACGTTACTTCCGGCCTCAGCTCCGTGGGTGGGAACGTGTTCGTCACGGGTTCGACAGACGGTACGCTCGAGGATCGGACCAACCTTGGTTCCTACGATGGGTTCGTGATCAAGTACGACGGCTCCGGTAACGAGCTCTGATCCCAGCTCGCGCGAAGGCCTGCTGCTGGCGTACCCATGCCAGTGAGCAGGCCACGCGCGGGATCAGTTTCGGCAACACGGCAGGCCTGGGAGCAGTAGTCCCAGGCCTGACCGGTAGCGCTCGACCGACGACTCAAACTGCGCTTCACTGAGCCCCGTACGCATGGCTCGGCGCAGTCTTTTCAACGTGCCTCGGTGTTGGCACGCGGTCGTGATCGGTTGGGGGCTTGCGGCTAGCGGCTGCAATCCTGGTGCGTTCGACGAACTCGCGAACCGAGTCGAGGATGCAGGGGCGGAGCGCGAGCCCGACGCATCGAACGGCGACGGTGGGCGAGCAGGTTCCGACGACGACCGCGACGCTGCTGCCAATGGCGGCGGTGAGATGCCGCAAGCTGGCTCGAGTGGATCGGGCGCCGCGGCGGGGGCCGCTGGAACGACTGCGGGTGAGGGCGGCGTTGCAGCGGGCAGCGGCGGAGTGCTGGCGGGTGCTGGGGGCTCGGGCGGCGTGCCGGATCCAGGTCCCGCTCCGTGCACGCATCCGACCGATCTAGCGCAAGTCACGTTGTCGACTTCCGAAGTCGGTGAGCTCGCGATCCCGTCGTGGGTAAGCCAGCGAACACTCGCGGCGAGTGCGCCGGTGCGGGATCGTGTGCTGCTCGTGTTCTCGGTGCCGA
>DASRXR010000285.1:0-2030 GCA_035687405.1 Polyangiales bacterium
AGGTGCGACGAGCAACGTGTTTGCCGTACGCGAAGGTGAGCTCGTGACGCCGCCGATCGAGGCAGGCATTCTCGCCGGCATCACGCGCAAGACCGTGCTCGAGCTCGCAGAGCAGCTCGGTTTGAGAATTCACGAGACGCAGCTGCACCCGCACGACTTGTATCGCGCCGACGAAGTGTTCATTACGAGCACGGTGCGAGAGATCGTCCCGGTGGTCCGCGTCGATGATCTAGTCGTCGCGGGTGGTAAGCCAGGCGCGATGACGAAACGCTTGCTCGCAGCGTACCGCGCGCAAGCGAACGGCTAGATAGACTTACGGACACGAAGCGGCGCACATCGCAGGCAGGGTCGGGCCTGGCGCAGCGTCATCCGTTCCGAACATGCAGCCCATGGCCTGCAGTGCGCGCACGAACGGGTTCGCGAGCGGGGGAGGGTCCTGCCCCTGCAGGGCGTAGACCTCGGTGCGCCTGCCGCCGGCAGCTGCATCGATCGCGGCCGCGCACGGTCCGTCGCCGGTATTCGTTCCCCAGCCACACCGGCTCGTCGCGCAATAACAGTCGCCGAATTGGCAGTGGTTCTGGATCGCGCACGCGAGGACGTTGCGACACAGCGCTCGCTGCGTCTCGTCGCCGACCGTGAGGCAATCGACGATCGGCGCAGCGCATCCACCGCAGGCGCAGCCGCGACACTCGGGGCTGCCGGTTTGCAACCCGGGCCAGTCCGCCGCGCATTGCTCGGGAAGGCTGAGCGGTGCGACGCCGGCATCATCTTCGATCGCAGCGGCCCCAGCCATTCCACCGTCTGATATCGCTGCGTCGGCCGGCGAGCTCGGGTGTCCGGCTTCGCTCGAGCTGGAGGCGTCGGCAGGTGTGACCGCGCTGTCCAGCCCTGAATCCGGCTCGAGTTTCGTCGCATCCAGGATCGCGGCCGCGTCTTCGCCCGAGTCCGCTTTGCCCGTGCTCGGATTGCCCCGGTCGCGTGCGGGGTTCGTCTGGCCGAAGTGAAACGAGGAGAAGTCTTGCGTGCACGCGGCCGCCCACAGCAGCAATAGCGGTGAACACCAACGCCAACCTCCGCGCATCAAAGCGCCCCTCGCAACGCGAAGCCGAGCGGTGTGACCGCGAGCGCGAGTCGCGCCGATTGGGCTCGCCGGTCCCGTGTGCTGGCGACGTTTGCAGGCTTGCGGCCGACCTCGGTCTCTTCCGGTTTCTTCTTTTCGTGCGGCTCACTGAGCACGAACAACGTGGCGCTGGCGACGAGCGTGGATGCGCCGACGATCAGCGCGACGTTCGCGAGCACCTGCTGCGTGTGGCCACGCGCGGCGATCGTCTCCAAGTCCGAGTCGCACAGGTTTCGATCCGGACAACCGTCTTCCAGCTTCGCGAAGTTCGCCGCGCTCAACGTGCCGAAGATGCCGAACGCGACGAAGCTGAGCGCGCTCGTGCCGCCCGCGATGTAGCTACCGATCCGCAACGCGGACGGCCCCGGCGAGCTCGGACCGAACGGCTCGGCAGCTTCGGGCGGCGGCGCTTCGATCGCCTGCGCGCGCGCTGCGATCGGCCGCCGCGGAACCGGCTTGGCTGCGAACGGTTTCGAGGCAACTTCACTCGAGCGCACTCCCGACCCGAGATCGTCCGGTGCTCCGATCACGACCGACGCACGTTGCCCCGCGCCGATCTCGACTTCCCGCCGCTCGATCACGCCGGGCGCACTCTCGAGACTGAGCCTCACGACACCGGGTCGCACCGGCAGCGCCGCGTTCCACTCGCTCGGTTGGACCTGTTGGCCGTCGACGTGGAGCAGTGCCGACTGGTCGTCCGCGCGCACGTACACCGTGAGGATGCCGATCTGCGACCGCAGCACACGCAGCTCGTCCTCCGCTGCTGCGCGCGTCTGGGCGTAACGGGGATCGAGCGCTTCGGGCGGCCGCACGATCGTGATCAGCACCCGGTACGCTTCGGGCAGCTGCTGCAGTTGATGCAGACACCGGCCGAGCATCAAGCGCGCGAACGGCCTTTCGGCGAGCCCGA
>DASRXR010000286.1:0-3894 GCA_035687405.1 Polyangiales bacterium
CGCATGCTGTCGTTGCATCGCGGCGGCAAGCTCGGTGGAAATGCACGCGATCTCGAGGTCTACCCGAACCTGTGGGCCGGCGTCGGTCTGGTGCGTGGCGGTGCAGGCACGGCGCTGATCGGTAGTCACGCGCAAGTCGCCGAGCGGATCGCAGAATACGAGTCGATCGGCATCGATACCTTCATCTTGTCGGCCTATCCGAACCTCGAAGAGGCAGTGCGAGTCGGCGAAGATCTACTGCCGCTCGTGCGCGGCAGCGCGGAGCTGAAGCCTTCCGCCGGCCTCTACGCAGCTTCGTGAGTGACAGCGCATGTCGGACGCATCGATCGAGCTCGGCCCGCAATCCCCTACGAGCGCTGTGGTACGCGCCGCACGTGCCGGTGCGATCCGCGTCGACGGCGTGAGCGTCGAGCTCGGTCGTGGTGCGAAGCGAGTTCGAGCGCTCTCGGACGTGACACTTTACGTCGCGCCGGGTGAGTTCGTCTCGATTGTCGGACCGTCCGGGTGCGGCAAGTCGACGTTGCTCAACCTCGTCGCGGGTTTCGTCGGCGCAACCGCGGGCGAGGTCAGCCTGGATGCGCAAGTCGTTCGCGGGCCGGGTCCGGAGCGCGGAGTCGTGTTCCAGCAGTACGCGCTCTTTCCCTGGCTGACCGTGCGAGACAACGTCGCGTACGGTCTGAGGGCTCGCCGCGTACCGAAAGCACAGCGCGAACGCGTAGTGGACTCACTGCTCGCGCGCTGCGGCTTGAGCGCCTTTGCGAAGCATTATCCGGAGCAACTATCAGGCGGGATGCGGCAGCGCGTTGCGATCGTCCGCGCGATCGCGAACGAGCCGCACGTGCTCCTACTCGACGAGCCGTTCGGCGCGCTCGACGCACAAACTCGAGAAGTCATGCAGGAGATCCTGTTGGATCTCTGGCAGCGCTTTCGCACGTCGGTGCTGTTCGTCACGCACGACGTCGAAGAGGCGGTATTTCTCTCCGACCGCGTGTACGTCATGACTGCGCGCCCGGGTCGGATCAAAGCTGAAGTCGCGATCGCGCTTCCGCGCGATGAGCGCGCCGGAGCAGTTGCAGCCGCCGATGGTGTCAAGTTGGTGCGCGAGCTGAAAGCGCTCGTTCGAGAAGAAAGTGCGCGCGCACTCGGCGCAGCTCAGGTCTGAGAGGAAGGTTCGTCGTATGCAGCTCCCGGGTTCGACCCGCAACATTGGATTGCTCGTTACGTTCGCCGCCATCGCGCTCGTGTCCACGAGCTCGCCCGCACGTGCCGCCGACAAGGTTCGGCTCGCGATCAACTTGTCGCCGATCTCGGCGCTGCCGTTGATCGCGCAGCAGCGGGGCTTGTTCGCCAAGCACGGACTCGATGTGAGCATCAGCAACTTTACGACAGGCCGGCAAGCGCTCGAGACCGTGCTCGGCGGCGGCGCTGAAATCGCGACCGCGGCCGAGTCGCCGGTCACGGCGGCTGTGTTTGCGGGACAGAAGGTGCAGCTGCTCGCGCGCATGGAGTACTCGGAGCTGAAAACTGTGGTCGTCGCGAAAGGCGTCGCACAGATCGGCGATCTCAAGGGCAAGCGCATCGGCTACGCGGCGGGCACGGGTAGCGAGGTGTACACGCACGAGTTGTTGAAGCGCGCGGGGCTCAAGAAGACCGACGTCACGCTCGTGAACTTGCGACCGCAAGACATGATCTCTGCCGCGGCCTCGGGAAGCATCGACGCCTACAATGTTTGGGAGCCCTACGTCGCAAACGGACGCAAGGCGCTCGGCGCCCAGGTGCGCGTGCTCGAGCCCAAGAACCTGTACTCCGAGACGTTCAACGTCGTGGTCACGGAGGCCTACGTGAAACAAAATCCGGCGATCGCTACCGCGTTTTTGCGCGCGCTCCTCGAAGCCGAGACCTGGCTTAAAGCGAATCGCGCCGAGGCGATCGCAACCGTCAGCAAGGCGGTCGGCATGAAACAAGAAGAGCTCGCCGAGATCTGGGGCGACTACGTGTTCGAGCTGGTTCTCGACAAGCGCACGTTGGATGTTCTGTCCAATCACGCGAAGTGGCGCATCGACACGGGCAACGCTGCGGGTGACGCGAACGTGGTTCCCGACTTCAACAACGTCATCTTTCGGAAGCCGCTGCAGCAGATCGCACCGGAGCGAGTGAAGATTTGACTCTCGAAGAACGTGGCGGCTTCGATCGCGCGTTCGTGGCGCGGCTCGCGTCGGTGCCACTGTTACTCGCGCTCTGGCAAGCGGTCTGCTCGCTCGGGCTCGCGAATCCCCTGCTATTTCCTGCGCCGGCGACGGTGCTGCGCGCATTGGTGGACTACGTAGTCGCCGGCGATGGCCTGGCGGATCTCGCAGCCAGTCTGGTGCGGGTCACCGTAGGCTACGTCGCTGGGGCGTCGCTCGGAGTGCTCGCGGGTTTGTACACCGGCAGCCGGCCCGTCATCTCGGGGTTGCTGTCGCCGGCGCTGCAGATCTTGCGGCCGATCCCGCCGATCGCGTTCGTCCCGGTCGTGATCGTGTGGTTTGGGCTGACCGAGTGGGGCAAGTGGTTTCTGGTGTTTTGGGGCGTGTTCTTCGCGGTCTGGCTCGCCACTCACATGGGCGTTCAGCGCGTGAACGAGAACCTGGTGCGCGCTGCACTCAGTCTCGGTGAACGCGGCGACTGGCTGTTGTGGCGTGTGCAGCTCCCAGCGGCGGCTCCGACGATCGCGGTCGGTCTGCGCACCGCCGTGAGCATCGCGTTCTACACGCTGGTCGCGGCCGAGCTCGCGGGCGCCTACGCCGGCATCGCGTATCGGATGGAGATCACGCAGCAGAACATGCAGATCGGGTACACGATGGCTGGGCTCGTCATGCTCGGCGTCGTCTCGGCGACCGCTGACAAACTGTTCGAATGGGGCGCGGCGCGGATCGTGCACTGGTCGCCGTGATCGATCTGCGCGAGCTGCCACTCGACGCGTTCACGCTCCGAGCGGGTTATCGGGAGCACAGGTTCACTCCGCGCGACGTGATCGAGGAAGTGTACCGGCGGATCGCCGCACGCGGCGACGATCACGTTTGGCTTTCCCTGCAGCCCAAGGCGGCGGTGCTGAAAGCTGCGCTTGCGCTCGAGCGCGGCGACCGCGATCTGCCGCTGTACGGCTTGCCGTACGGCGTGAAAGACAACATCGACGTGGCCGGCCTGCCCACGACATCCGGTTGCGAAGCGCTTCGTTACATTGCCGCTCGTAGCGCCACGGTCGTCGAAAAGCTCGGCCAGGCGGGCGCACTCTTACTCGGCAAACAGAACCTCGATCAGTTCGCGACCGGATTGGTCGGCATCCGCTGCGTCGGCGGCTTCTGCCGAAACGCGCTCGATCCGCGCTACATTCCCGGCGGGTCGAGCTCGGGTTCCGCGGTCGCGGTCGCTGCGGATCTAACGAGCTTTTCGATCGGGTCGGACACCGGCGGCTCGGGCCGTGTGCCTGCGGCCTACCACGGCATCGTTGGACTGAAGCCCACGCCGGGCTTGGTCAGCACGTACGGTTTTCTGTACTGCAATCGCAGCTTCGATGTGCCGTCCATCTTTGCGCGCAGAGTCGAGGACGCGTTCGCAGTGTTGGAGGTGTTGCGAGAAGAACTGCTGCTGCCGTCGGCGGCGGAGATGACGCACGGAGATTCGTTCCGCTTCGCTGTACCGCGCGCTGATCAACTCGAGTTCTTTGGCGACGCGGAGCAAGCGCGTCGATTCGGGTCGGCGGTCTCGGCCTTGCGCGGGCTCGGCGGCGAACCCGTCACGGTGGATTTCACGCCGTTCGTCGAAGCAGGTGAGCTCGTCTTTCAGAGCGCGCTCGTGGCTGAACGCTGGCTCACGTATGGAGCTACGATCGAGCGTCATCCCGAGGCGGTCCAT
>DASRXR010000287.1:0-5096 GCA_035687405.1 Polyangiales bacterium
CGCAGCTCCATGTCGGAGACGTGAGAAAGCGCGCCGACCATTGTGCCGCGTTGACGTTGACCGAAGGAGGGAGCGCATGATCGGTGCAACAGAAGGTTCCGACACGTTCGCAACCGTTCGCAGGTGAGCCATCGCAGTCGAGCGTGCCCGAGCCGCACCCCACACACGCACCAGCCGTGCAAGTTTGCGTGACGGCCGTGCACGCGATCGGCGAAGTCCACTGGCCGTTGACGTTGCAGCTCTGAGCGGCGTTGCCAGAACACCGCATGCTGCCAGGAGTGCAAATGCCGGTGCATGAGCCTGCGACGCACGCGGACGACGCACACGCGGTTGCCGAGCCCCATTGCCCGTTCGCATCACAAGTCTCCTGGCTGTTGCCGGCGCACCGAGTCGCCGCGGGCAAACACACGCCACTGCACGCATCAGCCACGCACGCTTGGTTCGAGCACGCGACGGCCGCGCTCCACTGCCCGCTCGCATCACAAGTCTGCAGGCTATTTCCCGAACAGAGTGTCGCACCCGGAGCACACTCGCCGGTGCACGCGCCAGAGGCACAAGCTGATTCGACACACGCACCGCCCGAACCCCACTGCCCACTCGCGTCACAAGTCTCGACGTCGTTACCCAAACAACGAGTCGCATCCGGATTGCACACGCCGATACACAGGCCGGCGTTGCACGCCGACGAAACGCACGCGACGGCCGCACCCCATTGCCCGGTCGCATCGCACGTCTCGAGGCCGTTACCCGCGCAGCGCGTTGCGCCCGGTGCACACGCGCCAGTGCACACGCCCGCTGTGCACGCCGACGTATCGCATGTCATCGGCGAGATCCACTGCCCGATCGCACTACAAGTCTCGACGTCGTTGCCCGAGCAGCGGGTCGCGTCTGGAGTACACACGCCCGCGCACGCCCCCACGACACAGGCCTGATTCGAGCACGCTGTGACGTCTTGCCAAGTTCCCGACGCATCGCAACTCTGGACGATTTGGCCGTTGCACTGAGTCGCACCGACGCTACACATCGCGCTTCCGTCTGGGGCTGCGCCTGCGTCGGAGCCGGAGCCACCTGCGTCGCGCACTTGCGGACCAGCATCGATGCCAGAAACGCTGCCGGAGTCTGTCGCTGCGTCGATCGATGGACGCCCCGCATCCAGGTCCCGGAGCTTAATCCCGACGTAACCGCATCCGCCCAAGGCGGCGAACACGCATATGCTGGCTAGTGTGTAACCGCATTTTCTCATGCTCGAGAGAATCGGCGTCGCCTGTAACAGACCTCGCAGCCAGAACGCAGTGGCACGTCGATCATCGTAAGCCAGAACAGGATTTCGCTAAATGTTTGCAGATCGATGTGAGGGAGAGTGCGTGGCTGCGATGGTTCGCGCGCTCAATCCCAGCGCATGACACTGACAACAAGCCGACTTACCTACATCCGCGTCCAGCTGCTAAGAAGTTAGCGCGCAGGCGGAGCCGTTCGCAGAGTGCGAGACAATCACCACGACCCTTGGATCGGATACCGACAGCTCCGCTTGCCGGCACGCGCAGCTGTACTCGTTGCAATCTGCACGCTCATCGGCCTCGCGACTTGGCCAGGGATGTGGGCCATCGGGGTCTGTCTTGCGAGCAGCATCGGCGTCGTCGTCGCTGCGCATCGTTTGGAGTCATGGCGGTGTCCCCGTTGCGGAGAAGCGTTCTTCCGGAGAGGACCTTGGCACAATCTGTTTGCAGGTCATTGCATGAACTGCGGTCTTGCAAAGTGGTCCGCGCCCAATGCCACTTCCAACTCAGATTCGATCTCATTACGAGGCGAATGATGGCGGCGCGAACGCTCGCTGCCATGGTCTGCCGACTCGCGAGCGCGTGCGACGAACAGCGCCCGCACTACTGAAGCGCGGCCAGCTCTAACGCATCAGCGCGTTGCAATGCAGCCAACAGCTGCGCCGGCTCGAGCGAGACTCCCGTCCGCTTGATCTGCACTGCCGGCAGCCACTCGGCCACCTCTTGCGCGCTGGCAAACAAGCGCATGTCGTACTTGCGACTGCTGGCGACTCGCATCGCAGTGGCCACGCTCCGCATTGCGCTCGCCCAAAATCCGCTGCCACCTATCACGACGCCGACTCCGCCCAACCACTCGCTGTATTCTTGTTCGATGCGCAGGACGCCCGAGCGCATGGCGCTGTCGGGCCGCCCCGCGTTCGCTCGAATCACAAACACGCACGAGCCTCCTCCTGGAGATCGCTCGCGCATCGCCGCGCAGGCGCTCACCAAGCGCGGCAAGCTGGTCGGCCCGGGCGCAGCGCTCACGAAGATGAAAATGACGTTCCGCCAGGCGAAGATCCCGGAGACACCCGGATCGACGTCCAACGCCACAACATCCTCTGGAGGTTCTTTCATCTAGAGCTGGACCGGGTTGCACGGAAGACGGCCGCTGCGAGCGGCCACGAGCGCGGCAGACAATTTAACGCGAGCGTCAGCCGTCAGCAATGGACGACATTATCAGCGATTGTGCGCAAGGCCACGCGGGGCGAAGTACGCGGAGGCGCGCTCCGCGGCGTGGTCCAGATCTCGCTCGGTCAGAGCACACCAAGCCGCAGCGAGACGCGCTAACCGTGGTTCGCGTCCTCAACACATTACGAGTCCGACAACAGCTTCAGAGCTCAGTGCGCAGAGCGCGAAGGAGCGGACGGTGTGCCTACCGCGGCGACAGGTAAACTAGGCGCATTGCTCGGCGTGGGCGCAAAGCGATCGTGCTCGAACGCCCAGTCGGTGACGAGCGAAGCATCACGCGCGCGCGCCAACGTTTGCGAAAGCGCTGGCCAGGCACGCTTGTGCAGCTCGTAGCGCTGCAGTCGATCGCCTACGTCGTAGATCACACTGGTGCCATGCGCCGGTACGTACGCGGAGAAGTCATTGGCTTCGAGGCCGAAGTTGCCGTTGCGCACGGCGATCGCGAGCTGCCGATCGGTCGCAGGCTCGAGCAAGGAATGGCCCTCGAACGAATGCGGACGAGTGCTACCTGCGAGCTGTGCGATTGTCGGCGCGAGATCGATATGACTCGCAACCCGTGTCTGCTCGCCGCGCGGCAAGCGCACGTTGCGGCCATGGATGATCAGCGGCACCCACGTCGATTCGTGGCGCAAGTTGTCGTGACCGATCACGCTTCCGCGCTCGCCGAGATCGTAACCATGATCGCCGGTCACGATCAGCACCGTGTCCTTGAACCACCGCTCGCCGCGCAGGCGTTCGACGAACTGCCGCACGACGTCGTCGGTGTAATGCATCGTATTGTGGATGCGGTCGCTCGGCGTCTTGCCTGAGCTGACGTCGAACGCATGGTCCGGCGAGCGAAATGGCGAGTGGTTGTTGATCGACGCGATCGTCGCGAGAAACGGCTGGCCGCTGCGTCCGGCCTGCACGATGTGTTCGGCTGCATCGAGGAACATCGCACGATCACGCTCGAGAACTGTGTGTTTGTAGTGCGTCTCGTCGTACCAGCGCGCGAGCCAGAAAAGCTCGTTGTCCCAGTTGGGATCGGACGCGGTGAAGAACATCGTCTTGTAGCCGCGCTCACGCAGCAGGTTGGGAAACGCATCCAGCGCATCGCCCGTGAAGCTGCTCGCGACCACACGCCGCGAATGCGGCAACGTGCCGGTTTGCAGGCTCATGAACGCGAAGATCGTGGGCAGGCCATTCGTGATGTAGCGCGGGTAATAGGCGCTGTCGGGATCGTGAGCCAAGCCATCCAAAAACGGTGTCGGGCTCGGCTGCAGCTCGGGATTGAAGGTGCCCATGTCGCGCGCGCGAAAGGTCTCGAGCGACAACAAGATAATGTTGGGCATTGGTACATCGACCGCATCGGGTGCACCGGGAAAGGGTGTGATGCGGTGGTGCCGCAACGGGTAGCGCGCGTCGTCGAAGCGGTATTGCCCGCTGCCGTCTTGTGCGAGCCAGTCTTGCTGCCAGCGCGCAATCGCCGCCTGCACGTCGACGTAGCGCCGCTCGTCGGGCAAACCTTCGCGCGCCGAGTCCCACAACAGAACCAACGGCGGTCGCAACTTCAGCTCTCGATTCACGGACCGGCTCTGATGCAGGTCGACCAGAGGTTGAACGCCGCCGGCGATCACGAACACACCGGCTATCAGCGCTTCCACGAGGACCGGCAGCTTGGACCGCGGGAGGCGACAGCAGCCGTACGCGAGCGCGGCGAACGCGACAGCTACGAGATCACCCGAGAGCGCCGAATACGCCCCACCCTGGTCGTCGTGCAGCGCCTGCCAGATGACCGCGGGCGTGCGAAACACGTTGAAGTACGTGATCAGCGTGTCCCAGTCGAGCTGCGCGCCCATGAAACGCTGGAGCTCGTGGTTCAGCTGAGACAACAACAGCGAGAGCGTCAGCAGCGTGATCTGCAGCGCGCTGCCGAGCTTCCAAACTCGCTCGGACATGGGCATGAACGCAAGCAGTAGGCTCGGCGTACTCAACAGCAACAAGCCGAATGCTTCGTACGAAAGCGCAAGCCGCAGATAGTTTTGCGGATGCAACACGTAGGCTCCACCGAGCGGCCTCGGCCGCGCGTACTGCAGCCCAATCAACACGCACGCTGCAAACAGCCCGAGCGCCCAGATCGCGATCACGAGGAGCCAGGGCCGCTTTCGCGCATGAACCGAGGTCAGCAATGTCCCGCAGTTAAATCATGGCGTTACCAGTATGAAAAGATCCTGTGACAAGTTCGCGACACTGGACTCGAGATGCCGGTGTCAAAAGCCGTAGTCGAAGCTCGCCCCGAGGGCCGGGCCGCCGCTTACGCTCGTCCGGCCCTGATAGCCCGCGCGCAACATGAGTCGGGTTACCGGTCCGAAGCGGTAGCCGACGTCGTAGAGCAGCCGCACGCCGGCGTCGTCGCCCAACGGGAAGCTCGAGACTTCGACGCTCGCGCCCATCGGCACGCGTGGATGCGCACGGAATCCGAAGCGCAAGCCGGCCGTAGTGCCGAGCGTGGTCATGCTCTCGACTGACAGATCCAAGTTCACGTCGTACGGGTCGCCGAGCAGGATCGCACCGCCGCCGCCGTATTCGAAGCCCCGCTGCGAGGCGCCC
>DASRXR010000288.1:0-11723 GCA_035687405.1 Polyangiales bacterium
ACGACCGATGGTTGCCCACTCGCGTCGAGAAAAAAGAGCTCGCGGTGTTGCCAGACGTCGGCGCTGTCGTGGGCGAGAAAGATCGGGATGTCGCCGACCAGCGCGACCCCGCGCGCATGACAGTGGCTGCGGAGCTCCTGCCACTGCTCATCGAACAGCCACTGCTCGAAGCTGCGAAACGAGATGTCGTCAGCGAGCTCGCGACGCGCTTTCGCGAGGGCATCGGGTTTGCGATCGCGAAGCTCGGGCTCCCAGCGCGTCCACTCCACTTCGCCGTGCGCGCTCTTGAGTGCTCGAAACAATGCGTAGTCGTCGAGCCACGCGCGGTGTCGCTCGCGAAACGTGGCGAGCTTCGGGTCGCGCTTACCTTGCTCGAACGCGATCCGCAGGCAGCGCGTCCGAAAACGTTCCGCGGCGCCGAAGTCGACCCGCTCGGCTGGTAACTGGGCAGCGGCACGCAGCTCACTCGCCTTGAGCCAACCGCGATCGACGAGCGGCTCGAGCGCGATCAACAGCGGGTTGCCGGCAAACGCGGACTGCGCGCTGTACGGCGAATTGCCGTAGCCGCAAGGTCCGACCGGAAGCATCTGCCAGAACGACTGTTGCGCACTGACGAGCCAGTCGGCGAACCGGTGCGCCTCGCTTCCGAGATCCCCGTTGCCGTGGGGTCCCGGCAAGCTGGTCACGTGGAGCAAGACGCCGCTGGCGCGCTGGTCGAGTTCCGGAATACGTGTCGAATTCGAAGCTTTACGCTCATCCGTGGCGGCACGCGTGCCCGACATCACGCATGTATGGACGCTCCGGTTCCGCGGCGTCAACGTTCTTCACGATTTCGAGTGCCGCGCGAGGTTCCAGCGAGCGATGTTCAGGCAATTTTGCCTCGGAATCCGCGGCTCTGGCGCCTGAGGACGCTTGTTACAGCCGACTAGCTCGACTAGCACTCGCCTGTCGGGGTTTGGTGGAGGAAGTGCCAGGAGCGAGCTGGGGCAAGACAGGGTCGACGCGTCCGGCAAGCCGCGCGGCGATTTGTGCTCGCAGCTTTGCCGTCCGCAGCCATTGGCTGCAGTTGCAACTGACGCGACTGACACTGCTGACGCTGCTGAGCTCCACCGCCGTCAGCTGCAGCGAGCCGATCTCGCGCAGTCAGGTGATCGTCCTCATCGATGCCGACAGCGAAGTTCGTAGCCTCGTCGCCGACGTCGACGCAGTCGTCGAAATTGAAGATGCGGCAGGCGGCGGGTTCCAGACGCGGGTGAACCTGATGCGGAACTTCAAACCGAACACGCAGCACACGTGGCCGCTGTCGTTTCGGTTCCAGCCGCTCGGCTCGGAGCTCGGTGGAACGTTCCAACTGACGGCGACCGGTCGCAAGGCGGCCATGCAAGGCGTTCGAGGCGGCGTCGCAGCGCAAGCCCGAATCATCGACAAGCTGAAACAAGGCGAGACTCTCGTGTTGCGCGTCGTGTTCGAAGCAGAGTGCTACGCGCGAAGCGAGTTGTGCGACTACCCGCTTACGTGTGCGGATGGCAATTGCGTCGCTGCCGACAGCAAACCGTACGGTAAGCCGCGCTCGATTCCGGATGGTGGTGTCGAGCAACCGCCGCCGGACACGGACTCAGGCATGCAAGGCACGATCGAGTCAGCGATGGCCGGCATCGTCCAAGAAGGCGGGCCGTGCGATGGCGAAGGAGCTCGCGGCTGTTCCGGCCACGGTACGCGGACACCGCTCGCGTGCGAGAGCGGCATGTGGCGCGCACAATCGGAGTGCGCTGAAAACGAGCGCTGCGACACGAGTCTGGCGCGGCGTGGCATGTGTCAGCCCATGGCGCAGGAATGCATCAACCGCATGCCTGAGGTTCCGTTTTGCGATGCATCCGAGACGATGCGCATGTGCAAGGACCTCGTGTATTCGGAAGTGATCGCGTGTTCGACGAACGAACGTTGCGTGCCGTTGCCGGGCAGCGGCGTCGCGAGCTGCGAGTGCAAGACCGGCTTCAGCGAGGACGCGGCGGGCTGCCGCGAAGCGACGACGTGCGCGAACAACGGCGGTTGCGACCCGATGACGACGTGCACGCCGATGGCCGGCAAACGTGTGTGCGGCGAATGCCCGCCTGAATACACGGGCGACGGCACGAAGGGATGTTCACCGCTACTGACGTCGCTCTCCACTGCAGAAGGCACGCTCGTGCCAGCGTTTTCTCCAAAACTTTTCGACTACACCCTGAAGGTCGGGCTGACGGCGCAGCGCGCGACGTTCACGGCGACGGCACCAGTCAAAGCGCAAATCAAGCTGAACGGCAGCGCGGTCGCCGCCGGCGCAGCGATGCCGTCGCAAATCTTGCCCCTCGGACCCAGCAAGGCCGAGATCCTGGTGAGCGCGGAGCGCGGCGTCCCGGCGGCCTACCGCGTCGCGATCGAACGCACGGGCGTGCAGAGCGCGTACCTGAAAGCGAGCAAGTCCGGCTCGGTCGATCACTTCGGCTACAGTCTCGCACTCGCTGGCGACACGCTCGTTGTCGGTGCGTTCTACGAAGACAGCAAAGCGACCGGTGTGAACGGGGACGACGGCGACAACTCGGTGCAAGACTCCGGCGCGGTCTACGTGTTCGTTCGCAACGGCACGTCATGGACGCAGCAGGCGTACTTGAAAGCGAACGACACCTCGACCAACTCGTTCTTCGGGACCAGCGTCGCCATCAGCGGCGACACGATCGCGGTCGGGCAAATCGAAGACGACATCTTCAATCCCGCGATCGCGCCGACGCGGCCTGGCTCGGTGTACGTGTTCGTCCGGCAGGGCACGACGTGGACGCAACAAGCGAAGCTGACCGCGATGGCGGGCGAACCGGGCGACATGTTGGGCGCGAGCGTCTCGATCGATGGCGACAGTCTCGCGGTCGGCGCATCGCGCGGCGATGGAGACGTGCACGATAGCGGGACCGCGGTGCTCTTTCAGCGCTCGGGCACGACGTGGACCGAAGCTCACACGTTCAAAGCGAGCATGGCTGCGGAGGGTTCGCTGTTCGGTTCGGAGATCGGAGTCTCCGGCAATGTCGTCGCGGTCGCCGCGCAAGAAGAGGGCGTCAGCGTTTCTCGCGGCGGCGGCGTCTACGTGTTCGAAGGCTCGGGCGCGAGTTGGGGCCCGCCGCAGCGCTTACAACCGCCGATGCCGATTCAAGACGCGACGTTCGGTTTTGGAATGGCGCTGCACGGCAAGACGATCGCGGTCGGCGCGCCGCGCGCGGAGTTCATCGCGCTCAGCACGGTCAAACGACCGGCCGGCGAGGTCTACCTATTCGAGCGCGGAACCGACAAGTGGATGCCGACCGCCGTGGTCAAAGCCTCGAACGCAGCCCAGTCGGACTACTTCGGCTTTTCGGTCGCGCTCACCGACGACGCGATGTTCGTCGGCGCGGTCGGCGAAGCTTCGACCGGCCGGGGTTTGAACCCCGCTCCGACGCAAGCGAGCGCGCTCTACTCGGGCGCCGCGTACTTGTTCGCGCGCAACGGGACCGACTGGGCGCAAAACGGCTACTTCAAGGCATCGAACACCGATCAGGCGGACGGCTTCGGGTACAACGTCGTCATGTCGAAGACCAGCGCTGCCGTCGCTGCCATCTACGAGGCCAGTAACGCGAGCGGGATCGACGGGAACCAGGCCGACAACAGCTCCACGAACGCAGGCGCCGTGTATGTTTTCCAGTGACGGTCGTCGAAAGTAGACTGCGGGAGATGAACCGCATCGTCCTGGGCGACAACGCGAAGGTACTGGCAACTCTGCCCGACGCCTTCGCGCGCTTGATCTACATCGACCCGCCGTTCAACACCGGCGTCGTGCAAAAGCGCGATCGCATTCGCGTGACCGCGAGCGCTGGGCCTGGCGAACGCGGTGGGTTCGGCGGTCGTCGCTACGACGTGCAGCGCATTGCGAGCGAGGCGTACGCAGATACATTCGACGACTTCGAAGGATTTCTGATGCCTCGGATCGAGGCCTCGCTTCGCTGCCTGACGCCCGACGGATCGCTCTTCGTGCACCTGGATTCGCGAGAAGTGCACTACGTGAAGGTGGCGCTCGATCGCTTGCTCGGGCGCGACCGGTTCATGAACGAGATCATCTGGGCCTACGACTACGGCGGCCGGCCGAAAAACCGTTGGCCACCGAAGCACGACACGCTGCTCTGGTACGTGCTCGACCCGGCAGCGTACGTCTTCAACTACGACGAGATGGATCGCATCCCGTACATGGCGCCCGGCTTAGTCTCGAAAGAGAAAGCGGAGCGCGGCAAGACACCGACCGATGTCTGGTGGCATACGATCGTGCCCACGAATGGTCGCGAGAAGACGGGCTATCCGACGCAAAAGCCGCTCGGCGTGATCGAGCGTGTGATCAAAGTCCATTCGCAGCCCGGCGATGTCGTGCTCGACTTCTTTGCCGGCAGCGGCACGACCGGCGACGCAGCTGCGCGCCACGGTCGCAAGTTCGTGCTGATCGACGACAAGCCGGAAGCCGTGCAGCTGATGGCCTCACGGCTTGCGGCCTACGCACCGGAAAACGTCGGCTTCGAAGTCACTGCGTGCGACGCGAGTCCACCCAGCGGCTAGGCCTGAGCGGGTAAAGCATCTCTGCGACGAAGCCGAACGGCTCCGGACTCTGCTCCACCGGCGGCGGATTGATCGCGACGTGACGATCCTTCGGCCACGCGACCGTGCGGAACACCCAATCCCACAGGCTCAGCGTGCTGCCGAAGTTCACCTGATCGCCGCCGTGATGATGGCGGTGGTAGGCCGGATTGATGATGACGCGGTCGAGGAATCCGAGTGAGTACGGATGCGCCGAGTGCTGGTACAGGTTCACGAGCGAATAGAACAACAAGTAGCAATCGAGCGCGAGCGACTGAAAACCGCAGATGATGAGGAAGCTGCCCATGATCGTGCCCGAGATCAGCACCTCGGGCGCGTAGGTGTGAGTAGTCAGCCAGACCGTGTATTGGTCATCGCGATGGTGCTGGCAGTGAACACGCCATAAAAACGAGTTCTTGTGCTTGGCCCAGTGGAGCACCCAGTTGAAGAGCTCGGCGAGGGCGAACACGCCGATCAACTGCGCCCAAAGCGGGCCGTCCCACGAGAGCCGAGGCAGGACCTTGGAGAGGCCGGCCACTGCGAAGTGAAGGATCAGGGCCACGCTGCTACTGGTCGCGAGAAACGCGAGGTTGCGGCGCATGCGGCGGCGGTCGGACCAGAGGCGGCGGAAGACGTCGGAACGGGATTCGGAGAGCAGAAGCAGCGAAATTCCCGCAAAATTGATGATGTTGAACAGAACTGGGTTCACGGATCGACTCGCAGAGTGAGCCGTTCAGGATGAGAAGCAGGCGACTGGAGTTCAAGTGAAATGTGGCCGAGTGGTGACAATGTCACGTCGGAGCGGTGGCTGGGAACTCACCCTGGGGTGCATCGTTGTCACATTCGGAGAGTACCCGCGGCACTCGACTGCTTTGCGCGAGTCGCAATCGGGGCTCGCGCGATGGGTCTTGGATCTCGATCGGTCGGGTCGAGGCACCTGCAGCTGATGGCGGCAGTTGGTACTTCGCAAGTTCGTTTGTTCAAACTTTGGCGCGTGCTGATCATGACGAACTAACGCGACTGGCTTCTGAGCCTGCTTGACGCAAAGCGTTAGCTACCGAGAGTCGGGACGAACCATCACCACTTGCGCTGTTTGTTTACTGACAGTGAATGAACCTTGAACACCCGCGTGAAGAACGTTGTACAAGGGTAGTCATCGACTTCGGCCGAAGCGCGCGCGATTTACGCTTCGACAGGGATAGCGGCCCATGACACGACTTCATCAAGGCAGCCGGCGTTCAGCCGGCCGAGCAACTCTGCTGTGCGTCAGCTTCATCTGCGGTTCGATCGCATGCAGCTCGAACAGCGCTCCGCCGCCCGGCGCCCCAGTAACGCCGACGATGGGTTCGGCAGTCGGCGCTGCGGGTGGAGCCGCGCCGGGTGTCGTGACCGGTGCAGCTGGTAGCGGCATCACGAATCCGACCACGCCCGCGACGCCGAATGGGCCGACCGCGACTGCCGGTGGGGGAGCGCCGACGACTCCGGGGCCCGATCAGGAGCCAGGGATTCCGACCACGCCCACGACTCCGACCACGCCCACGATGCCCACGACTCCGACCACACCCACGATGCCCACGACGCCAACCACACCGGGCGCGAGCGAGTGGACGTCGATGGGGTTCGACGCGAGCAACTCGTACAACAACATCTACGAGACCAAGCTGACGAAGGAAAACGCAGCGAACCTCGCGGTGGCTTACACGGTCGACATGGGCGGCAACGTCTACGGCGCGCCGTTGATGATCGGCGAGACGATCTACGCCTCAGGCTCGGCGATTCGCGCGCTCGAAGCCGCGACGGGTAAGGAAATCTGGCGGGCGATGGTCGGAACGACGGGCTCGATGGCCTACGCCGACGGGACGCTTTATCTGAACGGCTCGGGCGGCAAGCTTGTCGCGCTCAACGCGATGGACGGCAAGCAGCTGTGGGCCGTCGACTCGGATGCAATGCAGGCTGGAGACGGCACGTCGTCGCCGGCAGTCGTCGGTGAGGTCGTCGTAGTCGGTGGCTCGAGCGGCGGCGCCGAACTCGGAGGCGGAACGTTCCGCGGCTACATCGCCGGGCACGATCGCAAGACCGGCAAGCTGCTTTGGACGACGTACACCGTGCCGGCAGGCGCGAAGGGCGCATCGGTGTGGTCGTCACCCTCGGGTGATGCGACGGTGAGCACCGCCTACGTCGGCACGGGCAACAACTACGGGGCGCCGGCAACGGACACCTCGGACTCGTTCATCGCGCTCGATCTGATGACGGGCACGGTGAAGTGGAAAGCCCAGCGCGTGATGTCGGATACCTTCGGTGGCATTGGCGGCAGCGGCCCCGATGCCGACTTCGGTGCAAATCCAGTGCTCTACGAGACGCTGGTGGGCGGCGCGATGACGAAGCTCATCTCCGCGGGCAACAAGGGCGGCTCGGCGCACGCCGTAAAGCGTGAAGACGGCATGCTGGTGTGGACGCGCATGTTGTGCCCGGGCACAGCCGACGGCAGCAAGGGTGTGTTCACCAACTCGACCTGGTCGGGCAAGAACATGATCTTCGCCTGCAACGAAGGCGGGCCTTCCACGCTGTACGGGCTCGACGGCGCGACCGGCGACATCGCTTGGATGCGCAAGCTCGACGCGTTGGTTTGGGGGCGCATCAGCGTTGCGAATGGAGTCGGCTTCGTCGGTAACGGCACGAAGCTCGAAGCATTCGACGTCGCCACCGGCGCGCTGATCAAGAGCTGGCCGTCGAAAGGCGGCACGATCGCCAGCACGTTCTCGATCGCAAATGGCCGGGTCGCGTTTGGCGAAGGGCTGAGCTGGTCGAGCGGTGTGGCCGGCCGAACACTCACGGTTCTAGCCCTTCCCTAACAATGTTCGCAAAGCCGATCTGGATCGTAGTCGGGCTCGCACTCGCCCATTGTGGATCGCGAGCCGAGCCCGCCCCGCCGCAGCCCTCTGCGCCGCCAACTCCCGCAAGCGCGACGCTGTCGGCTGCGAAGCCCGAAGCGGCGCCGCGCTCGCGCCCGCCCGAAGCTGCGTTCAAGGAACCGCAGCCGTGGCAGTCGCGCAAGAAGGACAAGCCGCCGGTGCCACCGCCCGATCTCGCGCAAGAGACTTGGCGCGCGTTCGTGAATCAGAACCAGCCGATTCAGATCAAGACGCCGGTCTGGCAACTCCTGCCGCCGAAGGAAACCGTCGAGCTCGCGATGCCGGCGGTGTCGAAGTACGCGTGTGTGGTGCAGCCGCTCTCGATCGAGGCCGAGCAGAACGACTTTCAAACGAAGTTGAAGGGCTGGCTTCTGACGCGAGCTTTATTGTGTTCGGACGACGGCTGGCACAGCTGGACCGAGTACACGCATGGCGCGCGAATCTCAGCGGATGGAACGCGCGAGATGTTCCCGATGCCGCAAGCCATGCTGCGCGAGCGCGAGTCGGACTCGAGCGTGCGCCAAACCTACGTACTGCTGCGTTCGGACAAAGAAAACCGCGAGGCCACCACCGGTCCGCCGCGGATCCTGCCGAACGTCAGCGTGGACGAAGACTGAGCGCGGTGCGATCTTTCACGGGTCGTCGGGCCGAGGCACGCAGACTTTGTCCTCGTCGCTGAGATCTCGTCCGTGGACCTCGCAGCCGTAGCCTTCGCGGCAATCTGCTTTGTCCGTGCACTTCTTCAAGCACAGACCGCCCTGGAGCGGGCGAGCGATGCATTGTGCATTCGCACCGCACTCGGCATCGAGCGAGCACTTGACCGTGCAATAGCCGCCGGGCGCCGCGACGTTTTCGTACGCACTGAACGTGCTGAACGGCAGCTCGCTCAGACACGTGTCTTTTTGTCCGCCGCAGTCCGTGTCGCTCGTGCACGCCTTGCCTGCCGTGCCGTCCGGCAATTGATCCGGCGCCGGGAAGCACGCTTTGAATCCGGGCGACAGCTGAGAGCAGCGGTACCCGCCGCGACTGCAGTCGGTGTCGGCTTCGCACGCGTCGTAACACCAACCCGCTTCCGAGCTGCCAGTCGGTGCGAGACATGCGCCACCTTCGCCGCATTCCGAGTCTTTCCAGCAGCGACCGGTGCAGTAGTTTCCAGGGTACTCCGCACCGACCGTGCTCGCTGAAGCGCACGACCCTCCGAGGCAGTCGTCGTCGCTCCCGCACTCGCGACCTGCCACGCGACTCCCGAGTTGTTGTGCCTTCTGCATCGGCTCGCAGCTACCGGACACCTGAATACCGAGCGTGTTCCCACCGCCGACGCACGCGTAGCCTTCACGGCAATCCGATTGCTGCCGGCAAGTGCCTAGGCACATCCCGCGATCGGCTTGTGCTGGCACGCTGCACTCGCCGTTTTGCCCGCACTGCCCATCACTTTCACATGCGACGGTGCAGTACCCACCGGGCGCCGGCCGCGATTCGGTCATCGAGCCGACCTGAAGCTCCTTCATGCACTTGCCGTTCGGGCAATCCGAGTCGCGCTTGCAACCCTTCCCCGCCGTCTTGTCCGGCAACTGCATCGCGCCGCCATCCGCTGCAGGACGAGACGGCTTCGCATCGTCGTCGTCTCCGCACGCGATCAGCGCAGCGCTCAATCCGCAGACCATCCACCAGCTTGTCACGCGCATCGGGCGGGCCCTCATTCGAACGTGCACGGCACCGGCAGGTGCGAGAAGAAGTCCCAATCGTGCAACAACCCGTAGCAGCTCGGGTCGCCGCTGAGCTTCTCGACTAGGCGCACCGTCTCGAGACACGAGTCGGCCATGTCTCCTTGCAGACCGCAGCACGCTTCGAGCTTGGTGCAGGGCCCGTCGGGCGAAACTGGCGAGGCACATGTGACCTGGTCCGCGCAGAAGCTGAGGACGCACTGCTGCACCACGCCTTGGCAGTTCGAGCAGGGCCCGTCGATCTCACACGTAAACGCGACCGAGCACGGATCCTCTTCCTTCGTCGTGCAGGCGAGGTAGTCGCCGCACATCGCGACGCACGAATCGAGCTGGCAGTGTTCCTGCGCGCAGGCGGTGAGAAGTTTCGGGTCGGGACAGGCCTGTTCGTTGTCGCGCACGATGCTGTCGCCGAAACACAGGCCAGCGATTTGCGCGCGACCCACCATCGGCACGCTGCTGAGAATGTCTGGATCCGGCACGGTCGGCGCGGGCGCACTTTCGTCTTGGCCGATCACACCGCACGCGATGGGGGCGCCCGAGCGCACGTCGTAGGCGACGATCGCGCGCCCGAGGACGTCCGTCGCGCCCGAGCCACCGATGCTCCACGGCTTGTCGTCCTCGCTCGAGCGCGAGAGGGAACCGCGACCCTGACCACTCACGCCGAGGCACGTGACCTGCGGAATACCCTCCCCGCGCGCCCAGTGCGGGCCGGACAGCGTCGCGTCCGAGCAGTCCCCGCCCTCTTGGATGAAAACGTCGATCCCGCCAGATCGCGTGCACTGCCGCACCAAGATCGCGAGATCGACGCCGCTCTCGGTCACCGTAAACGTCGCCGTGCCGCGCAGCGCGTTATCTGGGTCCGACACTGCCTCGCCGACCGGCTCGAACTTCGCGACCGCCTTCGTGCCAGGCACGCCAGCCTTGCCAGGCTTGGGTTGCGCTGGCGGCTTCGCAGGCGCGCCAGCTTGGCCGCCCTCAGCTGCGGCGCCCGCGACCGGCTCTGCGACCGGCAGCGAGCCCGTGTGGTCTTTGGCGCAGGCGAACAGCAGCACACCTGCCACCAAACAGAGTATGCGCAAGTGATGCGTCCCTTCCATTCACCCACTCCTGTGCCCGTGCTACCGCGAAGCCGAGTCTGAAGCTACTGCTCGGTCGAGCCGCGTTTGAACTCCACGGGCGTCTGACCGGTCCAGCGTTTGAATGCTTTGCGAAAAGCGCCGGGGCTCGCGAACCCCAGCTTTTGTGCGACCTCGGCCACGCGCTCGTTCGCGGACAATTGAGTGCGCGCGCGCCAGCTGCGCTCGTCGTCGACGATCGCGGAGAACCGCGCGTGTTTTTCCTGCAGCCGACGGTGCAGCGTTCGCGACGAGATGCCGAGCTCGGCCGCGATCCAGGGCGCTCCCGAAGCCCCACGAATCAACCCGCGGCCGACCGCGTGTCGCACGGCCGCGACGAAGTCGATCGAATCGAGCACGCGTTCGGCGTACTCGACGAGCGCGGCGTGTAGACCCGGGTCGGCGCTGACTCCGATCTCGTCCAAGTGCGTGGCACTGATCGCGTAGCCGCTCCACGCTGCATCGAAGTGAACCGGTACGCGGAAAAATGACGCGTGTGCATCGCTGCCGCTCGGAGCTGCGTGGGCGAAGAACACTGCTTGCAGCGGGCAGCTCGGCCAGATCCTGCGCGTGCAGGCGACGAGCGCCGCGATCACGAGCTCGACCGACTGGCGATCGGCATCCTCGCAGCGATACGTGAACACCGCCTGGTCGCCGCGTTCGCGGAGATCGAACACCGACGCGTCGTGCAAGAGCCGGCTGAACTTGCGAAGCACCGGCGCCAGCGCACGTGGTGTCGGCGAGGTTTGCTGCAACAAACCAAAGAGACCGAGCCGCCCGACATCGGCGCGTTCGCCGGCGTGCAAGCCGACGTTCGGATCGCCGAGCCGCCGGCTCGCGACTTCGAGCAACGTCGTCAAGCTCGACGCGGGAATGCGCGCGATCGGATCGACCGGCGGCACGAGCGCGGACAGATCGCTCACGTCGAGCCCAGAATCGTGCAGGAGCTCCACCACCAGCCGGGCGAGGTTCGCACCGACGTGGGGCTCGAGCGCGGGCACGAGGCCGAGGTCACTTCCGGACGCCGAGGATGATGCTAGCGGCTCACAGCTGCCCATACGCCGGACGATATGCCCGAACGCCTTCGAACCCTGCGGGGCTTTGCGACAATGACTAGGCTGGAAGCGCCACTCGCGATGGCGCTCTACGAGCTGCGAAGCCGCGCGTAGACGTCACCCGAGTTGCCCTGCAGCGGAAGGCTGCGGAGCCAGCGTTCCATCGCATCACTGTCGAGCCAGGCCGGGTGGGCCCAGCGCACGGTCGATTGCGTGAAGCGATTGAGCGAGCTCGGTTCCTACGAGTTTCGAGCGTCGCCGGTCGAGACGATGCGCTGGGCCCACCCGGCCTGGCTC
>DASRXR010000289.1:0-21736 GCA_035687405.1 Polyangiales bacterium
CAGTCTCAAGACTTGCTGGCACGGTACGCGCGCCAGCCGCCGAACGCAGTGATGTCTCGAGCGCCCTCGGTCGCGATCGGCTCGCACAAAAATCCGTGAACCTTTTCGCCGCTCTCGAGCTCCAGCGTGCCGATGCACAGCGGGTCGCGCACGTTCTGCAGGAACTTCCCGAGAGCGTCGTGAGTCATTTCCCAAACCTCGAGCTCGATCGCCTTGCCGCTACCGGCTGCCACGCGCAATAGGCCCGGCTTCGGAGGAGTCGTAGCGAGGGCGTAGAACTTGTAGTCAGGTTTGGTTCGGCTCGCTGCTGACAGCTGCGCCCCCACCTCGGTGAGCTCGCGATTGAGTGGTTGACCCGACAAATGCGCGCCGACGACCGCGAGCTTCGCAAGCCCACTCTTCGCCGCTGGCACGGTCCCGAGCGCAGGCAACGGCTGATCCGTTGCGCCGAGCGTCTTCGCCAGCGTTGCGTGCAAGCGCCGGCCGAGACCGCCGAGCCAACCGTCGCGACCGTGCGCAGCGATCAGCGTGATACCGAACGGCAAGCCACTGCCACAAATCCCTGCGGGAATTGCGAGCGCGCACAGATCGAGAAGGTTCACGAAGTTCGTGTAGCGACCGAGCTCCGTGTTGATGCGGATCGGATCGGCGAGCACTTCCGCAACCCGCGGGAAGAGCGGCGCAGACGGCACGACCAAACACTCGACATTCGCGAGCGCGGCGCGACAGACACGCCGCAAGCGCCGCAGCTCGGTTTGTGCGAGTTGCGCGTCGGAGGCGCTGAAGCGCGTCGCCGCGCTGACGATCTCGCGAATCACCGGATGTAAATCCCCCGGCTTGTCCGCGAGTAGCTTGGAAGTGACTTCGAGTCGCTCGGCGACGACGGGCCCGTGATAGAGCAGCGCGGCCGTGTCGTGAAACGGCTTCAAGCTGAGCTCGGTGCTCGTGCCGCCGAGCGCTTCGATCGCCTGGATCGCACTGATCCACAACTCGCGTGTGCTGGCGTCCGGTAAGACGAGGTCGTCGCCGGCCGGCACTGCAAAGCGAAAGCTGGCAGGCAATTCGCTCGGACGCGGATCCCACGCTGCACCTTCCGGCTCCGCGTACGGATCCTCCGCATCGTATGCAGCCATCCGCTGCGCGACGAACGCAGCGTCGTCGACAGTGAGCGCGAACACGGACACGCAATCGAGCGTGCGACACGCCGGCACCATGCCGCTCGTGCTCAGCATCCCGCGCGTCGGCTTGAGACCGACGATGTTGTTGAAGGAAGCAGGTACGCGACCCGAGCCGGCCGTATCGGTACCGAGCGCAAACGAACACAGCCCGATTGCGACTGCGACAGCGGAGCCCGAGCTCGATCCGCCCGGCACGCGCTCGACATCGAACGGGTTCGTCGGAATACCGTAGGGCGACCGCACGCCGACGAGGCCGGTCGCAAACTGATCGAGGTTCGTCTTCCCGATCACGATCGCACCGTCTCGGATCAGCCGTTCGACTACGAACGCGTGCCGCGCCGGCCGATACGCGTACGCCGGACACGCCGCGGTCGTTTCGAGCCCTGCGACGTCGATGTTGTCTTTGACGCCGAACGGCACGCCGTAGAGCGGCAACACTTCACCGCGCGCTTTGCGCTCCATCAGCGCACGAGCGGCGGCCTGCGCGTCTGCGTGCGACACGGACGAAATGAACAGCGCCGGCTGCGGATGAGCTGCGAGCTGCGCGTAGATCTCGTCGACGACTGAGAGTGGGGTCTGGGCACCACTCGCGTAAGCATCCGCGAGCGTTGACAAATGCAGAGAGATGGAAGCAACCACGACAGCCTCAATACTGGTTCGAGCGCAGCCGAGCATGCAGCGCTTCGAAGCTCGCTGAAAAGATGTTTCTCGTTGAATGCGGACCGGCCCGCTATTTACGGGTTTGAAACAGTAGCGAAACTGGCCGCTGCTCATCTGTTGCGACGTTGCGAGCGCTCGTGAGCTTTCATCGGACGTAAGGGTGAATGTGACAAAACTTCGAATGACTCGGTTGAGTGTCACGTTGTTCGGCTTCATCGCCTGTACCGCTTGCTCGGGAGACAAGCCCGCAACGGGGGACAAGCCCGCAACGGCGCCTGAAGCGCCGCCGGCTGCTCCAGCGCCGGCGCCCGAACCTGCCGCAGCACCGCTTCGAGTTGCGTACAGCGACTGGCCCGGTTGGACTGCGCTCGAGGTCGGCATCCAAAAGGGTTGGTTCAAGGACGCGGGCTTGAACGTCGAGTTTTCGTGGTTCGACTACCTCCCGTCGATGGAGGCGTTCAGCGCCGGCAAGGTCGACGCGGTGACCGTGACGAACGGCGACGCGCTCGTGACCGGCGCCAACGGCGCGAAGAGCAAGCTGATCTTGCTCATGGATTACAGCAACGGCAACGACAAGGTCATCGCGAAGCCGGGCATCAAGAGCCTGAAAGACCTCAAGGGTAAGAAGGTCGGGTTGGAGTTGACGTTAGTCGAACACCTGTTGTTGCTGCAGGGGCTGCAGAAGCTCGGCATGAAACAGTCAGAAGTGTCACTGGTTAACTTCCGCACCAACGAAGTGCCGCAGGCGCTGGCTTCGGGCCAAGTCGATGCGGTCGCTGCCTGGTATCCGACTTCGACGCAGGCTTTGTCTTCGGTTGCGGGTGCGACGGCGATCTGGACCAGCGCCGACGTACCCGGCCTTATTTACGACGCGCTCGCGGTGAGCCCGACGAGCTACGCGCAGCGCAAAGCCGATTGGGCGAAGTTCGCCAAGGTTTGGTACAAAATCGCCGACTACGTTCGCGACCCCGCAACGCAAGCGGACGCGGTGAAGATCATGGCGGCGAAGGTCGGCGTGACGGCCGAGCAGTACGCGAGTGCGATGCCGGGTACGTACTTCCTGCCGCTCGCTGAAGCGAAGGCCAAGTTCGTGAAGGGCCCCGGGTTCGAATCGCTCTACGGCTCGACGAAGATCGCGGACGACTTCAACGTCGCGAACAAGGTCTACGCCACGGCGCAGCCGATCGACGAGTACATCGACCCGGAGATCATCAACGGCCTCTGAAGGGCGAGGCCTTCGGCGCGTCGGATCGAGAGGACCGCATGTTTGGGCAAGATTGGTTCGGAGTGCGAAAAGAGCTGCCGCCGGAACGCGCGCGTAAGCTCGCCGCGTTCTCTTTCGCGCTCCCGCTTTTGATGTGGTGCCTCGTCAGCTACGTACCGTTCATTTGGCATCCGCTCGTCAAAATCGAAGCGCCTGGCGCGGTCAGCTACTTCACGCCGGGCATGCTGATCGAAAAGGAAGTGTTCGCGTCCGAAAACGCGAAGGCCGCTGCCGCTGGGAAAGCGGTCGCGACCGGGACGCGTGAGAATCCGATCTACTTGCCGGCGCCGCATCGAGTGGTGACGGCGATGTACACCGCGTTCAAGACGCCGCCTCGCTTGCCTTCCGAACCGTGGCTGCACGAGAGCTTGTGGCAAAGCATCCAGGTCATCTTCTGGGGCTTCACGCTTTCGTCGTTACTGGGTGTTCCGCTCGCGATCTTGTGCGGCACGTTCAACGTGTTTTCGAAGATCACCGAGCCGTTCATCGAGTTCTTCCGCTACTTGCCGGCTCCCGCGTTCGGTGCGCTCGCGGTCGCAGTGCTCGGCATCTACGACGCGCCGAAGATCGCGATCATCTTCATCGGCACGTTCTTTCAACAAGTGCTCGTCGTCGCGAACACGACGCGCAAGCTCGAGGTGTCACTGATCGAAGCCGCGCAGACGCTCGGCGCGAACAAGCGGCAGCTCGTGTGGCGTGTCGTCGTGCCCGGCGTCGTCGTCGACTTGTACACCGACATGCGTGTGCTGCTCGGCTGGGCTTGGACGTATTTGATCGTGGCAGAGCTCGTCGGAACGACGAGCGGCATCACGTATTTCATCAATCAGCAGGCGCGCTACCGCAACTACGACAACGTCTACGCCGCGATCATGATCATCGGCATGATCGGCCTCGGCAGCGACGTGTTGCTCGAGCGCTTCGGTCGCGTGCTGTTCCCGTGGCGTGCGAAGCGCGGCGGGCTCGTGTTCCGCCTGCGCGGCCGCGCCAAGTCGTGGACTCGCGGGCGTCGCACCGCCGAGCCCCGCATCGCGGCCTGAACCCGGAGCGTTCGATGGAGACCGAGCTCGTACAGGAAGTTTCGATGCTGCCGAGTTATCGCGAGCAGACGCCGGACGTCGCGGATCGCTTCAAGCGCATCTACGAACGGCCCATCGTGCTCGACGTTCAAAACCTCGGCCGGCAGTTCTCGTCGGACAGCGGCTACGTCGCTGCGCTCGAGAACGTGTCGTTCCAAGCGCACCGGCGCGAGTTCATCTGCATCATCGGAGCCTCGGGCTGCGGTAAATCGACGTTGATCCGCATTCTCGCGGGACTCGATCAGCAGTCTTCGGGGGAGATGCTGCTGGACGGAAAGCCCGTGCATGGTCCGGGGCCGGACCGCGGCATGGTCTTTCAGGGCTACACGCTATTCCCGTGGCGCACCGTTCTCGAGAACGTGATGTTCGGACTCGAGATGCGTGGCTTGCGGCGGACGGCGGCGGAGCACGAAGCGCTCGAGTGGGTCGAAATCGTCGGCCTTCGGCGCTTCGTCAATTCCTATCCGCACGAGCTCTCGGGCGGCATGAAGCAGCGCGTTGCGATCGCGCGCGCGCTCGCGAATCGTCCGCGCATCTTGTTCATGGACGAGCCGTTCGCCGCGCTCGACGCGCAGACCCGCGCGCAGATGCAGAGTTATTTGATTCAGCTTTGGAAGCAGATCGACATCACGATCGTCTTCGTTACGCATGACTTGGAAGAAGCCGTCTACCTGTCCGATCGCATTCTCGTGCTGGGTGCTCACCCCGGTCACGTGCGCGAGGTCGTCGAAGTCGCGTTGCCACGCCCGCGCGAGCGCACGCAAATGGTGAGCCCGCTTTTCCTCGCGACTAAAAAGCATCTGGAAAGCTTGATCCACGGCTCGCCGGCTATGGACGCGGAAGAAACTCCGATGCCGACCATTCGAATGACCCAGGCCGGCGACGAGGTCGAGTGAGATGGACAGCCCAGAGGATCGACTGCTCATCACTGAGGCGCTTCCCGGCGCCGCATATTGGTCGAGCGTCGTGCCACGCCATCACACACTGCGCCTGACCGATGTCGAAGGCGGCGCGAACGTCAGCATGTTGCTCTACAACCGCGACTTGCTGATCGAGCGTTACAACATGGCCGATACGCTCAAGGCCCAGCACACCGCATTTATCACGAAGGGCTTCGTGTTGTACTCCGACATGGGGCGCGTGCTGTGTTCGGTCTCGGAGGACACGGTCGGCTGGCATGACGCCGTCAGCGGCATGTCCGATCCGAAGTCGGTTCGGGCGAAGTACGGCGACAAGCGCTACGGCGAGCTACGCAACGGCATGTATCGCAACGCGCGCGAGCAGATGCTGACCGAGCTCGGCAAGTGGGGCCTCGGCCATCGCGATCTCGCGCCGAACCTGAACTGGTTCAGCAAGGTCGTCGCCGATGATACGGGGGACCTGAACTACGTCACCGGCCACAGTCAGCCCGGTGGCTACGTCGAGTTGCGCGCCGAGATGAACGTGCTCGTCGTGCTCACGAGCTGCCAGCACGTCTTCGATCCCAATCCGATCTACGCGCCGAAGCCGGTGAGCCTCTCGATCTACAAGAGTGATCCACCGGGGCCTGACGACCCGTGTCGCCGCTCGCGTCCGGAAAACGAGCGCGGATTTGCCAACACCGAACGGATGTTCTTCGGGCTCGGGTGACAAGTCATGCAAGCACTGCTCAAACAAAGTGATCGCGATCCGAAGGACGCCGTGTCCGACGTCGTCGTAGGCTCGGGCGAGCCGTACGTCGGCACAATCGCGAAGGGTCAAACCTTCCGCATCGTCGATCTCGAAGGCAATCAAGCGGTCGACACGTTGTTCTACTGCGTGGACGATCTGGCCGAGCGCTACAGCGCAGCCGACACGATTCGAATGCAGCGCAAGTTGTATCTCTCGACCGGGACGGTGCTGTACTCCAGCTTGGCGCGGCCGATGCTCACGATCGTCGCGGATACGTGTGGCCGGCATGACACCCTCGGCGGAGCCTGCGCCGCTGAGAGCAACACCGTTCGCTACGGCCAGCACACCAAACACATGCACTCGTGTCGCGACAACTTTCTTCGCGCGATCGCAGCCAACGAAATCGCGCTCGAGAAGCGCGACTTGGCGAGCAACATCAATTTCTTCATGAACGTGCCAGTCACGCCTACGGGCAAGCTGACGTTCGAAGACGGCATCTCGGCCGGGGGCAAGTACGTCGAGATGCGTGCCGAAACGGATGTGCTCGTTTTGATCTCGAACTGCCCGCAACTCAACAATCCCTGCAACGCCTACAACCCGACTCCGATCCGCCTGCTCACGTGGAACGGCTGATCACCGGGATCAGGTAGCTCGACATGTTCAAGAAGGTTTTGATCGCCAACCGCGGTGAGATCGCTTGCCGCGTGATTCGAACGTTGCGCCGAATGGGCGTGAGTTCCGTCGCCGTGTACTCCGAAGCCGACGCAGCTTCGGCGCATGTTCAACTCGCCGACGAATCGATCCTCGTCGGTGGGCCCCAAGTCTCCGCTAGTTATCTGCGGGTCGAACGCATTCTCGAGGCTGCAGCTGAGAGCGGCGCTGAAGCGATTCACCCGGGTTATGGATTTTTGAGTGAGAACGCCTCGTTTGCGGCCGCGTGTGCCGCGGCGGGCGTGGCGTTCATCGGGCCGTCACCCGATCAGATTCGGCGCTTCGGCTTGAAGCACGAAGCCCGCGCGCTCGCCCAAGAAGTCGGTGTGTCGCTCCTGCCCGGTAGCGGTCTGGTGATGACACTCGCAGAAGCACACACGGAGGCTGAGCGGATCGGCTATCCGGTGATGTTGAAGAGCACGTCGGGCGGCGGCGGTATCGGCTTGCGCGTATGTCGCGATTCGACCGCGCTCGAGGAAGGTTTCGAAGGCGTTCGCCGGCTCGCGAAGAGCAATTTCGAAGGCAGCGGCATGTTCCTCGAGAAGTATCTCGAAGCCGCGCGCCATATCGAAGTGCAGATCTTCGGCGACGGCAAGGGCAGGGTACTCGCGCTCGGCGAACGCGACTGTTCGACGCAGCGGCGCAATCAAAAGGTGATCGAGGAGACGCCCGCGCCCGGGCTTTCGCCGGAGACGCGCGCGGCGCTGTTCGAGGCGGCGATCAAGCTCGCGAATGCAGTCGCGTACGAATCCGCCGGCACCGTGGAGTTCGTGCTCGATGCGAAGACGCAAGACTTCTACTTCCTCGAGGTCAACACGCGCTTGCAGGTCGAACACGGCGTCACCGAAGAAGTGACCGGCATCGATCTAGTCGAGTGGATGGTCAAACAAGCCGCCGGCGAGCTGACGCTGCCAGCTGCGGCGCCGGTGCCCCAGGGCGCGGCGATCGAAGTGCGCATCTACGCCGAAGATCCCAACAAGGGTTTTCAGCCGAGCACGGGTGTGCTGACCCGCGTCGTGCTGCCGAAAGACGCGCGTTGCGATGGCTGGGTCGAGAGCGGCACCGAAGTCACACCGCACTACGATCCGCTGCTGGTGAAGATCATCACGCACGCATCGAATCGCCACGAGGCGTTGAAGAAGCTACGGACGGCGCTCAACGAGACGCAGATCTACGGCATCGAAGCAAACCTCGGTTACTTGCGTGAGATCATCGCGGACGACGCGTTTCGGACGGGCACGATCACCACGCGATATTTGCAAGGGTTCACCTACGCGCCGCGGACGTGGGACGTGCTCGATGGTGGCACGCAGACCACGTTGCAAGACTTTCCGGGTCGCGTCGGGCATTGGTCGGTCGGGGTTCCGCCTTCCGGCCCGATGGACGACCTCGCGTTTCGTTTGGCGAACCGTTTAGTCGGCAATCCCGAGGGCACACCCGCAGTCGAGATCACGCTCAGTGGTCCGAAGCTAGTCTGCAACACGGATTGTTTGATCGCGATCACCGGCGCTGCGATGGGCGCGACGCTCGAAGGTGTGCCGCTGCCGACGTGGCAGGCCGTTCAAGTCGACGCGGGCAGCCGGCTCGACTTCGGGATGGTCGAAGGGCGCGGCATGCGCGCCTATCTCGCCGTGCGCGGTGGGTTCGACTTGCCGCAGTATCTCGGGAGCACTGCCACGTTCATGCTCGGTGGGTTTGGCGGGCACGGTGGGCGTGCACTGCGTGCGGGTGATGTGCTGCGGTTGGCTGCGGAGACGCGTTCGATTCCGCCGAAGCCACTGCCGATCGCGGAGCGTCCGACCTATCCAGAGCACTGGGAGATCGGCGTGCTCGATGGGCCCCACAGCGCGCCGGATTTCTTCACGCCGGCGGATATCGAGAAGTTGTTCGCGACCGACTTCGAGGTTCACTACAATTCGGACCGCACCGGCGTGCGGCTGATCGGACCGAAGCCGAAGTGGGCGCGCAAGGACGGTGGTGAGGCCGGACTGCATCCGAGCAACATTCACGACAACGCCTATGCGGTCGGAACCGTCGACTACACGGGCGACATGCCGGTGATTCTCGGGCCCGATGGTCCGAGCTTGGGCGGGTTCGTTTGCCCGGTGACGATCATCGCATCCGAACGCTGGAAGATGGGGCAGCTGCGCGCGGGCGACCGCCTGCGATTCGTCCGCGCCACGAAGGCTGCCGTCGCAGCCAAGGGCGGCAACGGCTCGACTGCAATCGCGGCGCCAGGGTTGTTTGGCGCGCCGGCGAACGTTCCGTATCCAGGTGGCAATGGCGCCTCGCCGACCCACGGGTTGCAACTCGGCGTGCTCGGTTCGACCGAAGCTAGCGAAACGAAGCCGACCGTCGTGTATCGGCGTGCAGGCGACGAATATCTGCTCGTGGAGTATGGGCCGCTCGTGCTCGACCTCGCGCTGCGGTTCCGCGTACATCTGTTGATGCAGGCGGTCGAAGAGCGGAAGCTGCCGGCGATCGTCGATCTCACTCCGGGCATTCGCTCGCTGCAGATCCACTACGTGCCGGAGAAGCTCGACTGCAACTCGCTCGTCAGCGTGTTGATGCAGATCGAGACTGAGCTTCCGACCATCGATGAGATCGAAGTGCCGACGCGCGTCGTGCGCTTGCCGCTGTCGTGGGAAGATCCCGCGACCTTGGTCGCGATCGAGAAGTACGTGCGATCGGTGCGCAAGGATGCGCCGTGGTGCCCGAGCAACATCGAGTTCATTCGGCGCATCAACGGCCTCGACAGCGTCGAAGACGTAAAGCGAATCGTGTTCGAAGCGAAGTACCTCGTGATGGGGCTGGGCGACGTGTACCTCGGAGCGCCCGTCGCTACGCCGGTCGATCCGCGGCATCGCTTGGTCACGACGAAGTACAACCCGGCGCGCACCTGGACACCTGAAAACGCGGTCGGCATCGGCGGCGCGTACTTGTGCGTGTACGGTATGGAAGGCCCCGGCGGATATCAGTTCGTCGGCCGCACGATCCAGATGTGGAACACGTATCGGACGACGCGCGACTTCGTTCCGGGCAAGCCGTGGCTACTGCGCTTCTTCGACCAGCTGCAGTTCTACCCGGTCGGTGCCGACGAGTTGCTCGCGATGCGTGCAGACTTTCTCGCGGGCAAACACAAGCTCGACATCACCGAGGACACGTTCAGCTGGAAGAAATACAAGGCGTTCCTCGATGCTGAAGTAGACAGCATCGCCGTGTGGAAAGAGACGCAGCAGGCCGCGTTCGTCGCGGAGCGCGAGCGCTGGGTGGCTGCGGGTCAGGACATCATTGCCGAGGCGCCGAAAGAGAGTGGCCGCGCACTCGGTGGCGATGTGTTGCCGGCAGGTCAGAGTGCGATCATCAGTCCCGTAGCGGGCAGCGTGTGGAAACTGCTCGTCGACGTCGGCGAACACGTCGTCGCGGGAGCGGCGGTCGTGATCGTGGAAGCGATGAAGACCGAGATCGTGATCAAGACGAGTGTGACGGGCCGAGTTCACGAGCATCGTGCGGAGCCCGGATCGACGGTCTTGCCAGGCCACACGTTGATGGTGATCGACGCTTTGGTCGCGGCGGAGTGACTCGCTCGCGCGGGTTCTCGCCGGGCTCAGGCCAGGTGCTTGCGCATCATCTCGCAGGGAAGATCGACCCCCGACGGTAACCGGTTGCTCTCGCGACCCCGCGAGACATAACCGAGACGCGCGTAAAAGCCGACGGCGTTGAGTGTAGCGTTTAGACGTACCTCGCCGAAGCTGGCGGCACGCGCCTGGTTCTCCAGCGCCGTGAGGAGTGCTCGGCCGACGCCGCGGCGCGCTGCACTCGGATCGACGTAGGTCGCGTTGATCAAGCCGGTGTTCGGATCGAAGACCCCGAACCCCAATAGCTCGGCGCCATCCTCTGCCGCGATCATCCGGTGCGACGCCAGGAGTGCTTCGTAGGCCGCAGGACGGAGCGCGGATGTCCAGTCGGCGAGTTGCGCCGGTGTGTAATGTGTCTTGCAGAGCTCGAGGATCGACTGCCGGTGGATCTCGCCGATGCGCGCCAGATCGTTCGAGGTTGCCTGCCGGATGATCATTTCGACTTCGTCCTCGTTCGGCACCGTAGTCTCGTGTCGGCTCAGCGTGATCGAATCGCGTGTGCGTGAACACCATCGTACTACATTGCCTTCGTCTTCGATCGCGGTCAGTGGTCGAGATTGTTAGCTCTTGTTAGTTGCTCCCGCTTGACGACACTTCTTGCACAGCTAACATGCCTCGAATAGCGCAGACCCGAACGCTGCTTCGCAGGTTCGGAAAACGACTTGGGATCGAGTCGTCGCGCTACTCAACGCGTTACTCAACCAGGGGGCCTCATGGAAGAGGTAGATCGCCAGGCGATTATTCGCGTCAAGCACCAGCTGGCGCACTTGTTCAAACCCAACCCGTGGATCTTCTGGACCGACCTCGTCGTGTCGTCCACGGTCGGATGGAGTGCGTTTGTAATCTCGTTGAATGTCGAATCGCTTGCGCTGAAAGCACTCTGCTTGTTCATCAGCGCGTACGCGATGTACCGCACACTCGCGTTCACCCACGAAATGGAGCATCTGAAGGACGGCGACCTGCCGTACTTCCGCGCCGGATGGCACGTCGTCTGCGGCGCACCGTTTTGTATGCCGCACTTCGTTTACCGCGGCTTACATCGGATCCATCACAGCACGCGGTATTACGGCACGCCGGAAGATCCGGAGTACTTGCCGTTCGTCGCGCAGGGCTCGTTCCGCGAGCCGATTCTGTTCATGGTGCTGGCGTTCGTGTTCCCGTTCGGCGTCGCGATGCGGTACCTCGTGCTCGCACCGCTCTCGGTGTTTTCACCGCGGCTGCGCACGTGGGTGGTGACGAAAGCATCGGGTTTCGTCATGAAGCTGGACTACGCACGTCGCGTCCCGACCGGGCGGGACATGCTGATCTGGCGAATCGAAGAGGTCACGACCGTGATCTTCGTCTGGTCGATCGTCGCGCTCGTTCTGAACGGCGTGCTGCCCGCAATGCTGTTCGTGCACTGGTTCATCGTGCTCAGCTCGATCATGATCTTGAACGGATTTCGCGGGCTGGCAGCGACCCATCGCTACGCTTCGACCGGCGAGGTTTTGTCCTTCGAAGACCACATCTTCGATTGCGTCAACTTGAACCGGTTCTCGATCTTGAACGAGCTGGTCGGTCCGGTCGGCCTCACCTACCACGCGACGCATCACATCTTTCCCGGGCTGCCGTACTACGCGCTGCCGAAAGCCCACAAGCTCCTGATGAAGGAGAGCGAGGCCGAGGGGAAGCCGCTCGGATTCTATCTCGCGTGTCAGTGGTCGACGATCACACTGGCGATCGCGCGGATGATTCACCTCACACGCGAAGGCAAACCGCAAGTCGGTCACAAGCCGGCCGTGGCGGAGCCGAAGCCGGCGGTCGCAGCAGCGTTTCCGGACTTTTAGCCGACGCAGCTCACGGCTGCGGGGGGCGCCAAAAGAAACCGCGTGCGTACCGGTCGTTCCGGAACGCGTCCAACGCCGGGAAGTCGAGCTCGTAGCTTTGTACTGCGCCGCTGATCGGCAAGAACAAGGTCGCGGGATCGACTTTCGTCGGATCGGCAAAGCCTCCAACGCCGCTCGCCGGCAGCATCCCAACCGGCAGTGGACCTTGCGCTGCGGCCCAATCACTCACGCCGACGTAGACGCCGAACTCGTACGCACGCGCGACCGCGAGGTGTCGCCAGAGTGCGCGCGAATACTCGGGCGTCGGCTTACGCGTGACCGAGTGCGCGGGCACGAGCACGAGATCCGGAAGTTCGGTCGTGCGGTGAAACAGGTCCGAGAACCAGAAGTCCGCACAGACCAGCACGAGGACGCGCTTGCCCGCGATCTTGAGCTCCCCGAGCGCGCTACCTGGTTCCACGCGCGAGCGTTCTGCCGCGTAGGGTCGGAGCTTTTCGTAGCTCGCAAGGAGCTGACCGGAGGGATCGCTGACGACACCGGCGTTGAGCCGGCGGCCATCGCGTTGTTCGTGGTGCGAGCCGCCGATCACATGACAGCCGAGCGTCTTCGCAAGCGAGCGTACGCCCTCCTCGTAGTCGGCACGGGTAGGGCGCAGGTCGTAGTGTTCCGGCAGCAGCACGAGATCGTCGCGCTCGAGCGTCGGCGCGAGCGGCTCGAGCAGACGGCGAATCAATCCCGCGTTGTCGGCCTGCACGTCGTACGACAACCGAGGCTGCGCCAGAACGAGCTTCATGCCGCAAGCCTAGCCCTTGGCCGGGATCCGATCGAGCGATCGCAAGTCGCACTCGCTGACGAAATAGTCATATCCTTCGCGCGGTGATCGAAGGGAAGCGCCACAGCAAGCGCTCGCGCGCCGTGATTCTCGGCTCGCTGGTGGCGATCGGCGTCCTCATCGTCGCGTGGATCTCCATCGCAGTTCGGATTTGGACGTTCGATGCGCAATGGGCTCCGGCGCCGCCGCTGGACGCTGCAGTCGTGCTCGGCGCGGCAGCACCCGCGGGAATACCGTCGCCGGTATTTGCGGGTCGACTCGATTTTGCCGAAACGCTGTTTCGGAGCGGAGCTGTTCGCTTCGTGATCGTTACGGGCGGCGGCCGCGCCGATCCGACACAGCCCGAAGCGGTCGCGGGAGTGCGGTACTTGTTGGCGAAGGGTTTGCCTGCACATCGCGTCCTATTCGAAGCGCGCTCGTGGACCACGCCCGAAAACCTGTGCTTTGCGGCCGCGGTGGGTGCGGCAAACCAGCTCGCGTCATACGCGATCGTGAGCGACCCCCTGCACTTGGCGAGGGCGATGCGCTACGCAGCCGACCTCAAACTCCACGCGAGACCCGCAGCGACGCCGTACACGCGCTACGTCGGCCTGCAATCGCGACTTCCGTTTCTCATGCGCGAGACCTACCTGTACGCGAAGCGGTTGCTGACCGGCGCAATCCGGTGCGGCGCGTAGCATTGCACCGCCCCGCTCCACGGCACAGACTCCGCGAGATCGGATTTAGGAGCAGTTCTTGGTGGAATGTCCTCATGCAGCTCGCTGCGGCGGCTGCGCTCTCATCTCGCTCAGCGACGACGCTCAGTCCGCGTTCAAACGCGATCGCGTTCAGCACGCGCTCGCCGGTTATCCCGCACTCGAAGCGACGAGCCTCTCCGACCTGGTCACCGCCGAGACGAACACGCGCTACCGCACTCGCGCGAAGCTAGTCGTGTCGAAGACCGGCGAGATCGGCCTGTACGGACGCGGCAGCCACGACGTGGTCGACATCCCGCACTGCCAAGTGCTCGCGCCGAGCCTGAGCCGCGTCGTCGACGCGTTGCGATCGCTGCTCGCCGCGCGTGCGCCGGCGATTTCTGGCGTCGATCTTCGCGAGGCTTCGGACGGTGCGGAGCCCGGCGTTCTGGTCACTCTGATCGGCCCGCCTCGCGCTCGCGCTGCAATCGAAACGCTCGCCCAACAAGTTGCGGGTATCGAGAGTGTCCTCGGAGTCGCGTTCAGCGAGCGTGACTCCGATTCCGCACAAGTCCTCGGCAAGAGCCCCGAGCCACTTCACGGCCAGCCCCTCGCTCGCGACCGCCTGCTCGACGGAGGCCCTTATGTCTACGCTGCTCACGGCGGCTTCGCGCAAGCGCATCGCGCGCAAGCGACCAAGCTCATCGTGCAGGTCCTAGAGCGATTGCGCACGAACCTCGGCACCCTCGAGGGCAAACGCATCCTCGAGCTCTACGCGGGTGCGGGCGCACTCGCGCTGCGACTGTCGCGCTCGGGTGCGCGCGTGACCGCGGTCGAACGTTATGCGCCCGCGCTCACGCAGCTCGAACGCGCCGCAAGAGAACAACACCTCACGGAGCCGGCGTGCATTGCAGAGGACGCCGAAGTCGCGCTCGCACGCTTCGTCGAAAGCCGCGCGCGTTACGACGCCATCGTCGTCAACCCACCACGTCGAGGCTTGCCCGCGCGCGTTCGCGCACTGATCGCGCAACTCGCGCCCCGAGCGCTCGTCTACGTCTCGTGCGATCCCGACACGCTCGCCCGCGACCTCTCCGACTTCGCGCAGCAAGGTCTCCGGGCTAGCGCGCTCACCCCGTACGATCTCATGCCGCTCGCAGCCGACGTGGAGTCGGTCGTTTTGCTCGAACCGGCCCCGCCGCCACCAGCTGCAGTGCTCTACGAAGACGCGGACGTCCTCGTCGTCGGCAAACCGCCTCACCTGCCGACCCATCCGGAGCGCGAGCACGCTACGAGCCTCCTCGACCAGCTCCAGCACGCGCACGCGCTCCCCGAGCTCCGCGCAGTGCATCGCCTCGATCTAGGCACGAGCGGCGTCTGCATCTTCGCGAAGACGGCCGCGAGCACGACGGCCTACGCCGCAGCGCTCGGCGCCGGTCAAAAGCACTACCTCGCACTCGCGCGCGGCCGCGTTCACGACAAAGGCATCATCAAGCAGCCGCTCACGGACGGCCGTGCCCAACGCGAAGCCCTCACGCGCTATACCCGCAAACAATTCCTCGGCGGCCACTCCCTCGTGCGCGTCCGGCCCGCGCAAGGCCGCACCCACCAAGTGCGCAGACATCTCGCCGCAATCGGCCATCCAGTCCTCGGCGACCTCCGCTACGGTGACGCCGCAAGTAACCGGCATTTCGAGCATCGGCACGGCCTCGACCGCACGTTCCTGCACCTCGGCCGCGTCGAGCTGCAGGCCCCCAGCGGCGAGATGCTTCGCTTCGAGACACCCCTCCCACCCGATCTCGAAGCCGTGCTGCGGAGCCTGCGCGAAGGCGTGAGGCTTGAATCCGCACAGAGAAGTGGGTAAGGACCCCCCACCTACGGAGAGTCAGATGACGACGCTGGACGTGTTGGTGTTGGAAGGGGACGGAATCGGTCCCGAGGTTACTGCCGAAGCATTGAAGGTGTTGTCGCGCGTAGCGGCGATCTCCTCGATCACGCTGAATGTCGAACGCGGGCCGTTTGGCGGCGTGTCGATCGATCAGCACGGCGAGCCGATCACGCAAGCCGTGCTCGACCGCTCGCTTCAAGCGCATGCCACGCTGCTCGGCGCGTGCGGCGGTCCGAAGTGGGACGCACTTCCGACGAGCAAACGCCCGGAAAAGGGCTTGCTCCGTCTGCGCGAACACATGGAGGTCTACGCGAACCTCCGCCCCGCGAAGCTCTTCAAAGCACTCGCCGATGCGAGCCCGCTCAAAGCCGAGCGCGCTGCAGGGTTCGACTTTGTCGTCGTGCGCGAGCTCATCGGCGGCCTCTACTTCGGCAAGCCGCGCTACGTCGAAGGCGAGCCGGGCCAACGCGTCGGCGCGAACACGATGACCTACACCGAAGCGGAGATCGTGCGGATCGGCAAGATCGCGTTCGAGACCGCGCGGCTTCGCAAGAAGAAGCTCATCAGCGTCGACAAGGCGAACGTGCTCGAGGTCATGGGCTTGTGGCGCGACGTCATGGTTCAGCTCGGCAAGCAGTATCCAGACGTCGAGCTCTCGCACTTGTACGTCGACAACGCCGCGATGCAGATGATCCTGCGTCCGACCGACTTCGACGTGCTCGTGATGGAGAACATGTTCGGCGACATCCTCTCCGATCTCTCCGCCGCCGCGACCGGCTCGATCGGCCTGCTCCCGTCCGCCGCCGTCGGCGACAAGCTCGCGCTCTACGAACCGATCCACGGCTCGGCGCCCGACATCGCCGGCCAAGGCAAGGCGAACCCGCTCGCGGCGATCATGACCGTCGCGATGCTGTTCGAGTACACGCTCCGCAAGCCGGAACTCGCTGCAGCCGTCAACGGCGCAGTCGAAGACGTGCTCGATGCCGGCCTGCGCACCGGCGACATCGCGAAACGTGGAGAAAAGGTGATCGGTACGCGCGAGATGGGCGACGCTGTGCTGCGCGCCGTGGAAAAGCGCTTGCACTGAGGCCTCTCGAACATGCGCGACTCCCGAGCCTCTGGTCGCACTCGCCGCGGCAGGCTCGGGCTGCTGCCGCTGTGGGCTGCGCTGCTCGGGATCGCCCCGGCGGGCGCGTCTGCCCAAACGAAGCCCGCGGCCGGTTTCGATGAAGTAGCGGAGCTCAAGGCCGCGGCGTTCCGAACGCCCGGTGCGCCGAGCGTCATCGTGCATGCGCCCGAGGGTTTCGACCCTCGCAAGCCGCTGCACTTGGTCGTGTTCCTCCACGGCTACAACGGCTGCGTCAACGTGCTGATGGCGGAGGGCCCGAGCCGCTGCAAAGCCGGTGCGCCGGAACGCGATGGCTGGGACCTCGGTCGCCAGCACGATGCCGCGCAAACCAACACGCTGTTCGTCGTCCCGCAGCTCGCACTCGCCCAGCGAAACGGTGCGCCTGGCGCGTTCGGTAAGCCGAGCGGGTTTCGCGCGTTTCTGGAAGAGCTCTTGGGCAAGACGTTAGTCGGGCGTCTCGGGGGACCGCGCAGACTAAAAGACGTCGCGAGCCTAACGTTAGTGGCCCATAGCGCCGGTTATCAGACCGCGCTCGCGATCGCGGAGCGCGGCGGCGTTCGCGCCCAGCTCAAAGGGATCGTGCTGCTCGATGCCCTCTACGCAGACACCGATCGCTACGCCCGCTTCGTCGAGACGCAGGTGCCCAAAGGCTTGCGGTTCGTGTCGCTCTACCTCCAAGTCGGAACGCCGCGCCTGGAGAACCAGCGCCTCTATCGGCGGCTGAAGCGCTCGCTTGGTGCCGTCGTGGAACAAGCCGAATCGGCCGACCTGGCGCGTGCCGTCGCTTCGAAGGCGGTGGTGATCGGACAGGGCCTGCCACCGCATCGGTTGCTCCCCGAGAAACATCTCGCCGAGATCGTCCGCGCCTTCGGCCAGGTCTACCTTCCGCAGCGGTCCGCGGCAGCGATACAGCACTGAACGGTTGCCCGGCTCTTGGGACACACCATTCAGAGACTGCAGTGCGCCCTGTCTGCGGTGTTTTGACCGCCGCCTCACGAACGATCTGCGGCCGCCCACGGCTTCGCTCGCCTCGAAAGGGGAGGAGCCATTCCTTCGTCGACCGAAGCCGTGCTCGGCCGCAGCTCGAGCGCGATCCGACGGTCAAAACACCTCAGACAGGGCGCGCATGGTCAGGCTTCCCTTCACTCTGCGCATGAAGTACACACATGACCCTCACGATGGGAGAACTGGATGCGAACGCGTAGTCGTACCGTGGCACTGGCTGGATTGCTTTTGAGCTTCGTCGTGTTCGCAGCGGCGAGTCCAGCACTCGCGGCGCCGAAGAAAAAGAAGGCAGCCGCTGCCGCTGAACCTGCCGCGGAGCCCGCAGAGCCAGCGAAAGACAAAAGCGTCGACGACATGATGACGGACACGGCGCCTTCGAAGAAGAGCGCCTCGTCAGGCAGTGCGTCGAGTTCGAGCGACGACGAGGAGCCCGTGGGCGAGCCGGACGCATGGGAGCGCCCGCCCAAGGAGGAAGAGAAGCCGAAGGTCGTCGCAGCGCCGAAGGAGCCCGAGAAATACGGCGACGGTCGTCGCATCGAGATCGCGCTCGCGCCCGCCTTTGGCTTCAAAGCAGGCAAAGCCGACTGGTCGTCGACGTTGAATCCGTACTTCCTCGGCATCGCGATTCGCGGCGGCTACGAGCTGGACAACCGGATCTTCCTCGGCGGCGGTTTCGTCTACCACCTCGGTGAGAGTGACGACCTCGTCATCAACACACCCGGTGCGATGACTGCAGGCATCGTGAGCGCGCGGCAGAACTACATGCTCGCGTTCGTCGAAGGCGGCTACGACATCTGGGCCGGAAACCTGATCATCCGTCCGTCGATCTGGCTCGGTATGGGTTTCGCCATCGTCGACCCGTATCTCACCAGCGGCGGCGTGAAGACTGTGTCGGACTTCATGTTCGCGCCCGGTTTGAACCTGAACTACGTGATGGACGGTATCTACATCGGCGGCGATGTTCGATACGTCGCAGTCACGGGGGATGGCGTGCAGGGCATCGACTTCTTCTTCCTGGTTGGTCTGCGCTTCAAGTGAGCTGACCACTGACAGCACCGCTCCGGAGTTAGTTGCGCGCGAGCTAGGCGAACCTGTGTAGTATTTGCCTTGCAGCACGGAACCACTCCGGAGCCTCATGCGCCTCACCTGCGCTGTCCTACTCGCGCTGTCATTACTCACCAGCTGCGCGCATTCGCGCACGAGCTACGCGACGACGCAGAGCCCTCTCGCGCTCTCCCGTGTCGTCTTGTACCGCAACGGCATCGCGTACTTCGAGCGGCACGGCGTCGTCGACGGCGACCGTCTCTCGCTCAAGGTTCGCAAGGATCAGATCAACGATCTCTTGAAGAGCCTGACGGTGATCGATCTCAGCTCGGGTAAGACGTTGAGCGTCTCGATCCCGCTCGATCCGACAGCCTGGCAAGACGCCGCGCTCGCGATGCTGATGCCGGGACGAGGGCGCCTCGCCGATGTGCTCGACGCGTTGCGCGGCACCCACGTCGAAGTCGACACCGACACGCGCTCGGTGCGCGGTCGCATCGTGATGGTAGAGCGCATCCTCGAAGCGCCGGAGCCGCTGAAGGGTGGAGTGGTCCCGAGTCAGCCACAAGAGGATCACCGCCTCACGCTCCTCGATAACGGCGCGTTCGAGATCGTGAAGCTCTCGCGCGTGAAGACGATTGCGATTCAGCAGGGCGACCTGGTCATGCAGCTCGACCGGCACCTCGATGCGACGGCAGGTGAGGGCATGTTCCAACAGGTCGACGTGGTCGTGCGGCTCGCCGACGACACGAAACACGACTTGGTCGTGAGCTACGTCGCGCAAGCACCGCTCTGGAAGCCGACCTATCGCTTGGTGCTCGCAGGTGACAACTCCGGCAAAGCGCTGTTGCAAGCCTGGGCTGTGGTTTCGAACGTGAGCGGCGAGAACTGGGACCAAGTCTTGCTCTCGCTGACTTCGGGTGCGCCGCTCGCGTTCCGCTACGACTTACATACGCCGGAGGACGTCGAGCGGCCGGACTTGACGCAAAGTGGCGTGCACAAACATGCCCAAGTCGCGTTCGGGGAATCCACCTACGCGCCACCGCCGCCATCAGCGGCACCCGCTCCGGCGCCGTCGATGGCTGCGCCCGAGGCCGACGCCGCCTACGAATCCGAAGACAGAATGCAAGAACAGGCTTCGGGCGGCGCAGTTGCGAAGGAGCGTTCGCGCGATCTGAAGAAGAGCATGCCGGCTGCGCCGCTGCGAGCGGCCCCGATGCCGTCCGCCGTCGACATGCAGGCGCTCGCGCAAAGCGGCACGCCGCAAGCTACTGCGCGGCGCGTAGCGGGCCTGACGCGTTTCGATATCAGGGAGCCGATGACGCTGCCTGACGGTAGTGCGAGCATGGTCATGCTGATCAACCAGTTCGTCACGGGCGAAGAGAGCTATCTGTTCAAGCCCGGCGGCTCGGGACAAGGCTACGAGCACAACCCGTACCGCGTGGTGCGCTTCCACAACGGCACCGACTTCGTGCTCGAGCCCGGTCCGATCAGCATCTACTCGGGTGGAAGTTTCGTCGGTGAAGGCCTGTCCGAAGCGATCGCGAGTCAGGACAAAGCCACGATTCCGTTCGCGGCCGAACCGTCGATCGTCGTACATTCCGCGACGTCAGCCAGCGGTGATGCGATCAAGATCACGAAGATCGTGCGCGGCGTGATCGAAGTCGAATCGTTCCAGCGCGTCACGACGACGTGGACAGTCAGTGTGAAGCCGAGCAAGCAAGGTTATCGCGTGCTCGTGCGGCAGTCGCGCGCCGGCGATCTGTACACCCTCGTCGATCCGCCAAAGGACACTGAGACGCTGCCGGACGGCTACTTCATTCCAGTTTTAGTCGGTGCCGACCAGGCGGAGACCACACTCGAAGTCGTCGAGCGCACGCCCTCCAACTTCTCGCTCAGCGTTTGGGATGACAAAGCGCCCGAGCTGCTCAAACAGTTGCTCGAGACGCCCGGCCTCGATGCCGGCGCGCGCGCCGCGCTGCAACCAGTCGTCGATGCGCGCCAGCAGATCGGTCGGATCGATACGGAGCTCGAAGGGCTAACCGCTCAGCAGCAAGAGATCGACGAACGCGCGAACGAAGAGCGACAGAACCTACTCGCGATCCAAAAGGATCCGAAGGCGGGTGCTCTGCGTAAACGCTTGAGTACGCGGCTCGAGGAGCTGACGCAAAAGGCAGCTGAGATCGGCCGCAAGATCGTGGATCTCAACAGTCAACGTTTGTCACGCAAAATCGAGCTGGAGGACAAGCTTCGCGAGCTGGACCTCATACGGAAATAGTGTCGCGCCGTCAGACGTTATTGGGTGAGGACCGGCACGGTGTTTCGTCACGGCGGCCCACATTGTTTTTCGGTCTGGCCAGCCACTCGCACGCCAAGTCTGGGGGTAGAATCAACAGACGATACTGACACCGTGCCATGACTTGCAGTCACCACGTCAGGTGGCTAGGTAACGTTCATTGGGGGATGGAGGTGCGCATGCAGATTCCGCTCGAGATCGCGTTCAAAAACATGGATCGATCGGATGCCGTCGAGGCTCGAGTCCGCGAGAAAGCCGAGAAGAAGTTCGAACGTTTTGCTGGACGCATCACGAGTTGTCGAGTCGTGGTGGAAGCCCCTCACCACCATTCCAACCACGGCAATTGTTACGACGTGAGGATTGACATCCACGTTCCGGGCGAAGAGCTCGTAGTGACGCGCGAGGGGCACGATCCCGCGCATACCGATGTGTACGTAGCTATAAGAGACGCATTCGACGCCGCCGTCCGCCAGCTCGATGGGCATGGCAGACGCAAGAACGGCCACTGACCGTTGAGTCGAGCGTGATCCCCGCGCTGACGCTGTCGCTCGTTGCTCGATTGGAGATCGCAGCCGCGAGCGGCATTCGTCGGCGTGGTGATCATTTGTACGTCATCGCCGACGACGAGCTCGCACTCGGTGTTTATGATCTCAGCGGTGCTCCCCGCGAGACCATCGTGCTCATGGAGGGCGTGCTGCCGGAGGAGCATGCTGCTCGAAAAGCAGCCAAGCCCGACTTTGAAGCGCTAGTGAGCTTGCCGGACGGATCGCTCCTTGCGCTCGGTTCGGGGTCGACCGCGGCGCGGTGGCGTGCGGTCCAGGTCATTTTCGAGCCGAAGCCGCGTACGCGCGTCTTCACGTTCGACGTCTTG
>DASRXR010000290.1:0-3783 GCA_035687405.1 Polyangiales bacterium
GCGGCAAGCCCGCAGCTGGTAGCGGCGGGACGGCCGGAGTGATGCCGACCTGCACTGGCTGCGTGTTCGACAGTGGGACGACCTCGCCGCACGGCCAGGTGGCCTGTGAGAATGGCGCGTGCGTGCTGCACTGCGATGCCGGCTACACCGATGCCGACGTGACCCGCGGGAACGGCTGCGAGAAGATGGCCTCGGCCTTTCCTTGGAAGGCGAGCAACCTCGACCCGAGCAACTCGGCGTTGATGGCTGCGATCGTGCCGGCGCTGTCGATCGACTGCAGCGCTACACTCGATCTCGGCAGCGGTGCGCTTCCGGCGTCGGTCGACATCTGCAGCGCACAGCTGCATCCGATCTTGGTCCCACAGACAGGCGGACCCGATCTCGTCGTGTTCGCGACGCGGAACTTGACTGTGAAATCGGGCACGATCTTCCGGCTCGCCGGGTCGCGACCGGTCGCGTTCGTGGTCTACGGAGACGCTGAGATCGACGGTGAGCTCGACGTGAGCGCCGCCGGGTCCACGGCAGGCCCCGGCAGTAACCTCGCCTGCAGCCCGGGTGTAGGCGCCAACGGCGCCAGCGACGATCACGCGGGTGGCGGCGGTGGCGGTGGCTTCGGCACGAAGGGTGGTGACGGCCGCTTGAGCTCCTCCGCCGCAGCGGGCGGGCTCGGCGGTGCGGTGTCGGCGGACGCGTCTCTCGTGCCGCTGCGCGGCGGATGCAGCGGCGGCGCGGGCGGCATGGGCGAGGGCGGCATGGCTCCTGGCGGCGGCGGTGGCGGCGCAATTCAGCTCAGCGTCGCAGGCAAACTTCGCATCACCGGTACGATCGCTGCAGCTGGTGGCGGCGGTCAGCCCGGCAGCGACAGCACCGGCGTCTATGGAGACGGCGGTAGCGGCGGTGGCAGCGGCGGCGCGATTTTGCTCGAGGCGACGACCCTCGAGACGATCTCAGGAGCGTGGATCACGACGAACGGCGGCGGCGGTGGCGAAGGCCGCGTCGCGTTCAACGACACCGACCCGGGCGCGGATGGATCGCACTCGAACATGGACGTGGCACCCGGGGGCGCCGGCTCGAGCCCGGGTGGTAACGGCGCTGCAGGAGATGCTGCTGGGTCAGCCGCGCCGAGCTGCAGTACCTCGTTGTGTGGCGGTGGTGGTGGCGGCGGCGGACTCGGTCGCGTCGTGATGCGCTCGATGGAGTGCTCACTCGGTGGCAGCTCGACTCCGCCAGCCACGTGCTCGCTCCACCCGAACTAACTGCGCACTAAAACAAACTGCCCGCAGGTTCGAACGAACCGGCGGGCAGTTTGTGTATTGCAGCCGTCAGCGGCCGCACGCGATCAGACACTGATCAAGTGGTGGGAGCGGTCGACGGCACAGTCGCCGCCTGCAAGACCGGCTCGCCCTGCTCGACGTGGCCACCCTGCTCGTCGGCGTGGTAGCCGGCTTCGCCGTGGTCCGTGTAGTCGAGACCGAGCTCTTCCGCTTCCGTCTCCGGACGCAGACCGAGGAGCGCCTTCACGACGGATGCGAGGACGACAGTTCCGACGATCGAGATCGCCATCGTGACGCCGATCGCCTTCAACTGCTCGAGCCACAACGTGTGGCCGACGAGGCTGCCGAGGTTCGCCTTGAGGTTCGGGTTCGCGTCCGTCGACGCGAAGATGCCGGCCAAAAGCGCGCCCATCGTACCGCCGATGCCGTGCACGCCGAACGTGTCCAGCGCGTCGTCATACTTGAGAGCGGCCTTGAGCTTCGTGCAGGCGAGGTACGGAACGACGCCGGCGAGAACACCGATGATGACTGCGCTCGTCGGCGTGACAAAACCACAGCACGGTGTGATTACGACCAAACCACCGACCGCGCCGGAGCAGAAGCCGAGGACGGTGGGTTTGCCGTGAGTCAACCACTCGATCGCGGGCCAGGTTGCGCCTGCGACTGCGGCTGCGAGCGTCGTCGTCGTGAACGCGTTTGCAGCGATGCCGTCCGCTGCGACTGCGCTGCCGGCGTTGAAGCCGTACCAGCCAACCCACAGCATGCCGGTGCCGACCATCGTCAGAACCAAGCTGTGCGGCGCAAACGCGCGCGTTCCGAAACCCGTACGCTTACCGACGATCAGTGCGAGCACGATCGCCGACCAACCCGAGGTCATGTGAACGACGGTGCCACCCGCGAAGTCGATCGCTTTGATCTTTGCATCGGCGTTCCACACGCCGTTCATCAGACCGTCGATGCCCCAGACCATGTGGGCCATCGGGAAGTAAATCACGACCATCCAGAGCGTGAGGAACAACATCAGCGACGAGAACTTCATGCGCTCGGCGATCGCACCCACGATCAGAGCCGGCGTGATGATCGCAAACATCAGCTGGTACATCGAGAACACGTTCTGCGACACCCAGTACGCGTAGTCCGTGTTCGGATTCGAATCTATGCCTTTAAGGAATGCGAAGGAGAGGCCTCCGACGAAGGGCGTTCCCTTCGAGAAGACCAAGCTATAGCCAAATGACCACCAGAGAATCGTGACGATGCCCGCCATGCCGCAACACTGCGCGAGCACGGAGAGCACGTTCTTGCGGCGCACGAGGCCGCCGTAAAACAAGGCCAAGCCCGGCAACGTCATGAACAAGACGAGCGCGGCTGAAGTCATCATCCAGGCATTGTGACCAGGGCCCGAGCTGACGAGAGCCTTCGGGGCGCCGTTCGTCACGTAAGCTTCGAGGTCCGCGACGCGGGTCGCCAGATCGGGCGGAGCAGGGTCATCGGCGAACGCCGTCGAGATTGCAGCACCCGAACTCGCGAGTACTAAACTCGCGAGGCACAACAAGCGTAGCGACTGACCGCCCCTCCTCGCAAACGAACCGATGACGCGCCACGCCGTGTCCGCGCCGTGTATCTCAAACATAGTTGCTCCTTGGTTGGATGGCCCTGTACTCGTAGCCGCGCGGTGTTTCTCGATTGTTTCTGGTTTCACGCAGAATTGTAGAAGAGTATGTTTCGGAAACATGTCGCGGCCCTGTTGCAGGCTGCAGCGTCAGACGAATTCGCGAGTGAAATCGCAGTGTCTAGAGCCGGTCCGGATACGCAGCGATGTAGCGAGTAAACAGCTCGACACCGTCAGGAACGAACTCGAACCGCTCGAGATTGGCTGAGAGCTCGGCGCGGGATTGAAACTCGCCCCACGCGATCTCGGCGGCTTGATGAACGATCGGGCCGTTCCATTCGACGCTGTAAACTGCAGTGTGTGATCGCGTTCGATCACCTTCATAGCGATGTCGAAAGAGTGGCTCGAGTGTGACGCCGCGAATGCCGAGCTCTTCTTCGAGCTCGCGAATCGCTGCTAGTTCGTAACTCTCTCCGGCTTCGACAGTTCCTGCAGTGAACATGTCGTACAAGCTCGGAAAGAGATCTTTAGTCGCCGTCCGACGATGGACGTAGATCTTACCGTCGCGATTGCGACACAGGATCGCCACCACGCGATGCAGCAACTTGTCGCGGCGCATCTGTGTGCGAGTTGCACGCCCGATGACGTGATCATCTTCATCGACGATGTCGACGAGCTCTTCGCGCTGCTGATCCATCTCGCGCTGTGTGAGCTTAGCGCATCCGACCGGCGCTACCGAACGCGAGCAGCCGATTCGTGAAACCCGCTGCGACGACGCGATTGCGACCTTCACGTTTCGCTTCGTACATCGCGAGATCCGCGCGTTCATCGAGCAGCTCAGGGCTTTCGACGCCGTCCCACGTCGCAACTCCCACCGATACCGTCTGCCGAACACTCAAT
>DASRXR010000291.1:0-8567 GCA_035687405.1 Polyangiales bacterium
CTGCCCGCAACGCATCCACCTTCGCGGGGTTGTTCGTCAGCACCGCAACCGATGCCACGCCCAGATCCGAAAGCATCTGCGTCGCGACGTCATACTCGCGCAGGTCCGCCGCAAACCCGAGCTGCAGATTCGCATCGACCGTGTCGACGCCCTCCTGCTGCAAGGCGTACGCGCGAATCTTGTTGCCGAGCCCGATGCCACGGCCTTCCTGGCGCAAGTACAGCACCGCGCCACGGTCTTTGGCTGCGATGAATCGCATCGCTTGATCGAGCTGCTCGCGACAATCGCACTTGAGCGAATGCAGCACTTCACCCGTGAAGCACTCACTGTGTACGCGAATCAGCAGATCGTGCGCACCGCGGACGTCGCCCCGCACGATGGCGCAATGCTCGACGTTGGGGTCACGCACGTCGCGATAGACAACGACGCGGAACACCCCGTACTCAGTCGGAACATCAGCTTCGGAGTAGCGCTGAATCGTGACTTCTAACGCTTGCCTAGGCTTGCTCATCAGCACGGGTACTCCAGCGCGACTGTCGCGTAATCTAGAACCAATTGTAGTGGCGTCAAGGCTGGGTCGTCGTCACTCATACACCCACCTGTACACGGCGCGCCATAGGGAGGCACCTGCAGCTCGCTGCCATGAGCGGCGACGCGGCACGTCATTTGGGACCGTTTGAAGGTTGTCGACCGCTTGGCATCAAGCAGTCGATAGTACGTATCGCTGCACACCACGTTAGGCTCATTTCTGGCACCAGGCTGACAATCGCCCCGCCAGAGCGGCGAGCGTGCCCCATGCCGAACACGAGCGTCAGCGCCGCGATTGCGACGCCAGCAACGCTGCTTGATGGTCGTTCTTGAGCGCCGAGATCAGCTCGAACAAGTCGCCATCGATGATCGCGTCGAGCTTGTGCAAGGTCAGCCCGATCCGGTGATCGGTGATTCGATTCTGCGGATAGTTGTAGGTGCGAATCTTTTCGGCGCGCTCGCCCGAGCCGACCATTCCACGCCGCTCGAGCGCTTCCGCTTCGTGCTGCACACGCGTCTCGCGCTCGAGCAAACGTGCACGCAACACCTTGAGTGCGCGCGACTTGTTTTTGATCTGCGAGCGTTCGTCCTGACACTTGACGATCATGCCGGTCGGCTTGTGGAGGATCTGGACCGCCGAGTTCGTAGTATTGACGCCCTGCCCGCCAGGCCCACCCGAAGCTGCGATCGAAATCTGCAGGTCTTCATCGCGAATTTGCACGTCGACCTCTTCGGCTTCCGGCAACACCGCAACGGTCGCAGTCGACGTGTGCGTTCGACCTTGCGCTTCGGTCTCGGGCACACGCTGCACGCGATGGACGCCGCCTTCGAACCGCAAATCGGAAAACACTTTGTCGCCGGTGACGAGCGCGATGATTTCTTTGAGCCCACCGTGCTCGCTCGGACTGCTCGACAAGACTTCGAGCTTGAAACCACGCCGCTCCGCGTAGCGGCCGTACATGCGAAACAGGTCCGAGGCGAACAGCGCAGCTTCTTCGCCACCGGTACCGCTGCGAATCTCGAGCAGTGTGTTGCGCTCGTCGTTCGGATCGCGCGGCAGGAGCAGCACGGAGATCTCGGCTTCGAGGCGCACGAGGTCGGCTTCGAGGCCGGGGAGCTCTTCGAGCACCATGTCGCGAAGCTCCGGATCTTGGAGCGCGATCTTGTCGTCGTGAACTTGGCCTTTGACCTTCAGGTAGCGCTCGTACGCATTCACGAGCGGCTCGACTTCGCCGCGCTCGCGCGAGTACTGCGTATACTTGGCGCCGTCGCTCGCCACGTTCGGCTGACAGAGCAAGTCGGTCAACTCGTGAAAGCGAGAACGAAGGTCTTCGAGTTTGTCTTCAGGCAGCATGATCAATCGCCAACACGCACTGCGAGTATACGGGCCCGCGACCAGCGAGCACCGAAACCCGCAGCGGCGCGCGGCGCATTCGGCCCGCTGCCGCCATGAGCTGCAGAGGGCCGAACGTGCGAGCGAACGTCGCTACGACTGCTGCGAAGGCGTCTGCGGCGGCGTCGGTGGCGTCTGGGGAGGCGCCTGCTTCGCGTACTTCTTGGTGAAGCGCTCGATGCGGCCGGCACTGTCCATCAGCTTCTGCTTACCCGTGTAGAAAGGGTGGCACTCGGCGCAGATGTCCACGTTGAACGAGCCCTTGGTCGACCGCGTCTTGAAGCTGTTGCCACAAGCACACGTGACGGAGGCTTCGAGGTACTCGGGGTGGATGCCTGTTTTCATGGGAGACTCCTTTTTCGCTCCGGAAATAGGAGCGGGACCCGCTTTTTGAGCTTCGGGGTCGGACAACCTAACCAACAGCTGGCCCTCCTGCAAGTCGGAGGGGCCTACGATCCTGAGTGGTTGGCCTAGCTGCGCCGCCGCCAGCTGGACCGGCCGCCGTGGTATAAAGGGCGTCGATCATGGGGCAAAAGCGGATTCATCTAGTCGTGCGCGGACGCGTGCAGGACGTGTTTTTTCGGGCTTCGACGTTGCGCGAGGCCAAGCGCCTCGGTCTTACGGGGTGGGTTCGGAACCGGCCTGACGGGGCTGTAGAGCTGGTCGCGGAGGGAGAGGAGGACCAAGTAAAGGATCTCCTGTCGTGGGCGCAGCACGGGCCGTCGACCGCCAGAGTCGACAAGGTCGATACGCGCTGGCGAAGCTATACGGGGGAATTCGCCGATTTTCGGATAGTGAACGAGTAACAAAATTGACGGGTCCGGCTGGGCAGCGAGACTAGCCGCTGTGAGTTTTTGGCAGGACCGGGTCACGGATATCGGCCTTTTGGCGCTCGGGATCGCGTTGCCGTGCGTCGTCGTCGGGTACTTCACGCTGACGGAGGACGGGCCGACCCGGCACGAGGCGGAGGCTTCCGGTGAGGTCACGGCGGAGGTCGCCGCGGCCCCGCGAACGGAATCCGAGCCGGGTTCGAGGGTGGAAATCAGCTCTCCGGGGCAAGCTGCGCGGGCAAATCCGCCGCCATCGCCTAGCGCGGCAGCTCTCAATTCCGCGGACTCGCCGGCCGGGGTTGCTTCAGTAGCGAGCGCAGCCGACTCGGCGGCGGCCTCCACGCTTGCCGCCCGGGCCGCGACCTTGCTCTCCCCCGATCCCGGCCTTCGCGCCGAGACCGTCCACACCCTCTCGCACCTCGATAGCGAGATGCGTGCGGCGGTCGTCGCTCGTCTCGAGGAACTTTCGGTCCAGCGACCTGCGGGCGACGACGTCGCACACGTGTTCAACGCCTTGCGACGCGCCGCCGACTCCAAGCAGACCGACGACAACGTCGATCTCGTCGCTGCCGTCCCGACCTTGCTCGAGCGCGAGCGAACGTCCGAGACGCTCGCGGTCACCGAACCTCTCCTTTATCTACGCTCGCTCGAAACGATGGTGGGGGCCGAAGGCCAACCGGACCTCGCACGATTCGTCGAGCTCGACGACGGCGCTTGGGAGGCGGAGCTCGGACGCGCGCGCAAACGCCTTGGCGCAGCGTTCGTCCCTACGTTGATCACGATGCGCGCCCACGAGAGCCAGCGCGTTCGCAAATTTGCGCTCGCGCAACTCGCAGCCGTCGGCGGCGAAGATCCCAAAGCCATTCTGAGTGGCACCGATCCGTACGTGGTCGCGCGGGCTGTTCGCGCGTATGCGAGCCCGCCCGACTATGTCGCGATGCCTGCGATCGTTCGGCTGGTCGGCGATTCGCGCATTCAGGTTCGGCAAGCGGCACGCGAGGCAGTCGCGCGTTTTGGCCGCAACGCGATCTGGCAGGTGCGCGAGCTCTACAACGAAGTCTCGGGCCAGCCGGCGGACAAGCGTTGGGATCACGAACAATCCGCGCGCGAACTATACGCAGTGTTAGATCGGCCCCGCGTCGAAGAGGCCGAGACACTTCTCGCGCGTGGACTACAGTCTCTCACCCGTGGCGACCTCGGCGCGATGCGACGCGACTACGACGCGCTGCTGGCGAAGTACCCCGACTTCGAGCACCGCGATCGCCTGGCTGAGGGCTATGCGGTGCTCGCCGCAGATTTGTTTCGACACGATTCACTCGCCGCATCGCTCGCGACCTATCGCCGTGCGCTGAGGCTCGCGCCAGAAGCACCTACAGCGAAGCAATGGTCCGCGCGGGTTGCATTTGTTTCCGCTGAGCTTTCGCTGACACGCGGTGTTGTAGACCTAACAGGCTATACACGTGCGCTAGCGCTGGACCCGCAGCTGCGAGAAGCACATGACGCGATCGAGCGACTGTCCGGAACACGCACGCAACACGAGCGCGATATGAAACGACTTGCCGCGCTGATCGCGTTTGCGTTGCTGCTCACGTGCGTCGTGTTGCTGTTGCGACGCGCACCGACGGATCGCGCAGACGTTGCTGCTGGCGCAGCTGCGCTAGCGGAAACCGAATCGGAACCGAGTGGCTGATTCGATTGTTCGATAAATTATTTTGAGTTCAGATCGCGCCGAGCGCACAGTCGGGCTCGGAGGTGATCGACATGCGTGCACGCAAAAGTAAGCCGCCCGTGGTCGTGGCGATACGGCCCGAGCTATCCGAAGACAGTGTGTCAGAGCGCGCGTATTACATCTGGCTTTCGCGCGACTGCCCGGTCACGGATGGAACCGAAGACTGGTTTGCAGCCAAAGCCGAGATCGAGCGCGAGAGTCGCCCGCCAGCAAGGGCGAAGCGCTAGCAGCAGCAAGCGAAGCGCCGCTGCAATGGGCTCCTCGAGCACCCAAGGCGAATATCCCGCGAACCCACGCACGTGGCCCAACGATCACTGCGTGGGCGGAGGCGGAGCCAAATCACCCGAGCACCCGCCGCCCCTAGCTGCGTGCCGCTCCCAGCTGCGGCTATCACACCGTCTACCCGCTGATACCTGCGCGAACGCCACAGCCGCGCGCCCGAGTGGGGCGCCCTGCCACGCTGCCGCTAGTGGCTGCGCCCACGATCGCTCTCGCGAACCGTAGATCTCCGCGTATCCCGGCAACTGTGCATGGGTTGGCCTACCTCGTGCACAGGGTGGCCGATCGGGTGTATGCGCAGCAGCGCGCGCTGCTTAGGAGATCTCTATGATGATAACTCGAGCTCAGTCGGTTCTATTCTCGGTCATTGCAGCCACTGGCTGCTGGATGTTCGCCGCCTCCCCCGCCTCCGCCGAATTGAGCGCGTGTGGCGGCATCTTTCTGTCGGGGGACGCCTCCTGTGGCTACAAGCCCAAAGAGGAGTGCATGACCGAGTGCATGACGGTTGCGGTCGAAGAGTCGTGCGTCTCCGAGGTCTACAACGAGTGCGAGACGGAATGTACGACCACCGCATCGACCGAGTGCGAGAGCACCTGCACCACGTCGTGCGTCAATAACTGTACGACCACGACGACGACTGAGAACCCGCCGAGCTGTATGGACTTATGCGTCGCGGATTGCGACTCGGACGGTGGCGACGGCGCCTGCGGAAGCGCGACCCACAAAGGTCCGTGTGGCCGCTGCCAGAAGTTCAACTGCAACAAGCGATGCGAAGCGCGCTGTGGTGACGACCCCGAACCGGCGAAGGTGACGACGACGACCGAGTGCATGCCGACGTGCACCAACGCGTGCATGGCGAGCTGTACGGCGAAGGTCAACACGCAGTGTCAGGTCGACTGTCAGGAGCGGACGTATACGAAGTGCGAGCAGAAGATGGTCCAGCAGTGCGAAACGCAGTGCGAGGACAAGGGTGGCGCGATCTTCTGTGATGGACAGTTCGTGAACGCTGCCGACGTGCACAACTGTGCAGACGAGCTCAAGGTGAAGGTCAAGATCGACATCGATATCGATGCGGCGCTCGACGAAGCCGGTGAGACGGTCGACAAGGCGGCGCGCGACGTCAGTAAGACTGTCGATAAGAACGTCGACACGAAGTGTTCGGTGACGAACGTCGGCTCGAACGGAACGCGCGGCACGAGTGCGTTGATCGCGTTGCCGTTGATCGGCGTGGCGCTCTGGCGCTCGCGCCGGCGTAACGCGAACAAGCGCTGAGCTTGGGTGGGTTCACCCCGGGTCTGGGGTACGACGGACCCGGGGCGAACTCTCGAACCCTGTTTCGCGCTACCGCTAGTTGCAGCTCGCGCCGACGGTTTCAGCGTCGAGAATGCACATCTCGCCAGTGAACGTATTGTTCGTGAAGTTCAAAGTACCGGTCGTCTTGTTGACGATGTGGCACTCCCACGTGAACTGATCACCCGACTGCATGTCGAGAATGCCGGTCCAACCGCCTTCGACGTTCGGAGCGGTATCGGGAACCGCGTTCTTCACCGTGGACGAGTAGTCGAGCACGAGCGTCTCTTCCCAGTTGTAACCCTGGTAGACGAGGTCCTTCTTGCCGGCGCGCGAGCGCCAAACCGAGAAGCGCGTGTTGTTGGCGTGGCGATGACCGTACGCCCACAGCATGCGGCCGGTGCCAGTCACGGCGCAGGATCCATTGATCACGACATCGGCTCCCGGCGGGATACCGGCCATCGGCGCAGCGGCAAACACTTCCTTCACCGGCTCCGTGACCTCTTCCGGGTTGCGATACCAGAAGTTCACCCAGATCTCGCGAAGCTCGGTCTTCTGACTCGGGTTGATCGAGTGGAGGCTGACGTTGATCCCACTTTTGGGCTTCATTTTGATGCCAACGCCGGTGTTCTCCGGAGCGATGATGCCGCCCTTCGGATAGTCCTCGGACAAGCTGTTGACCGTTCCAATGCGCTGACCGAGACCGATGTCGCCGGCGTTGCCGCTCGAAATGATGTTGTGATGCGCGCCCGGACGCATCCGGTACTGGCGATAGTAGAAGTAGACTTCCTTGTCGTTGCTCGACGTCACCGTGAACGTGTCAGTCGTCTCTTCGCCGGCTGCCAACAGGTATTTCGCTTCCGGATTGTCGTAGTCCGCCGGACCGACGTGAAGCTGGAAACCTTTGTCAGGCGGCGGCGGCAGGATGCAGTACTCGTCGCCCGCAAACTTCGTGTGTAAGCCGCATTCGTTCATCGCCATCGGGGCTACACCGCCGGGCGCTGGTGCTGCAGCGCCGCCTGCACCAGGCGCACCGCCCGGAGGCATCACCCCGGGCATCGTGTTGGGTGGCACGGCACTCGAACCGGCAGCACCAGCGAGCGCGGGAGGCACCATCGTTGTGTTCGGAGGCGGCGTAGTCGTCTGCATTGCAGCCGGAGGCGCCGCCGCAGAACCCGCCGTCGCAGGCGTTGTAACAACAGTCGGTGTTTGACTTGGATTGCTAGTTGTCGAACCGGAACCAGTCGGTTCGGTCGAAGACCCGCACCCGAGTCCAACACCGCATACAAAGCTCAAAGCGCCCAACCAAATGCCGAACCGACCCACTCCAGACATGTGTAACCTCCGCGATTGTCGCGAACGCGATATCGAGATGCATTTGCTTCGTCGAGCTAGCCGACAACGCTGAAAAAGACTCCGAGACCCCGAGCGACAAGCACCTCCTGCCGCCCAGCGTGCGCCAGCATAGCGCTACTTTTCGTCGGAAATCAGTAGTGTTTGGCGCAGGATCACCCATCCGGACGTCTGCGCTGGACCCCTACCGTCCTTGGAATGGGTTGGACGTACGCAGAAAGCTTCTACGTTTACGCAGATAAACGTTCGGCTCGCTGTTCGAACCGGCGCGACGAAACGGATGTGACGGCTGCAACGCATTCTCGCGAACGTCGTGCCGTCTGACTAAATCGCCTTCAGGATTGTTGCATTTCTCATCGCTTCGACGGCGCGAGTTGCATCGAGTGTGACCCGCTGTTGCGATCTCCATCATCACTTACGATCGATGTTGCGAGTGCACGCGATCGAACGCGTCTGCCTGCTGCGCACTCTGCATGAGTGCGCTTGCCCGAGTTGTTCGATGAGCTTAGCGTCTTCGCGTCGGAGGATTGTCATGCATCGATCGATCGTTTGCGCCGGAACACTGTTGTGGGTCGCCGCTTGTAGCGGCGGAAACGAAGACGGCGACAAGGCCCCGGTCACAGTAGATCAGACCACGGCGGTCGCTGGGGCTGGTGCACCATCGCAAGTCGACACGACGCCGTCGGGCGCAGCGAGCTCGACCACGCCGGCGGCTGCTACGAGTCCGACTCCGACGAGTGCGTCCAACACGTCGATGCCGTCGAGCACGCCGATGGCGCAAGACAAGCCGGCGCCGCAAGACACACCGATGCCGCAAGCGACGCCGACGCCTCAAGACATGCCGGTGCCTCAAGGCATCGCGCCGCCGGAAGGCTTCAAGCCAAACGCGATGAACGAATGTGGACTCCACACGCAATGGCGTGGCGACGAGTACTGCATCTTGCCTCCGCCTGCCGGCAAAGGTTTTCAGCTCCACATCGGTCCGTCTAACTACGACAACCCCGAGGCCGTTTACATCTTACAACCCGGGCAGGAGTCAGTTCATACGTATACGACGACCTCGGCCAACGATCAGAACATTCAGTTCTACGTTCGTCAGTATCGGATGCGGCCCGGCGCGCATCATACGATCGTGCGAGACACATCGACGGGTCGGCGTCTCAGT
>DASRXR010000292.1:0-29058 GCA_035687405.1 Polyangiales bacterium
GATCTCGTTGACGTCGTTTGTTTCGACCAACCACTTCTTCGAGCCGAGCGGGGCGTAGTTCGGCCCGAGCCGCAGGAGCACGACGTCGTATGCGGGCTTGGCCGCGGTGACTCGGCCCTGAGACGTCATCACGCCGCGCGACAGCCAACCGAGCGCGTAACTGCCATCTGCCGGCACTTTCATAATCGAGCCGAACGCGGCCGCGGCGTAGTTCGCCACGGTGAACTCCGGCGAAAGCTGTCGCATCGGCACACCTTCGGTCACGAGGTTCAAGCCCGGCGCGGGAACCGAATCCGACAAGCACACGCTCGTGAACGGGCCGGGCTCCGCGATCAAACGCAGACCGAGATTGTTGCTGCAGTTCCAACTCCAGCCGCCTTCGACGAACCGGCCCTGATCATCGGCGTAGACCAGCTTGTCTCCGTAATAACTCTGGTGCGGATCCCCAGTGCAGCCGTGAGCCTGGAAATAGGCGCCGTACAGCGCGCCGTTCCAGGCCAAGCGGCCGTAGAGATAACGCGGCGCACAGTCGCGCGCGCGACTGTCGGTGCTCGCCGTGATGCTGCGCGTGCCTGTGAGCGGCACCGCGAAGACCTGCGTCCGACCGCGATAACGAACCAGGAACGCGGCTTTCACCGGCGCCGTGTTGCCGCCCGTGTTCGGATCGGTCAGCGGATCGCCTGGATCATCGCGGCGCGTGAGCAGTGCGAACCCGTCGTCGCGCACGGCGAAGCCACCGAGATCTGTTCCGGCCACGACGATGTCGGAGCCAGTCCGCGCGAGATCGGAGTCGAGCGGAGTGACGCGCACGGCGCCGTTTGGATCGGTCCACGCGATGTACGCGTTGCCGTCGCGTGCAACGCCAAAGCCGATGCGTTCGTCCATCGGAAAGCCGTCGTAGGTCGCAGCCCGGTAGCGAATGTCGGTGTCGACGTCGACGCGCGTGACCGTGATCCGCTCAGCGAGACTGCTCGGGCAGCTTGGAGCGACCGGCGTCATGCCGCCGTCGTCGCGCTGATTTGCATCGGGCATGACCCCGGGCGCCTCGGGTGAGGCATCGAGTGACGGATTCCCCGAGTCCGTGATCAGAGGCATTTTCGGGTCGGATGCAGTCTCGGCGTAACGCGCACGCAGCGAGCAGCTCGCAGCCACAAGGCCGCAAGCGAGCGCGACGCAGCCGTGCCAGCGCTGGACTTTCACGTCAAAAACCCACCGAGAGACCGAGAGACACCTGGAATACGGGGAGCTGCAACTTGGCCCGTTCACCCGCGATCGCGACACCCAATGCCGGCGCGAGCGCGAGCGCGCGTGCGGATAAGCCTAGCGCGAAGTCGCTGCCGAGGCTCTGCTCTGCGTGGAGACCGACCGCGAGCAAGCCGCTCCACACCGAGTCCTGCTCCGGTAGCCGCGGTTGACGCGGTGCGCCCGTCGCCTGCAGAAAGAAAGCTCCCGCACCCGCGGTGACCCCGAGCCGAAAGCCGGAGACACGCAGAAACATCGCTCGCGCCTCGAGGAGGCCGAGCTCTTGCCGGACGGACGCGCTGCCGGTCGCGGCGTCGTAGCTCGTCCCAAACACGCCACCGACCCAGACGCCGCACTGAAACCAAGGCAGCGGCCGGTACAGCAGACCGAGCGCAGGACCGAAGCCGACCGAAAAATCCTTGCCGGGCCAGATCAGAGTGCCTTCGGCGGCGAGTGAAAACGCGTGCTCACGCGGGGCAACGTCGGGCACTGCAGCGGACGGCGGCGATTCGACCGGCCCGGCGGGCTCGGGTTCCGGCGCAGGCTCGGGCTCGGGAAACTCTTGCAAGCTCGAGCGGAGCAAGTCGACCGCGCGCACCGCGATCAAGCTCGCTGCGTCGCTGCTGCCGGCTGCAAAAGGCAGCCGGCGGGGTATCGTCTGCCCGGTCGTGCGATCGACCAGCACGACCTCGAGCGACAGCGCAGAGTCTCGCCGCACAAATGCGAACGCCGCCAGCGCCGAGCGCTCGGTCGCGAGCTCGCTCAGCGTCGCGGTCGGATCGTCGCCGGGTTCGCGCTCGACCGTTTCGCCGTCGAAGCGGTGGATGTGCAGCTCGGCCCACAGCCGATTGAACGCGTCGGTTCGGGCCGCGTCTTGGGCGGGCGGGCGCACCACGACGACGTTGCGGCGCGTCTCGCTGCTGTCAGCGGCGGCGCCGTCAGTCGCGCTCGAATCCCTGCCGCTCTCGGCTGCAGGCTGGGGAGCCTGAGCGACCGCGGTCCGTTCCGGCGAGACGACGCACAGCGCGAGCACACAGACCGCGCTCAAGCGAACGAACCGCCCCACGGCTCGCTTCTCGCACCATCGGCGGCTCGCAGCAAGAGTGGTCCTCGCGTGCGGTCGTGACGAACAGCCCACGTCGCTCGCAGTTCAGGGTTGCTCGAGGAGGCGGCGCGCCATGCGAAGGTGCACGCCTTCCGGGAAGCGCCGAACGTACTCGCGCGCGACCGGACGCGCCGCATCGGCCCCCGATATCGCGAGCTGGGTGCGCATCCGCCCAGCGAGCGCATCCGCGGCGTATTCGCCGCTGGGAGCCTCGTCGAGGTAGCGCGAGTACCAGCGATCCGCTTGCTCGGACTTGCCGCTCGTCTCCGTCGTGCGGCCGAGCAGAAAGCCCGCCGCGTCGCCGTGGCGCGTGCCTGGGAAGCGTGAGCGCATCGTGAGGAGCACGCGCTCCGCGAGCGCATTGCGATCGGTGTAGCGAGCGGCATCGGCGAGCGCGCGCGCTTCCGCAGCCGTGCAGGCCTTCAATGTGGCTTCGAGATCGCCCGCGAGCGCCTGCTCCACGACCGCCTCGAACTCGCCGCGCTTCACGAGCTTCGCCCAGCGAGCCGGTGTCGCACGTACACGTGGGTGCGAGACCTGAGAACCTTTGAGGTTCGCCGCGTCTACAACCGGCTGGACCGACTGGACGGGCTGTCGCGCCGTGGCGATCGTGCCTGCGCCGCTCGGAGCTGCACTGAGCGAACCGATCGGCGAAGTCTCGATGTTTTCGAGCGTCATCGTGCCGGTCTGGAGCGACGCCTGGAAGCGCTGACCTGCGCGCACGATGCAGTGACTCTGCCCGACCGGGCTCTCGACCTCGACTGCGCCTTCGTGGAGCGTGAGGCTGACGACCTGCGCTTGCGGGTCCCAATCCAAATCGAACTTCGTGCCGATGACGCGCACGTTGAACGGCCCGGCGGCGAAGACCCAGCGCGAGCGATCGCGGTGTTTCACGCGCGCAGCAGCGGTTCCACGTTCCACCAGAACGCGCGCGCCGTTCGCATGCGTCTCGTCGATCCGCAAGCGCGAGCCCGGCTTGGCATCGATCTCGGAGCCATCCGAGAACTTCACGAACGCAGGCGCCGTCGCGAGTGCACCGACGTAGTTGGTCGCGAAGCGTTGTCCGCCGAAGACTTCGTAACGCAACGGTCGGAGCTGGGAGTAATACGCAAACGCACCGCCGCCGATCACGAGCGCAGCCGCAGCCGCGATCATCGCGTTGCGTAGCGGCGCAAACGGCCACCACCCACCGTGCCGCTGTGAGCTGCGGCGCTCGGTCGCGGCCATCATCAAGCGCATGCGACCACTCGCCTGCACCGACGGGCTCACCGGCTCGGACGCTGCTCGCCGTGCGAGCTCGCCCAGGCGCTTCCAAGCGCTGTGCTGCTGGCCAGCGTCACTCATGGTGATCGCCCTCCAAGCGTTGTAAGTAATCCCAAAGCCAGGGCTCACTACGTTCAGCCTTCGTCGCGATCGACGCGCGCGCTTTTCGCGCTTCGCGTTTCACCGTGCTCTCGGAGATGCCGAGTAGCTGCGCCGCTTCCGTGACCTCACAGCCATGCACGTGTCGCAGCACGAACGCCATGCGCCGGCGCGGCGGCAGCCGATCGAGCACCCGGTCGAGCGCGCGCAACACCTGCGTGCTCTCGACGCTGTCAGCGGCGGGGTAGATCTCGCCGATCTCGTCGCTCGGCAACAACATCGTCCAGCGCCGCACACGCCGGCGCCGTAACTCTCCCATCACGCGCCGCACCGCGACGCCGACGAGATACGCGCGCAACGAGTCGGCAGACCGCAGCCGATGAACGCCGCGCAGGAACGCGATGAACACCTCTTGCAACATGTCTTCGGTGTCGGCGCTGAAGCCCAAGCTCGATCGCAAGACGCCTCGCACGAGCGACGAATAGCGATCCCACACCACACCCACAGCGTCGCTATCACCCTGCACGATCGCGTTGACCAACTCGGCGTCGCTCAGGCGTTCCTTCGGGAAGCGGCGGACCGGAGTGGGGGTCAAGGGGCGGGAAGCAGGCGGCATCACCGGTAAAGTTGCCGATAGGCCTGGCCGGGGGTCAAGCATCGCGCGAGAAACCACGTCCTGACTGGAAAAAACTCTGTTCCAGCCTGGTGGGAGTCCGGTTTGTCTCGATTTCGGTCGATCGCGGGGGCCGTCCCGAACTGGGTGCCCTTCCCGACCTCCCGAGCGGGACCCTTCAGGTCAAAACGCACGCCTTCTGCTGCGAGCCACTGCGATCGCGTTTCAGATGCTCGCACGACGCCGATCGCTCGCAGCGCACGGCGGCGAAACCTTCAACGCGCGCTCAAAAATTCGATCGAAAATCGAACGTGGCATTTCGGTCCAAATTACTTCAATCCAGCGCGATCGATGAGTGCGAGGGTGCGAGCGATTCTCACCCTGGAACGCACGATCTCGACGTGGTACTGCTGGGGCTTCCTTGAATTAGCGTTTAGTAAGCGATCCAACGTCGATTCGAGAGGGAAGAAGCGTGAAGCGATACGGACTGCATTCATTCCTGTTCACGGGCCTGCTGCTGTCAGCAGCGGCCGTTTCGTCACGCGCGCATGCGGAGCAGTTCGTGCTGCTCGATCTCACCTACGAGGCGACGTCTGCGAACACGATGGACTCGCACTTTCGCGCCACTCCCGCGGCGAACATTCCGAAAAACCTGAAGACGCCGATCGACTACGCAAGCGGCACGGCCTACGTGCGATTCGAAGTTTTGGCGAAACCCAGCGCGGCGAAGACGCTCTACAACATCTGTTTCGACAACCCGTCGAACTACGCGTGTCTGCCCTATCCACCGGCTTACACCGCGACGAGCGTAAACAACTTCAACGCTCCGTTCAGTGCGTTTTGGCAAGGCGACCTGGTCGACTGGAGCATGGGCATCGCCGGTGTTCAGCTCGTCATCAAAGACGAGAAAGAGGTGAAGGTCCAAGGCAACGCGATGTTCTACCCGTACAAGACGCACATCACGATCACGCTGGTGTCGCCGGGTAGCACGTACGTACCTCCCGACATGCCGGCCGCAGGCGCAGGCGGAATGGGCGCGGCGGGTGCGGCGGCAGCTGGACGTGGCGGCGCAGGCGCGAGCGGCTCCGGCGGTGCGCGTGCAGGTTCAGGTGGCGCGGGCGCTTCGGGTTCGAGCGCGGCAGGTAGTAGTTCCGACGCTGGCGAAACGGCAGACGCCGCCGGGGCCGGTGGATCCGGCTCGGGCACCACTAGCGAGGCAGGCTCAGCCGCCTTCACGCCCGATGCGGGCTCTTCGGAACCAGGCGCGGGCGAGATCGACGAGGCTGCGGCCGCGAGTGGCGGCGCAGGCACCACCGGCCAGCTCCCGGCTCAAGGAGTCGGTGTCGAAGAGGACCAGCAGAACAAGCGTGCTCCGCCGCCCGGAAATATCGAGGCAGGCTGCGCGACCGTGGTCCCACGCGGCGATCGCACGGGTGCACGTGACCTCGCTGCGCTCAGTTGCTTGGTCGCGTTGCTCGGTGGAGAGCGCACGCGACGCCGGCGCCGGCAAAGCCTCCAGCGCTCTGCATAGGGCTCTCGAACAGCGACACTGATCAACTCGCTTCGCTGCTGTCCGCAGTGAGCGGCTGCCGTGCCTTCGATGCGCTCGGCAGCCGCGTCGCGGGCAGCATCAACGTGAACGTGGTGCCCAGACCGGCGTGCGACGCGCAGTCGAGCCGGCCTTTGTGCTCGCGCACGATCGCGTAGCTCGTCGCAAGGCCGAGGCCGGTTCCACGCCCCACACCCTTGGTGGTGAAAAATGGCTCGAACGCCTTGGAGCGAACTTCTTCGCTCATGCCGATGCCATCGTCGCTGACGTCGATGCGCACCCAACGCTCTGGTTCGTGGCTCAGCCGGTCTCCTTGCGCGCGCCGAGTGCTCACGCGCACGCTCACGTGGCCACGCGGCGGCCCGGCTGCGAGCACCGCGTCCCGCGCGTTCAAGAGCAAGTTTACGAGCACCTGTTCGATCTGCCCGGCGTTACAGTGAAGCGGGACCGCTTCAGCTTCGTACGCAGCCGTCAGCTGCAAGTCTTCACCGAACACGCGCGCGCAGATGTCGACCGCCGCCTTCACGACGTCGTGAGAGCTGTGGTGCGCACGCTGCGCCGACTGGCTCTGCCCCGCAAACGTCATCAACTGTCGCACGAGCTCGGACGCGCGGCGCGCTGCGTGCGCAGCTTCACGAAGCATCGGTTTGCGCTCGTTCGGCAGCCAGCCAATCGCGAAATCGAGCGTCGGCATGATCACACACAGCATGTTGTTGAAGTTGTGCGCGATGCCGGCGGTCAAGTTGCCGATCGCCTCCATCTTCTGCGCCTGACGCAGCTGCTCTTCGAGTGCGCGCTGCTCAGTGATGTCGAGTAGACCGCCGACCAATCGCTGTGGCTTACCGTCTGCGGTCGCGACGACCGCGCCACTCGCGAGCACCCAGCGCACGACTCCGTTCGGCTGCACGATCCGGTAGGGCATGCGATCCCACGGACCGCCGTCCAACATGCGCTGCGCGCGCGTCATCGCTTCCGCGCGATCTGCCGGGTGCACGATCTCGTTCAAGTAGCTCTCGACCGTCGGAGTCGACGCGCACGCGTGCAGACGTCGCATGCCGTCATCCCAGACCAACTCGCCGCCCAGAACATCCCAGCTCCACAAGCCGAGCCCGCTCGCTCGGATTGCTGCAGCGGATACTTCGACGCTGAGCTCCAGCTCGTGCATTCTTCGTCGCAGCTCATGATTCTCGGCCGCTAGCTGGTGGAGCTGCCCAGTATTCGCCATGGCGGGATTCTCACACGGTCGCGGGCCGCCATCCAAGAGAGACGGAAAGGAATCGAGAGCAAGTAGGAATCCTATGTTGTGTAAGTCGCGTCACCGAAGCTTGACTGTTTCAGAATCGATCACGAACGCATGACGTTGCTCGATGGTTCCGCACTCGAGCAGGCGCGGGCGGTGCGTGATGGCAAGGTTTCATCGGCCGAGCTCGTCCGTGCGTATCTCGCGCGGATCGAGGCGCGCGATCCTGTGCTGCACGCGTTCGTAGAGATCGCTCCGAAGCGAGCGCTGCAAGAGGCTGCGCGCAAAGACCTCGAGGTACGGAGTAACCGTGCCTCGCTCCCGCCGTTTCATGGCGTGCCGATCGGCGTCAAAGACCTGAACCTCGTGCGCGGGTTTGGAATGCGAAGTGGCTCGCGTGCGCTGCGCTGGCTGAAGTGGTCGCCGGTCGACGACAAGACCGCGGCAGCTCTCCGGCGTGGTGGGTTCGTGTTCGTCGGCAAGCTCGCGACGTCGGAAGTCGGCGCGATGCCCGTGACCGAGCCCGACATTCATCCGCCCGTGCGTAACCCCTGGAACCTCGAGCACTCGGCGGGGGGCTCGTCGGGTGGATCAGCGGCGGCAGTCTCGGCAGGGCTCTTACCGATCGCCCACGGCAGCGACGGCGCAGGATCGGTGCGGATCCCAGCCGCCTTCTGTCATCTGTTCGGCCTCAAGCCTTCGCGCGGGCGACTCGCGAACCAGTTCGGTTTACGCGATTCGCGGATCTTGTACACGTGCGGTCCGATCACGCGCACGGTCACCGACGCCGCGGCAATGCTCGACATCATGCTCGATCGCGACCCGCGAAGTCCCGCACCACGCACGGTCACACCGTTTGCCGAGCTCGCGGAGCGCCCACCGGCGCGGCTACGGATTCGAGTCGGAACGCGCGCGCCCTGGGGAACGACCGACCCCGAAATCGAGGCCGCGACCCTGCGCGTCGCGCGAGTCCTCGAAGATGCTGGCCACCACCTCGAGCCCGCGCCGCAATTCCAAGGCGCGCTCGCGGACGGCTTACCGCTGTGGCAATGGCTCGTGGGGTCGGCGCCGCTTCCACTGCGATACGTGGAGCCCGTGACGCGCTGGCTGGCCGAGGCGGGGCGGCGCATGAAGCGCACCGATCGCGACGCGCTTCACGACGCGATCACGAAGCAGGTGCTCGAAGTGTTCGGCGACGTCGATCTGTGGCTCACACCCACGGTGATCGTGCCGCCGCCGCGAGTCGGTGCCTGGAAAAACTTGGGACCCGAAGCCGCGTTCACCGAGGCGGCAGTGCTCGGCGCGTTCACGGCGTTCTTCAACGTGTCGGGTCAACCCGCTGTGAGCTTGCCCGCCGGTCTGACCTCGAACGGATTGCCGATCGGCGTGCAGCTCGCGGGACGCTGCTTCGAAGAAGCCAAGGTGCTCGCGGTCGCGCGAGAGCTCGAGCAGCGGTTGCCCTGGCGCGAGCGCAGACCACCGCTCGGCTAGGCGCGCTAGCCGACGTCTCGGCGAATCAGGCCTGATGCCGGGGTTGCTTCGCGTTGCTCGTGATACGCGGACTCGGTGCCGGCGCGATCGAGCTCGCCTTACGTTTGCCCTGCTCGACCCAACCTCGCAGGCGCAGCGCGGAGGCGCGACTCTGAACCGCGTCCTCGGGCTGCCCTTTGTCGCGCGACCCTTCCCAAGTCGCCAGTATCAAGCTCTCGCCGCTCGTGAGCGCGAGTGAGACCTGCTGCTTGCCATCGAACTGCAGAGAATCCTCGAGGACGACGCCGCCCCGCGCGCCCCAGTACAAGCTCGCCCTCACCCGCTTGTTGTGCCTCGGAGGCATCGGGAACGTGTGGAGCTTCCCGTCGATCACGACCGAGACGATGTCGACGTAGAACACCTGGCGCGTGCGCTCGTACAACGCGGCTCCGGTGGTCAGGTCGATCGCGCAGTGATGGATGTAGAGCTGCTCGTGGCCGACGTACACGCACGCAACTTCGTGCGGCGTCCAGCGCGTCCGCTCGTCTTTGCCGAGCTTCCTCCCCACAAAAGCGCCGCCGTACTCGTCGCTCGATTCGGCGCGCGAGCAAAAGAACGCGCAGCACTTCGGGTCGCGCAAGTCCGCCGCCGTGAGCTGCGAGCGAGCGAGCGCGAGACGCTGCGCGCGATCGAAGTCGCAGGCCGCGACGATGTCGACCAGCCCTTCCCGCTTCTTCGCGCGCTCTTCGATGACCGCGGTCATGAGGAATACGACCGACGCCAGCATCGCAAGCCAGCGCACGATCACGAGCGGCAGCCCGAGGTACGTCGCGATCCCGAGCAGGAGCAGCGCCGGCACGCCGAAGATCAAGATGCGCTGCACCCAGTCGGGCCCTTGCGACTGGAAGTACTCCTTCACCTTGCGACGGCTGGCGGCCGTGATCGGGTCACCCGGCGGGGCGGTTTCGACTACGACCTGCGATCCACGAAACACCGCGAGCAGGTTACGCGCCTGCCTCGCCTGCGGCGAAAAATCCGCAAGCGGGGCGCGTTGGGTGCCAAGTTGCGCGAGATTGGCCCGCCTCGGTCGATGCCTTTCTCCGGAAGTATCGGCGCACTGTCCACACTGCGCGCACTCGAAATACCTCCGCCGCACAACGCGCTCCGCGACTCGCCGATCACGCCCGGAAGTCCGCGAGCCCAAATGCAAATTTGTTCTGTCCCAGAACGTGACAAAGCCCAATTCGCTGCTTACGATCGCCGGACTCCGGGTGATGCCGCCGTCCGCTGCAAAGGGCGTGGGCCGGCACCCGCCGGGCATGGAACGCCGAGTGACGGATCACTTTCGCATCCCAGCTAAAACGAGACTGAGTAGAGACGTGGGGGCCGCGCGCCCATGATCGTCCCGATCAGCTCGCACGCATTGGCCGTGCCTCCGGTGACGGTGCTTCAAGCCCGCCGTCAGGCACGCGCGCAGGAAGACGTGCAGGGTGTGGTGGTCAACCCGCCACGCGACAGCCGCGTAGCCGTCCGCGTCGAGGTCGTGACTCACGACGAGCGGCCCGAGTGGCAGCCACGAGCGGCAGAGCGCGAGCCAGAGCCCCAGCCCTACGGCTACGAAGCGGCGCTGTTTGCGGCAAACGTCGAAGCCTCGCGCGCGACCACAAAGCTCGGAACATCGGATCCGCGGCGAGCCGCTGCGGCCTACAGCGCCCACGCCGAATGGCAGCAGTACGGCGCGCAGAACCAACGCGAGGCGCCGCAGCTCCTCGACGTGCGCGCCTGACTTAGTGCTGCACTAGGCCGCGATCACGGTGAAGCCCACCGTGTTCAGACCGCGCTCGCTGTTCGCAAACACGGTGCCACCGTGCATCTTCGCCACGGCTTTGACGATCGAGAGCCCGAGGCCGTGGTTTTCGCCGCTGTTCTTGCGCGCGGTATCGGCGCGGTAGAAGCGATCGAACAAACGCTCCGTGTTGTCGATCGAAAACGCGGCGCCGGGATTCGACACCGCGACTTGGACGCTGCCCTGAGCTTCTGCGATCACGATCCGAACTGCCGCACCCGGCTGCGAGTGCTGCACCGCGTTGTGAATCAAGTTCGTGAGCGCGCGCCGGAACAGCGAGCGCTCGATCAAACCTTGCGCGTTGCCTTCGACCTGCACGGTGACACTCGCTTCATCCAGGATGTACTCGAGGAACTCGACGGTCTTCGCGACCTCTTGTGCGATCGAACACGGCTGGCACTCCTGCGCGGTTGCACCCCGATCGGCGCTGGCGAGGAACAACATGTCGTTCACGATTACGCGCAAGCGCTCGAGCTCTTCGAGGTTCGATTGCAGCGTCTCACACAACTCGTCCGCGCTTCGTTCGCGAGCGAGAGCCACCTGCGTTTGCCCGATCAAGTTCGTGAGCGGCGTGCGCAGCTCGTGCGCGACGTCCGCGTTGAAGGCTTCGAGTTGCGAGTACGCTTGCTCGAGACGATCGAGCGCGCCGTTGAACGAGTTCTTCAAGTCGGCGAGCTCGTTCGGCAGCTGCGACAACCACAGCCGCTGCGACAGGTTGCGCGGGCTGAGCGCGTGCGCTTCGGCCGAGAGCTGACCGAGTGGCCGCAACGCGAGCCGCGCGATGTAGTGACCGAGCAGCGCGACGACTGCGACCCCCGCCGCCGACAGCAGCACGAGCGCCGTCAGAAACGCGCGCATCGTTTGCGAATACGGCGCGGAATCGTTTGCGACCAACATGCGCACGGCTGGGCGATCTTGGTTCGCGTCGATCACCTGCAGCATGCTCTTTTGAACGCGACCCGGCTCGAGCTCGAGCGTTCCCGAACCAGGCTTCCCGTCCATGAGGTTGCGCAGGAAGGCGGTGGGATTGCCGTATTCGAACCGCGGATCGGCGCTCGTCACCCAAAACTGCGTGCTGCCGTCGCCCGGCGTGACCGCGTCGAACTTTGCGACCACGCCCGCCCACTTGTCCGGCGCCATACAGCGGCCGATGATGACTTGCATCAAGCGACGTTTCGTATCGAGCTGTGCGTATTGGTGCTGATCGATCTCGGTCTGCAATACGCGGTAGAGCGCGGCCGCGTTGAACGAGAACACGAGCAAACCGGCGCCGGCAAACAGCGCCGCCAACCGCTTCGCGATCGACTGCCTCATTGCACGTCCTTGGCCTCACGCGCCTCGAGCACGTAACCCATGCCGCGGATTGTGTGGAGCAACTTCTGCGGAAACGGCGCGTCGATCTTCGCGCGCAGGCGCTTGATCGCGACCTCGACCACGTTCGTGTGACTATCGAAGTTCATGTCCCACACCAACTCCGCGATCACCGTCTTCGACAGGATCTCGCCATGCCGGCGGGCGAGCAAGGCCAAGAGCGCAAACTCCTTGGCAGTCAAATCGATGCGCGTCGAGCCGCGTTGAGCCTTGCGCTTGAGCAAGTCCACCTGGAGGTCGCCGACGCGCAGCTGCGATTGCTCTTGGGCCCGGCCGCGCCGCGTGATCACTTGCAAGCGCGCGACGAGCTCGAGAAACGAGAACGGTTTCACCAGGTAGTCGTCGGCACCTTCCTGCAGGCCACGAACGCGATCGTCCACGCGGTCACGCGCTGTCAGCATGATGACCGGCGTCTGCTTCTCCGCGCGCAGCGCTTGCAGCACGCTCCAGCCATCACAGCCGGGGAGCATGACGTCGAGCACGACCACGTCGTAGTCGCGGGCGAGCGCGAGACCGCGGCCGTCGAGACCGTTCCGCGCCACGTCGACGCTGTGGCCTTGCTCCGACAGACCACGTTGGAGGTAGTCCGCGGTCTTCGCTTCGTCTTCCACGATCAACAACTTCATGGCTGAAGTTCCCTTAGCCTTGGCATACTTAGGCGCTCCGGCGGGGCTTGGCCGGGGCAGCGCGCCTGGAGTGTAAAGCAGGACCGACCGCCGCGCCTGAAGCTCGCTGCTATCTGACAAACACGTCAGCAAGCACCGTGCGGTGGCTTACTCCGACATGATGAGCATCGAAGTGTCGCCAGAATCCGCATAGAAGCGGCTGATGGCGGCCGCAATCTCGGCCGGGTAGCGAAATTCTCCCGGCTTTCCCAGCGCCAGCACCGCGAGCCCCGTAACGGCCATGCCGCCGCCCGGGTTGTGACTGAGCAGCACAGGCCGATACTCGCGACCTTCGTCGTCCCGCCAATCGATCGAGTCGGACGCATCGTCGTCCTGGCTGTCCGTCGACGTGGTCGGCGCCTCTTCGCTGTGGTGCGCCAGGTAGCGTCCCACGCGCGACGTGATGCTCTCCGGCAACGTCACGCCGCCGACTGCACCCACGCACTCGGCTCCCGTCGCGCCGAACGTGAACATGAAACCGGCGGTCGCACCGCTCTGTCGCACCAAGATCGTGAGTGCGAGCCGCGCGCGTTCGGAGGACCCGCGACAAAACTCGAGCGCGCCGACGATCCGCATCCCGGTGTAGCTGCCGTACGAGTCCGGCGTCGCATGAAGGCGCGGTCCCGCGTTCGGGTTGCGCTTGCGCTCCGCTTCTTGCACCAGGCGCTTGTACTTCGTGAGCAGCGCCGAGTTGCGGTGATTGCAATACGCCTGACGACACGCCTCCGCGTACTTGTCGAACGCCTCGTGGTCGCCGCGAATCAACGCGATCCGCGCGCGCGTCTCGTGTGCCGCTCCCAGCAAGAGGCCGCGCACGCCGGCAGCTTCGTAGCGCGCAGTTACGTCGTCCACGAGTGCTTCGGCGTTTTCGTCTTGAGCACGCGCGCGACACACCGCGAGTGCGAGCCACAGCGGATCGGTCGACGACACGACGCCCGCGCGTTGGGCGAGCTCGACGTAGGTGTCTGCAGCCGCGAGCGCGTCGCCGTGACGGCCGAGATCGCCGAGCGCCCGGACACGCGTCGTCGCAATGCTCGCCCACAGCGGGTGTACACCTGGCTCCGCGAGTGCGAGCGCAGTTTCGGCGCCGGAAAGCGCGCGACCCGGATCGCGACGAATCCGGTGATACTCGGCACCGGCGTAGTGCTGCACCGCGAGCCACGGGCCAAACCGTTGGCCGAGCGGCGCACAGGCTTCGATCGCGTGCCGCAAGCGCGTGAGATCTTCGGCGATCGTGTAGGCGCCGATCTCCCAGACCAAGTGCGAGCTTTCGTAGAGCTGCAAGCTCTGCAACCGCAGTTTTTCGACTTGGCGTTTGCAGTCGTCGGCCGCGTGAATGTTGCCTTGGTACAGGTGGTACAACATGCGGGTCTGCACCGCGTTCAAGAGATACGCGGGATGACTCGACGTGCGCTCCACCCAGTCGAGACTCGAAGCGAGCCCCATACATGCTTCGATCATGCCGAGCCCGTTCATCACCGACAGGCGCGTGATCTCGGCGTACGAACCGTCGAGCCCTGCGCGATCGGCCTGGGATAGACGATCCAACACCGTGTAGTAGATGTCTCGGGCGCGCTCGGGGTTACCGGTGTAACGCGCGTCCATGCCTTGCACGAGCTTGTCGAGCAGCGCGAAGCTCGTCGAGATCGGCGCAAACGGCGCGAGCACCGGCAACGCGCGCAGGTAGGGCACATCGATCCCCGCGACGACGCGGCTCGCCGCCGAACCGACCGTGCGCGAGAGCATCGCCATTGCAGCTGGCGGCGGCAACACGCGCTGGTGGTCCGGTGCGGCCGCATGGCGCGCCTCGGCGAGCTCGATCGCTGTTTCGATCCGAAGGCCGGGCGGTAGAGCGGCGTCGAGGGTCTCCCAATCCGCGAGGCCGGAGTCTTGCTTGAGTCGCGCGAGGAGCGCGGCGACCTGGCCTTTGTCGTCGGCGCCGAACGCCGGCACGATACCCGCGAGCCGCCCGCGCAGGTAAAACGCATCGCGTTGGGGACGATTTAGCTCTGCGCACAGCTCGAACGCGCGCTCGTAAGTCTCGAGCCAATCTGCCGGCAAGCCCTGGGCGTAGCGCATGAAGATCTCGGGGTCGCGCGCAGTGTCGTCTTGTGATCGTCGTGCGTGCTCGACGAGCACATCGAGCGCGCGCGCGTGCTCACCGGCGCGGAGCCAGTGTTGACCCGCGCGAAACTCCTGACCCGAAGCTTCGAGCACCGCAGCCAGTCTCGCGTGCAGCGTCCGCTCGACCTCCAAGTACAGTGCACCCTCGTCGCGCGCGTGCACCTCGCGCACGGGCGTGATCCAGATCGGGTTCGCGAGGCGGAGTCGATCGTCGACTCGCCGTACGATGTCGGCCTTGAGAAGCTCGTCGAGATCGGACAACAACGAGCCGACCTGTTCGTGCGTGTCGTCGAGCCGCTGGCATTCAGAAAAGTCGAAGTTGCGATCGGGCGACAGCGAAAGTGCAAACGCGAGCCGCCGTGCGCGCGGCGAGAGTACCTCCACGCGAGCACGCAGCGCGGACGCCATACTGCTCGGCAGCTCGAGCTGATCGACCTGCGCCGGCACGCTCCACGCGCCACCGGCGTAACGCACCACACCGCGCTCGACCAGGTGCTGCGCGAGCCGCAGCACGTCGCGCGGATTTCCACCCGCGACTTCGTAGATGCGGTGAGTCAGCGCGTTCAGGTTGGGCACGTCGCCAAACGACGACTGCAGAAGCTTTTCCGTATCGACACGGCTGAGCGGACTCAGCAAAATGCGGGTCGCCGCTTCGAGCAACAGTTTGCGCGCCGGCGGCGAAATCCAACCTTGCCCGAGCTCCGCGCTCACCACGATCGCGAGGTGGTGCGGTGCGTCGTGGGCGAGGAGCGACAGCACGGCCGCCGAGGACTCGTCGATGCGATGAAAGTCGTCGACTGCGAGCACGAGTGGGACGTGCTGGCTCACGGCTTTCAGCCAGCGCGAGAGCGCCGCTTGCAGTTTTTGGCGCCGGCTCGCAGCCGCGATCGGCTGCGGCGGCTCGGTCGGGCTCGGCAAGCTCGCCGCAAGCTCCGGTACGACTTGAATCACGAGCGACGCATCCGAGCGGGCTGCACTCTCCGCGGCGACCGGCACGACTCGCAGCAGCTGACGCCCGAGCGCATGCAACACGCCGTACTCGCCGCTGATGGCGTCATCGGCATCCGCACGCGCGCACACCGCACCGAGCAGTGCTGCATCGAGCACACACGCGTCGAGAAAACGCGACCGCCCCACGCCGGCGTCACCCTCGATCAGCAACGTGCGACCTCGCGTGTGAGCCGCGCGCTTCAACTTACGGTGCACACGCGCGAGCATCGGCTCGCGCCCGACCAACGTGGGCAGCGCGAGATAGGCCTGCGCGACGCGCAATTGCTCGACTGGCGCGGTCCCGTCGATCGCACACAGTCGCGCGATCAACTCGGCTGCATTCGGCGGCCGTGCATCCGGCTCGAGCCGGAGCAAGTCCATCACGAGCACATCGAGCGCTTCGGGAATGCCCCCGATCAACTCCGAGGGCGGCGCGAAGCCGGTCTGCCACGCGTGGGTCAGGTGCGCGAAGCTACGAGCGGCGTAAGCGTGATGGCCGACGAGCATGAAATACAGCGTCGCACCGAGTGAGAACAAATCCGTGCGCGCATCGAGCGGTTGCAAGTGCACGCTCTCCGGCGCACAGCACGGCGGTGTTCCGACGATGATCTTGCTCGGTCCCATCGGCGCAATCGCACCGAAGTCGATCAGCTTCGCGAGCCCGTCCAGACTGCGGCGCACGTTGCGCGGGCTGACGTCTCGATGCACGAGCCGGCGCGAGTGCAAGAGCGAGAGCGCAGACGCGACGTCGCGAGCGATCGCGCATGCGGTTTGCCACGGCAGCGGCGCGAGTTGCTGCAAATCGCCACCGTCGAGCAACTCCATCGTGTAGTAAGCGCCGTCCGCGTCGACGCCGTAGTCGTGCACTTCGACGATGCGCGGGTGTGCGAGCTGCGCGAGCGTGTGGTACTCGCGCTGGAACAACTCCTCGTTACGCAGCCGGCGTCGCGACTCGGCTTCGGGCCGCAGTCGTTTGAGCGCGACGCGGCGGCCCGTCGCGACGTCGACGGCTTCGTGAACGCTCGCCATTCCGCCGTGCCCGAGAGGATTCCCCAGCGCATAGCGTTCGCTCACAACCCGATGGTAGTGGATGCGTATTGCGCGTCACAACGCGGGTCGACTGCCCCTCGAGTGTGGTCCGCTGTCGCCGAGGTAGGCCGCTGTCGGCAGGGTTTACTCGCGCTCGAACGCGGACAGATCCGGCGCCCGCATCTCGGCGCGAAACCTCGCCATCGTCCAGGGCCACGAGGCTGGGATGCCCCGATCATCGAGGTACCAGCTGCGGCAGCCCGTCGTCCAAACGGTGCGCTGGGTCGCCGCACTTCGCGCCTGTTCGAAGTCGGTGGCGGCGCTCTCGCTCGGTGCGAGCGCCCGGCACTGGCCGGTGCGCAATAGCTCCACGAGTTGCAGGATGTAGTCCATCTGCAGCTCCGCGACTTCGATCAACGAGAAGTTGCCGACCGGGCTGTTCGGCCCGTTCAACAAGAAGAAGTTCGGAATCTGCGGAATGGCGACCGAGTAGTACGCGCTCGGGCGTTTGGACCACAGGTCGCTCAGCTCGAGCCCGTTGCGGCCGATCACGGCGGTCGGGCGAACGAACCGATCGGTGCGAAAACCCGTCGCCAGCACGAGCACGTCGAGCTCATGCAGCTCGCCATCGCGCGTGCGCACGCCGCGCGGCTCGACGACTTCGATCCCTTCGATCACCACGTCGACGTTGGCCCGTTGCACCGCCTGGTAGAAGTCGGGCGAGATGATCAAACGCTTGCAGGCCGGGCGATAGTCGGGCCGCAACTTGTCGCGCAGGCTCGCGTCAGAAACTGAACGCTCGAGATTGGCACGACACAGATCCTCGATCACTTTCAGCTGCGGCGAGTCGACGTCGACCACCGCGTCCGAGAAGTTCTCCGCGAAACGACGCGCGAGCTCGTTGCGCAGACCGCGCATGCGTTCGGGCTGGCGCTCGAACCTCTCGCGATCCTCGGAGCTGTACTCGGTGTTTTCCTGTGGCATCACCCACTGGGCGGTGCGCTGAAACAGTGCGAGTGACGAGACGCGTGAAGCGAGTGCAGCCACCAGCTGTGTCGCGGTCGAGCCCGTACCGATGATCCCGATCCGCCGCCCGTCGATCGGCACCGAGTGATCCCACTGCGCGCTGTGGAACGCCGCGCCTTTGAACCGCGGTAACCCCGGCAGATTCGGAACGTTCGGATGATGTGTCACCCCGGTTGCAGCGATCACAACGTCCGCCACGTCGCGACGCCCGGAGCTCGTCTCGATCTGCCAGCGCCCGCCAGTCCAGGCACACTGCGTGACTTCCTCCGAAAAGCGGACCTTCTGCTCGACGCGGTAGTCGCGCGCGACGCGCTCGATGTACGCGAGGATCTCCGAGCCACCGGAGAACACGCGGCTCCAGCTCGGATTCGGTGCGAACGAATAGCTGTACAAGTGCGACGGGACGTCGCAGGCGACGCCCGGATACGTGTTGTAATGCCAGGTGCCGCCGAGCGCGGGCGCCTTCTCGTAGATCACGTGATCCGAAAATCCGGCCTGCTCGAGCTTGATCGAGCTCAGAATGCCCGACAAGCCAGCTCCAATGATGACGAAGCGGAGGGGCCGCCCCGTGACTGCTCGATCTTCTTCCGGTCCGGTCACGGTCCATCAGTCGTACATCCGGCAGGCCTCGGTCAAGAGCGCGCGCGATATTCTCGGGTCAGGCGAAAACGGGGCTTCCGATCGCACCTTTTCGGGACAAGGTGAATGGGTCGCTCGAGGTACGCTCGGCGCAATAGGGTCGTAATGCTTGGATCAGTGGTCAGCTTGCGTTCGAACGAACGCCGCCCTACGGCGATTGCTTTTCTGTTCTTGACTGCGTTGATCGCGAGTCACGCGCTGCTCGAAACCGCGCGGGATGCGTTGTTTCTGGCGCGTTTACCCGCGACGCAGCTGCCGGTCATGTACCTCGCGATCGCCGGCTCGTCGCTCGTGATCGCCCGGCTCGAGTCGCGGGTTCGGCGCTGGATTCCGCAGCGTTTCGCGCTCGTGATTTGGACCGTGCTCGCGGCCGTCGGGACTGCCACGTTTTGGTTGTTCTTGCCGGAGCACCGCCAGACTGGAAACCAACTTGGAGACTTGTCGCGCTTCGGCCTGTACGCCCTCTACATCTGGACCGGGATCATCGCCGCGCTCGTGCTTTTGCACTTCTGGTCGCGGCTCGCCGATGCCGTCAGCGTCACCCAGGCCAAACGCCTGTACCCGTTGATCGGCTCGGGCAGCGTCGTCGGTGCGCTCACGGGCAGCGCGCTCGCGAGCGCGATCGCCCGCTATCTCGGCGCGGAGCCGCTGCTGCTCGCAGCTGCAGTCGGGTTTGCGATCAGCGCCGGGCTCGCGAGCTTGACCCTGCGCTACGGCTTCGGCGGCGGCGCAGGCATGGAATTCGGTGGCCCGGTGCCGCAGGCCGACCCGGTGTTGGACGTACAGCCGTTGCCTGCAGCGGACGGCGTCAACGAGCGGGACCTCGCGCGCGACACGCGGCTGGTCGGCCGCGATCCGTACGTGCGCCGCGTCGCCTGGCTGGTGCTCGCGTCAGCAGCCTGCCTCACGCTACTCGACTTCGCATTCAAGAGCTCACTCGCCGCGAGCGTCCCGGCGGCGGAACTCGGCACGTACTTCGGCGGTGTCGCGCTCGGCCTCAACGTCCTTTCGCTCATCTGTCAGGTCGTGCTCGCTCCGTTCGTGCTCAAGCGGTTCGATCTGAGCGTCGCGCTCGCAGCGTTGCCGGCGTTGCTCATGCTCTCGGGCGCGGGTCTGTTGGTCGGCCTCGGCCTATTCGCTGCGTTGTTCGGAAAGGCGGCCGACGGCGCGCTCCGCTACTCGCTGCATCGCACCGCGACCGAGCTCTTGTACGTTCCGCTGCCGGATCGCGTCCGCCCGCGCATCAAATCCGTGCTCGACGTCGTCGGCCAACGCGCAGGCCAAGCGGTCGCGTCTATCGCGATTCTCGCGCTCGCGAGCACTCGGCACTCGAGTGTGTTGCTTTCCGCGCTGTTCTGTCTGCTCGCGTTGATCTGGCTCGGCAGCGCGATCGATTTGCGTCGCCACTACGTCAGGCTGCTCCGCAACCAGCTTCGCGACAGCGATCCGATGCGCGCGCAAGCGTTTCCCGACTTGGACATAGCATCGCTCGAGACGCTCGTGACCGCGCTCGACAGCCGCGACGACAACGAAGTCTTGGCCGCGCTCGACGTGCTGGAACGCGAGCGCAAAGCGCGGCTCGTGCCGGCCTTGATTCTTTACCATCCCTCGGAGCCGATCGTATTGCGTGCTCTCGCGCTATTCGCGAGAGCACGCCGCACCGACGTCATTCACCTGGTCGATCGGCTGCTCGAAGAAGGCTCGGTACGCGTGCGTAGCGACGCGATCGCGGCGCGCTCGTTGCTTGCGCCGGATCCCCGGTTGCTGTTTCAGCGGCTCAGCTTGGAGGACTCACCGGACGTACGTGCGACGATCGTCGTGCATCTCGTCGCGAGCGGGCAGATCGCCGGCGCCGAAGCGGCGGCGCGCATCGACGAGGTGCTGACACGCGGCCAGGCCACGACGCGCTGTGCGCTCGCGACTGCGATCTCGTGGCGCACCGACCACGCGTTCGACGCCGTACTGGTGAAGCTAGCAGCCGCACCCGAGATCGACGTGCGCGTGGCCGCGATCGCCGCGATGGCGCAGTCGCCCTCGCCTGCGTTCGTTCAGGCCCTGATCGACGCGCACGGAAGCGAGCGCACACGAGGCGCCGCGCGGCGAGCCCTTGTCGCGCAACGAGATGCGGGCTTCGAAGCAGTGCACGCGGCGCTTCGCGACCCGCAGCGCCGGCAGTCGTCGCGCTGGGAGTTGCCGCGCACGCTCGCCGAGTTCGATCCTTCGGACGCTCTGCCTGCCCTACTCGCGACGCTGACCGAGGAGCGCGACGGCATGTTGCGCTTCAGGACGATTCGCGCGCTCGAGACCCTGGTCGCAAAACACCCGACCGTAAATCCCGACCGGCGCACCTTGAATCGCGTCATCAGCGAAACGGTCGCGCGCGCATACCGCCACCTCGACGCGCGGCTCAGCCTCGAACGCGGGGCGCAGCTGGAGGCGGCGCGCGCGACTCCAGGCCACGAGCTCTTACTGCACGTGTTGCGCGCCAAACAACGGAACGCGACCGGGCGCGTGCTCCGGCTCCTCGGACTCGCGCATCCGGCAGCCGACATGGCGGAGATTCGGCGCGGTCTGCGCAGCGGAACAACGAAATTGGTCGCGAGCAGCGTCGAGATCCTCGGCAGCCTGCTCGAACAACCCTTGCGCGGCGCAGTGCTCGGCCTCGTCGAAGAGCTGCCGGACACTGAAAGGCTCGCCGCGGCGGGTTCGTACTATCGGCCGGCGCGTCGCAGCTACGAGGCGCAGCTCGAGCGGTTGTTGTCCGGTGAGAGTCCCGCGCTGCAGGATTTCGCGGCGTTTCACGCAGCCGAGCTCGGCCTGACGCAACTCTCGCCGCTGATAGCGGCACTCGCCGAAGCCGATCCGAGCCGCGGCGATCTCACCCGCGCGCTCCTGCGGCTCGGGCCCGCGATCCGCGGCGACGGGGAGCTCGTGCCGTGCTGAGCGAGCTATCGATTCAAGGCGTGCGCGATCGGATGCTGCTCTTGCGGTCGCTCCCGGCGTTCGCACCGCTCGAAGATCACGCACTCACGCTGCTTGCCGAACACATGCGCGTGCGGACCTGCAAGCCGGGCGAGCAGCTGCTGAAGCTCGGCGAACCGGTGCGCAACGCGTACGTCGTGCTCGAAGGAGAGCTGCGCTGGCATCGCAAAGGCGGCTCGTCGATGACCTCCCATCGTCTCGACGTCGTGGGTTGGCTGACATTGATGGCGCGCGATTCGGACGGCATGGACGCGCGAGCCGAGGGCGATGCGATCGTGCTGGAGTTGCCGGCGGAAGCGCTCGAGCACGCGCTCGAGGACGACTTCGGCATCGCGCGCAACTCGATGCGGCTCGGCGCTGGCGGGCTGCTCGCGGCGCGGAACAACCTACCTGCGCTCGAGCCGCTGCCTCCACTCGACATGGGAATCCTCCGACCCGAGCGGCGAACGTTGGTGGAACGCCTGATCGACATGCGCCGCGCACCACTGTTCGAAAACGCCAACGCCGAAGCTCTAATCGCGCTCGCGCGCTGCAGCAAAGAGGTCCGACTCGAGCCGGGAACGGCGATCTGGAAGATCGGCGACGCTTCGACGTTTTGGTTCTTGATCGAATTCGGCCGCGTGCGTTGCACGAACGCCGCTGGCAAGACGCAGGAGATCGGCTCGAACTTCGTGATCGGCATCATGGATTCACTCGCACAAGCGGAGCGCTCGTACGACGTCGTGACCGACACGCTCGTAGTCGCAAACAAGATCGAGCTGGAGTCCTTCTTGGCCGTGCTCGAGACGCACATCGAGCTGGCGCGGGACTTCCTCGCATTTCTCGCGCGCACCGTGCTCGAGTTGCAAGCGAGCAAGCGCCAGGGGCCGTGAAGCTGAGGCGGGTCTGCCCGCCGGCATGCTAGAAGAACGCCCGTGATCGAGGTCGATCGGCTGGTCAAGCACTATCGCGTTCACGAACGGCCGCCCGGCGTGGGAGCGGCGATCCGTTCGTTGTTCTCGCGGCCGATGCGCGTCGTGAAAGCGGTCGACGACATCTCGTTCAAGATCGCAGCCGGCGAGCGCGTGGGTTTCCTCGGCCCGAACGGCGCGGGCAAGACGACGACACTCAAGATGTTGAGCGGCTTGCTGTTTCCGACCTCGGGCAACGCGCGCGTGAGCGGCTACGTTCCGTTCGAGCGCAACCCCGAGTTCTTGCGGTCGATCATGCTGGTAGCGGGGCAGAAGCAGCAGCTGCTCTGGGACCTGCCCCCCGCCGAGACATTCGAGCTCAATCGCGCGATCTACGACCTGCCTCGCGCAGAGTATCGCGCGACGCTGGATGAGCTCGTGTCGGTCCTTCAGCTCGAGGATCTGTTACAGAAGCCGGTGCGGCAGCTGTCGCTCGGCGAACGCATGAAGTGCGAGCTCGCCGCCGCGCTCTTGCATCGGCCACGCGTGCTGTTTCTCGATGAGCCGACGATCGGCCTCGACGTCACGATGCAAGCTGCGGTGCGCGAGTTCATTCGCCGGCACAACGAGCGCCACGGCGTGACGGTGATCTTGACGAGTCACTACATGGAAGACGTCGCCGCCTTGTGTCCGCGCGTGATCGCGATCGACCACGGCCGGTTGGTGTGGGACGGCTCACTCACGGATCTGGTGCGTGAGACGAAGCCCGAAAAGCGCATTTCACTCAAGCTGGCTGCGCCCGCGACGACTGCGGAGCTCGAATGCTCCGGGGCACGCGTGATCGAATCCACGGAGCTGGAGGTCAAACTTCAAGTGGCGCAGGCGCAGCTGCCAGCGGCGGTGTCGGAGCTCTTGTCGCGCTTGCAAGTCGTCGACATGACGGTCGAAGACGCGCCACTCGAGGAGGTTCTCTCCGATTTGTTCGCGAGGCACGCCGAATGAACGACGCAGCTTCGAGGTCGTCTCCTTCGAGGCCGAGGCTGCGCGGGCCCAGTTTTTTCCGCGCGCTGCGTGCCATGCCTGGCTTATTGCGCGTGGGCTTCGCCGGCGCGGTCGCGTATCGCGCCGAGTTCTTGATCTGGGTGCTCGCGTACACGACGCCGCTGATCATGCTCGCGTTGTGGACTGCAGTTGCGGCAGAAGGCGCAGTCGGCCGATTCGGAGAGCGCGAGTTTTCGAGCTACTTCGCGGCGACCCTGATCGTGCGCTTGGGCACCGGCGCGTGGGTGATCTGGGACATGAACTGGGAGGTGCGTCAGGGGACGCTGCAGCGGCGCCTGTTGTGGCCGATTCATGCGCTGCTCACCTACCTCGCGGAGAACTTGGCAGCATTACCGATGCGCATCGTGGTCGCGGTCCCGATCGCGATCCTCACGAGCTTGCTGCTCGGGAACATTTGGGTGCGCGACCCGGTTCAGCTCGCGATCATACCGGTCTCATTTCTGGGTGCGTTCCTGCTGACGTTCTTGCCGATGGCGATCATCGGAACCTTATCACTGTGGTGGGAGAGCTCGGTCGCGCTCTACGATTTGTGGCTCGCGCTCTACACCGTGTTTTCGGGCTACGTCGTGCCGCTCGAGCTGTTTCCGCCGCAGCTCGGCGCGATCGTACGCTGGCTACCGTTTCGGCAGATGCTCGCGTTTCCGGTCGAGAACCTCACTGGGCTCATAGGGCGCGAGCAAGCCCTGCATAACCTCGCGCTGCAGTGGTCGTACATAACCGTGTTCGCGGTGTTTGCGGCACTGATGTGGCGCGCCGGCATCAAACGTTTTGCGGCGTACGGAGGCTGACTCATGCGCCGCTACCTCGGACTCTTGCGCGTCCAGCTGAAAGCCGCGCTGTTGCTCGCGCTGCAGTACCGGCTCGAGTTTTTCATGGAAGTGTTCATGGCGCTCCTCTGGAGCGGCACTGCGCTCGTGCCGCTCTACGTACTCTTTTCGATGCGCGACGGCGTCCGCGGTTGGACTGCCGAGGAAATGCTCGTCGTCGTCGGCTTCTTCACGATGCTCAAAGGCGTGCTCGCGAGTGTGATTCAGCCGTCGCTGAGCCAAGCCGTCGAGCACATCCGCAAAGGCACGCTCGACTTCTTGCTGTTGAAGCCGGCGGACGCGCAGTTCTTGCTGTCGACGTCGAAGCTCGAGCTAGCCCACCTCGCAGACGTGCTCGCGGGCGTCGCGATTATCGCGTGGGCGCTCGCGCACCTACCCGGCCGCGTCAGCTTGTTCGGGTTCGTGTTGGCCAGCTTGCTCCTGGCTTGTGCGCTCGCGATCCTCTACGCAATCTGGATCTTGGTCGTGAGCCTGGCGTTCCGCGTCGTTAAGATCGACAACATGAACTACTTGATCGTGAGCCTGTTCGAGGCTGCGCGTTGGCCGTCGAGCATCTTTCGTGGCGCACTTGCGTTGGTGTTCACGTTCGTGATCCCGCTGGCGCTGCTCACGACCTACCCGGCGCTCGCATTGCTCGGCAAAGCGGATCTCTCGCACCTCGCAACGGCGGTCGGTGTCGCGCTCTTTCTGCTCGCGGTATCGCGCGTCGTCTGGACGCGGTCGATCCGCGCCTACGCCGGGGCGAGCTCGTGAGAGCATCCGCCGCCGTCGGCTGCATGTGTGCGCGCCTCACGACGATCGAGTTTCACACGTCCGGTCAGCTCGCAGCAGCGTCGATCCACTGCGAGCCGACCGAAGACGAGTGAGTCTGCCTACGCGCCGGCCGCTCCTCCTGCGCCGGCTTTCGGAGGTTTCGGTGGCATCGGCGGGGGAGCCGGTTCACCTGCAGCTGGCGGCGGCGGCGGTGCGGGCACACCTGCAGCGGGCGGCGGCGCTGGCTCGCCGGGCTTGGGCGGCGGTGGGGGTTTCGGTCCGTCACCTTTGGGCGGCTTCCCGGGTTCTCCCGGCGGCGGCGCAGCTTCACCGGCATGCGGCGGCGGTGCGGGCTCACCCGCGTGTGGCGGCCGCGGCGGTTCCTTCACTCCACCATCGTCGTCGTCCGGGGAACCCGGCGGCTCGGCTGGCATCGTGGGCTTGATTGGCCCCGTGGGCCCCGTAGGCCCCATAGGCATCGGGGGCGCGCAATGCGGAGGCTCGGGCCGCATCGCATCCATCTCAACCATCATGCAGCTGCGCGCGTCGTCGTGACACGCGATCTCGGCAGCCGACTGCGGTCGCGGCATCTTCATTCCCTTACCGGGACCAGGCTTCGGGCCGGGCGGAGGAGGCACGGTGCCATCGGCAACCGCTGGATCCGGCAACGGATCGCCGTTCGCGATATCGGCGGCGCGGGCCTCGTCGAGGCACTGCTCGAGCGCAGCATGGCAGGGCGGCTCCGGTGGCTTCAGCGCCTCCATGCAGACGTGCTTCTGATCGTGACACGCCTTGTGTGCATCGGGACCGGTGTCGCCGAGGGCGGCCACGCAGCTCTCCTCTTCGAGTTGGCACAGATGCGTCGCTTCACGAAGGGCCTTCTCCGCCGCTCGAGCCGTGGCCTCACAATCGTGAAGCTCGTCTTCACAGACTGCGAGCGCATCGTCACTGCAATCGGTCGCGTCTCGACACGCGTCGCTCTCGCGTTTGCAGTCATGAAGCTTCTTCGCGAGCGCGTCGTATGCGGCACCCACGCTGTTACTAGCAATCGTCTCGTGCTCGTTTGCACATCCGTATCCGAGTCCGCTCGCCAACAAAACACAGGCCGCAAACGTACGTATCCCTGCCGCTCGCAGCGGCGGCGATGGTCGATCGATCATAGTCGTCTCCAGTTTGTAGAAAGGAGGCCGCCCGCAGGCGGCCCATCGTGTTCGGAACAATCGAGAATCAGAGCAGCTGGCAGTCCGGATCGTCCGGGGTGTCTTCGCAGGTCAGCGGTGGTTGATCGCAACCGCCATCGCGAACACACGGACAATCGCCAGGGATCACGATGATCGTGTCGGAGGGAGCCTTCGACGGCGACGCATGCACGTGCTCGATCAGCGCTCCGCCGAAGCCACTCGTTCCAAACGCAGCGTTGTCGATCCAGACTTCGTAGACGACGCGATAGTCCCAGTTGGGCGTCTCGACGTTTGGCGTGTAGTCCAGGTCCGTCTCGGGTGAGTCGATGACGTAGTCGCCGTAACCGCGCTCGTTCAAGTTGCGTTCGATCGACGTGTGCCAATCCACGATGTCGTTCGAGTCGCCGAAGATCATTCGGCCGTCGCCACCGAGCGCGCCGAGTGACGCATAGCCGGAAGGCGCGGTCGCATTCTCCGAGATGTAGTCGAGCTTGAACTGAGACACGATCTCGCCGTCGTCGTTCGTGACGATGAACTCGGCGTGATCGCTGCCGACGAGATCCCTGAACGAGTGACCCTTGCCACCTTTGCCACCCGGTCCACCCGGACCTTTGTCCTTCTTCGGCATGCCCGGTGCGGCTGCCGGCGGCGGCATCGGACCCGACATCATCGGTCCGCCCGGCGGTGCAGCTGCTGGCGGCGGTGGCATCGGCGCCCCACCCGGGCCTCCCGGCATTGCAGCCGGTGGCGGCGCACCTGGGCCACCGGTGCGCGCGGCCCAACCGATCGCGCTCTCGCCGTAGGTGTTGTCCACGAACGCCGGGTCGAACGTGAGGCGAAGGTGGACAGCGTCCATGCCCTCGACACACTCGAGCACCTGTTCGATCGTCGCGGCTGGCTGCGTCTGGCCGGCCTGAAAGAAGCAGGTCGTGCTCGGCCGAACCAGGTTCGTGCTCGTTCGCACCACGGAATCACAGATCATTCCGCCGACGAGCGGCTCGTCCGCACCACTCAATCCAGCGCCCGGAAAATCGGGAACGAATGCGAGATCCGCTCGCGTCGAGCCGCCCTTCGCAGGCGACCGTGCAGGTGAATCGTCGGTCGAATCACCGGCGGGCGAGTGCTCGTCGGCGCAACCCGCGCCCCCAAGCAATCCGCACAACAGCGTAAATACGACAGTCTCCAAGGATGGTCCGCGCATGATCGCTCCCTCACTCGAGTAGTTGGCACTGAGTCGCTACGAGGCAGCGAACGGATGAAATAAAAGCCGAGCGTCCGTCTCGACCCGCGTCGTGACGAGTGCGACGATGTCGGCGCATGCGTCTCGCGGTTCTGTGCGTCGCGTTGAGTTGTTGGGCGCCGGTCGCAGCAGCGCAGGTGTCCTTCGTGCGTCGCCAGGTCGAAGACGAGCGGGTCGCGCGCGCGCTCGAGAAGCTCATCGGCGAGCCAGTCCAGCTGGTCGATGCAGCGCCGGGAGGCAGTTCGCCCGCGGCAAGCGCAGCGCGATTCACGGTCTCGATCGACCGCCAGCGTGGCGTGTTGCGAGTGGTCACGCCGGAATCTCCAGCCGGCTTGGCGCGAGCGCTCGATTTGAACCTGCTCGCGGACTCGCCGTACGCGGTTGCGCTCGCAGCGGCGGAGTTGCTCGAGTTGTCGAGTGTCGAAACGCGCCGCAGCAGCCGCGTAGAGCCCGCACGAGCCGGCGCGAGCGAAATCCCGACGAGTCGCACGCGATCGGACGCGCGATTCGCCACTGCTTCTACGGACGTTCGAACCGACGTGGCGCTCGAGGATGCGCAACCTCAAACCGAGCTTCGCGGCGCTGAACCCGAACGCGTGAATCGAATCGAAGACGATCGCACTTCGCCTGAGCCCGTGGATCACGCGGAGCGCACGGAGGAGGTTCGCCCCCCGCCAGAGCGCGTCGCCCGCGAGGAGCCGCGGGCGCCCCCCATGCGCGCGGATCACTCCGACGAGGCGCGCGTAACTTCCGAGTCGGCGGATCCGCGCAACCTCAGGAGCTCCGGGTTGCCGGACTACGCGATCGGCGCCGACTTGGAACTTCAGAGTCAGCCCGGCTACCCGCTCGCATTCGTTCGACCGGCGATCAGCGCCGAGCTCGCCTGGGGCCGCGACACCCCGGGAGCGTTCTGGGCCGCGGGAGTTCGCGTTTCCGCGCCGCTCGGCCGTGAATTGCAGCCCTCAGCGGCAGCTCCCGCGGAGGATTCTCACGTCCGCGCGCAAGCCATGGACGCGGCAGTGCAAGCCACCCTCGGCTACGCGTTCGGCCGGCTCGGCCTCACGACGCAGCTGGCGGCCGGGACCTCCTATCTGCGCGTGGAGGCCCTGGATGCCGAGCGCCACTCGTACGGGCACGACGCCCAGTTCTCGCCGCTTCTAGCTGCAGGCATCGGAGCCCGCCTGTCGGTCGCGCTGGGGTTTGCCCTGGCCGTGCGCGGAGAAGCGCAGTGGGCCGGCCGGGGGACCATCTACCGCATCGGCGGCGTGCAGGTCCTCGAAGGCGGGGCGTTTCGGGTCGGCCTCCTGGCCGGTGTCCTTTGGGAAAGCGCACTCGGGCGGGCTGGGCTGTGAAATTCTTTCATCTCGACCGAGTCCTGGTGCGACTCAGCTCCGTGGACCCAGCGGCGGTCACGATGCCCGAAAAGTCGGGTCGGACTTTGACCACGGCCGAGGACCGCTGGGTTGCTGCACTTCGTGCGGGCGAACCAGCGGCATTGGAGCGGCTCGCCCGCGCGGAGACTCCGCGCGTGCTCGGGCTGCTTCACTCGCTGCTCGGACCGCGGGCCGACATCGAGGACTTGATGCAGACCGTGTTTCTCGAGACCTGCCGAGCCCTGCCGGGCTTTCGCGGTGACAGTGCCGTTTCGACCTTCGTCGGAGGCATTTGCGTCCGGGTCGCTCGCCGAGCGATGCGACCGACGGCGTGGTCGCGCCGGCGTGCCGAGTGGGAACGCGAGCCTGTGGCGATCGGCAATCCCGAACGAGCCGCACAGTCAGCGGAGCAACTGCGGCGCGTGCACCTCGCGTTGGCGAAACTCAGCTCGAAGAAGCGCGCCGCGTTCTTATTGTGG
>DASRXR010000293.1:0-17673 GCA_035687405.1 Polyangiales bacterium
CGTCGTGCTCGCAGCCATTGGCGGCGACGCCGTCGCAGTCCGACCAGTTGGGTTGGCAACTCACGAGTGCACACGCGCGCGCCGCGACCGCACCGCGACACGCCGAGTTTGCATGCGACAAGTCGCAGCCGAAGTCGCAGCTCCCGCAGTGGCCTACCGTATCGAGGCGCGTCTCACAGGTCAGCCCGTCCGCGTCGCAGTCGGCGCGATCCGGATCGCAGCGCAGCACCTCACAACGTTGCGCGCGGCACACCTCGGTTGCGTCTTCAATCGCACAGGCTTGCCCGCAACCACCACAATCCGAAACCGTGTTCAGCGGCGTCTCGCAGCCGTTGTGGAAGCTCAAGTCGCAGTCGCCCCAACCGGTTTCGCACACCGCGTTGCAGACGCCGTCGCGGCAGTTCAGCGCAGCGCGCGGCAACAAACCCGCGTCGAACTCACATGCGTTCTCACAGCGCCCGCAGTGCTCGACGTTCGAGCGCAGATCGGTTTCGCAGCTCTCACCATCGTGGTCGCAATCCGCCATGGCCGGGCTTTGGCGGCAGTCCGCTGCACTACACACACCACCGGTGCAGCTCGCTTGACCGCACTTCACGCCGCACGCCCCGCAGTTAGTCAGCGTATCGAGCGCAGTTTCGCAGGAGCTGCCATCGGCATCGCAGTCCGCGAAACCTGGCTCGCAGGTTTCAACCTTGCACTCGCCGTTGCGACAGACGGAGCTCGCGTGACTCAACGAGCAAACCTGATCGCAGCCACCACAGTGCTGTCGATCGTTCAGAGACGCCTCGCAACCGTTCCCGACGACCGAATCACAATCGCGAAAGCCTTCGAGACAGGCGGCGACGACGCAGTGGCCCGCTTCGCACGAGGTCGTCGCGTTCGGAACGCTGCAAGAAATCGGGCACTCAGAAGAGGCTGATGATGCGTCGGCTTCGCTCGCATCGACCGACGCATCGACGAACTCGCCGACGCCGGTGCGCTGTGAGTCCCCGCGTTGCGATCGAGTTACGCTCGCGTCGCTAGCATCGCTAGAACGCGAGTCCGCAAGCTTCGAGTCGTACACGCTACAAGCGGTGAACAGCAGGAAGCCGGCGCAAACGAGGCGCTTCGCTTGCGCCAACCGGGTGTCGAAAGCGACCCAGAGCACATCCCCTCACTACCAAGTTCCAAAGTGCGAGCAGTACGGCACACACGCGGTGAGCGCAAGCGTGCGATCATTGCACGAACGGGTTGCTTCGGCGTTCGCGCTCAGAGCGGCTCACCTCCTCGGTCCTTCCCTGCGCCGCACAGGAAGTGCGGCTCAGTCAGGCCTGCGGGGCGCTCGCTCTGAGCACGAAATCCCCGCAAATCCTGCAGTTCCTCGAAGCCGCTCGCGTGAATTACTTCGCGTGTGCGGTGCGCAACTTTCGATTGAACAGTGCCAGCGTTCGCTGCCACGCGAGTTTGGCGGCAGCTTCATCGAAGCGCGGTGTCGTGTCGTTGTTGAAGCCGTGTTGAGTCCCGCGATACGTGAACTCTGAGTATTTGACGCCGGCTGCTTTGAGCGCGGTCTCATACGCGGGCCAGGCGGCGTTGATCCGCTCGTCTTCCGCAGCGTGGTGAATCACTAACTCTGCTTTGATCTTAGCGACTTCCTCGGTCGCGGGTGCCATGCCGTAGAACGGAACCGCGGCGCTCAACCAAGGCAACCTCGTGGCGAGGAAGTTCGCGATCCCGCCGCCGTAGCAAAAGCCGACCGCACCGACTTTGCCATTGCTGGCCGGATAGGCTTTCAACCAGCTCGCGGCCGCGACGAAGTCCTCGCGCGTCTTAGTCTGGTCGAGCTTTTGAAATAACTCGCGCGCCTTATCCTCGTCGCCGGGATAACCGCCGAGCGGAAACAGCGCGTCGGGCGCGAACGCGAGGAAGTTCTCGAGTGCTAGCCGGCGCGTGACGTCCTCGATGTGCGGGTTGAGGCCGCGATTTTCGTGAACCACGAGCACCGTCGGCAGCTTGCCCGCAGGCTTGGCCGGCCGAACGAGATAGCCGCGCACCTTACCCGTGCCTTGCGGCGAATCGATCTCCACGTATTCCGAGTGGAGGCGCGGATCAGTCGGCGGGATTTTTTGCGCTTCGGCAAACCGCGGTGAGAGCGCTTCGAGCAGGCCGTTAGCTGTCATACCTGCAACTGCGAACTTCGCAGCGCCGTCGAGAAAACCGCGGCGATCGGTGAGGCCGTGCACGTAGCGGTCGAAGAGGCGCAAGACCTCCGGGTGGAAGTCGCTCGAAGTGAGCGCGGGAGCGGTGGCGGGTTCGGCCTTCGTCGGGTCGCGATCAGGTGGCGTCGTCATGGGTGCGGCTCCTTTTGCGCTCGAGAGGAGCGGGAGACGCTAGGCGCTGGCCAATCGGTTGGCAAGAGACGGATGTCCGTAATCACAGAGATGATTTGTCGTCGGATCTGCCGCAGAATTCGCGGCGGCCGCGGTGTCGATCGCAGCGCAGCAACTGCAGCTCTAGGCTGCGAAACAAGGGTGTTACACGCCAGCGTTGCATTCGCGGAGGCTCGCGAGTTATGGCACACGCCTGCCTGCGGGGACGCTGATGGTCATCTTCGAGATCACGATTGCCTTATTGCTGGTCGGCGCCGTGCTCGCGCTCTGGGCCGACCGCATCGGTGTGCCTTACCCCGCACTGCTGGCGTTTGCAGGTGCGGGTGTCGCGCTGATTCCAGGCGTCCCCGACGTGCAGCTCGACCCAGAGCTCGCACTCGTGCTGTTCGTCGCGCCGACGTTGCTCGATGCGGCCTACGATGCTTCGCCGCGCGACCTGCGCGCCAACATCGTGCCGGTGGTGATGCTCGCACTCGTGGCCGTCGGGCTCACGATCGCCGTGGTCGCGTGGGTCGCTCGCATGAGCATCCCCAGCCTGGGTTGGGCCGCTGCGATCACGCTCGGCGCGACCGTCGCACCCCCGGATGCCTCGGCTGCAACCGCAGTGTTGCGCCGCTTGCGCCCGCCGCACCGAATCATGGTGATCCTGGAGGGCGAGAGTTTGTTCAACGACGCGAGCGCGCTGCTCGTGTATCGGATCGCGATGGGAGCCGCGATGACGGGCGCGTTCTCGGGGTGGGCGATCGTCCCGACGCTCTTGCTCACGTGTGGCGGTGGTGCGGTGTTGGGTCTCGTGCTCGCGAAGTTGTCCATGCCGCTGGCGAATCGAATCACGGATATTCCGACGTCGGTGCTCACACAGTTCTTGAGCACGTTCGGGGTGTGGTTGATCGCCGACCGTCTGCACGTGTCTGCGATCATCACGCTCGTCACCTACGCGATGACGATCGCCCGAGTCTCGCCGGGGACGACGTCGGCGCGGCGGCGGATCGCGTCGTACGCGGTGTGGGACGTCGCCGTGTTCGTGTTGAATGCGCTCGCGTTCGTGCTGATCGGGTTGCAGCTGCGCGGGATTCTACAGCGCTTGGCGAATACCGATTTCCGCGTCTACGTGTGGGCGGCGGTTGCAGTTTGTTTTGCAGTGATCGGCGTGCGTCTCCTATTTTGGATGAGCTTCAACAAGCTCGTGCGCTGGCGGATCGCGCGCGGGGTGTCGCAGGATCCGGGTTCCGGCATGAAGCCGACGTTGGGCAGTGGGCTCGTGATCGCGTGGTGCGGGATGCGCGGCATCGTGACGCTCGCAGCGGCGCTCGCGTTGCCGGACGGGCCGAATGGGTTCCCGCACCGCGATTTCATCGTGTTTGCGGCGTTTTGTGTGGTGCTGAGCACGCTCGTGTTGCAGGGGGCGACGCTGCGACCGCTGATTCGAGTGCTCGGGTTGCGAGACGACGGGTCGGTCGAGCGCGAGTTGCAAGTGGCGCGGGCGGAGACAGCGAGGGCGGCGTTGAGTGATCTCGAGCGGCACGCGGAGGCGGAGCCGCCCCCGGCAGTTGCGTTGTTGCGGAGGGAGTACTCGGCGCGGTTGCGTGCGATCGAGGTCGAGGTTGTGCGGGACGTGCGGGACGGGGACAGCCTGGCGCAGATGCAACGGCAGGCGGTGACGGTGCAGCGGCGAGCGTTGTTGGAGCTGCGTGCGCGTTCGGTGATCGGAGATGACGCGTTTCACGTGATCGAAGAGGAGATCGACATGCTCGAGCTCAGCGCGGATGGACGCGTGCATCCGGACATTTGATTCCGTGACGCGTACATCGAGCACATGGTGCGACAGCCTCTCAAGCCCACGTATTTCCCACGCGTTACACAACTAATCGCTGAAAACTCTCTCGCCCCCGCATCAGCTCAACCCCACTTCCCGGCATAATCGCGCGCAGCATGCGCCTGCGTTTTCTGCACAGCCTGAAGACGCGACTAGTCGCCGGCTGGATCGCAGGCCTCGCCATGACACTCAGCATGGCTGGCCTTCTTTATTTCGGCGCTCAAGCACTCGAGTCGAGCGCACGCCGCGCCAATGCCGCCGACGCCGACGTCCGCGACCTGTTCGCATTCGCCCTGATCTGTCATCGCTACATGAACGCGTTCGATCAGTCTCTCGGCCAGCGCACACTCGTCGCAAACAACGAACGCCGCATCGCGGTAAAGCTGTTCGAGTCGCGCATGGCGCACATGCCCGACGGGCGGCATCACGACGACGACAGCCTCGACTGGGCCTCCCTCCGCTCGATCAGCCGCGACCTTCACGCCGCGATGGCCGACGCCGATGCAGAACGCGCAAGCGGCCACTTCTACGACGCCGAGCGCATCTTTCACCACGCGCGCAAAGAGCATTTCGAGCGGCGCATGCTTCCCTGGTTCGATCGCGCGATCCAAGTACAGCGCACTGCCGCCGAGCACCTGGAACGGGCAGCGACCAGAAGGGCCCACAACCTACGCACGAATGCGAACCTTCTCGCAGCTGGGTCCGCCCTGGTCGCGCTGCTCGTGCTTCTCCTCAGCTTGCGCGCGCTCGCCGGCCCGATCCGGCTGCTCCTCGACGGCACGACCGCGATCGCGCGCGGCGACTACAGCCATCGCATTCGCTACCGCGCTCCGAACGAGCTCGGCGTGCTCGCCTCCCGCTTCGACGACATGGCCGAAGTGGTCGAACGCAGCCAGCGCTCTCTGATCGAAAAGAACCAAGCACTCGAGCAAGCCTACAAACTGCAAGGCGAGTTTCTCTCGTTCATGAGTCACGAGCTGCGCTCACCGCTGCACTCGATTCTCGGTTACACGGAGCTCGTCCTCGAAGACGGCCCGCAACTCGAATCACCCGCACGCCGCAACGTCGAGAGCATCGCAGTCGGTGCGCGGCGCTTGCTCGCGCTCATCAACGACATCCTCGATTTCTCGAAGCTCAAAGCCGGCCGCATGCAAATGCGCCGCGAGCAGTTCGACCCAGTGCAGCTTGCAGAGGAAGCCGTCAACGATGCGCGTGCGTTTGCACTCGCGCGTTCCGCCCAAGTGAAAGTCGAGCTCGAAGCCGAAGCGCGCACACTCGAGCTCGTCTCGGATCCGACGAAGGTCCGCCAAATCCTCACGAACCTGCTCAGCAATGCCGTGAAGTTTTGCGATCGCGGCCAAGTCACACTCTCGGTCCAGCCCGAAGGAACCGACCGCGTGTTGTTTCGCGTGCGCGACACCGGGATCGGCATCGCTGCCGACCAGCTCGAGCACATCTTCGAGCCGTTTCGCCAAGCCCACAGTGCGGATGGTCGCGCCGAGGGCGGCACCGGTCTCGGTCTCGCGATCGTGTCCCGCTTGAGCGAGCTCCTCGGCGGCGAAGTCTCCGTCGCGAGCCGCGTCGGCGAGGGCAGCGAGTTCGCGGTCTTGCTGCCCATTCAACCGCGTCCCACGAGGAGTGAGGAGTGAGGAGTGACCATGCCAAAAGTCCTGATCATCGATGACGACCCGGTCTATGCAGACATGACGCGCCAACGGATGGAACGCGCCGGCTACCGCGTCGACGTCCACGTCGGTCCGTTCGGCGCGACTGCAGCCGTCAGCGACAACGCCTACGACCTGGTGATCCTCGACGTGTTCATGCCTGGGCTCGCCGGCCCGGATCTGTTGGGCATCATCCGCAAGAGCGGCCCCGGCTCTGCCACGCGCGTGCTCTTGTGCAGCAGTATGGATCCCGGGCCACTCGCACGCGTGGCCGAAGAGCGCGGCGCGAACGGTTCGATCTCGAAAGCGGCAGGACGCGCGGAGTTTCTGCGCGCGGTGGAGCAAGCGTTAGCGAGCTGAGTCGGAAGGATGGGGTGGGGGAGATGGCGACTGCAGTTCGAAACCTAGGGCTAGCAATCGTATACAGTGTTCTTGGAGCGTGCAGCGGCGGAGCCAAACCGCCGCCAGGAGCAAGTCCATCCGCGGCCGAACCGCAGGCAGCACCCGCAGTTGCAGCCGCCCAGCCGCCAATAGCTGCAGCTCCGGCTGGCCCGCGCGCGCTGCGCATGGCGTACAGCGACTGGCCGGGCTGGGTCGCGTGGGAGATCGCAGCCGCGAAGGGCTGGTTCAAAGAGGCTGGTGTGGACCTTCAGCTCGTATGGCTCGAGTACGTGCCGTCGATGGAAGCGTTCTCCCAGAACAAAGTCGACGCAGTCTGCATGACGAACGGCGATGCGCTCGTGCTCGCGGGAAGCGGCGCGCAAAGCGTCGGGATCTTGATCAACGACTACAGCAACGGCAACGACATGCTCGTCGCCGCACCGCAGATCGAAGCTATCGCGCAGCTACGCGGCAAGAAGATCGGTGTCGAGATCGGCTTCGTCGATCACTTGTTGCTGCTGCAAGCGCTCAAATCGGCGGGCCTGGCGGAGTCGGACGTCGAGATCGTCAACGAGCGCACCCACAAGACTCCGGCGTTGCTCGCATCCGGCAAGGTCTCCGCCATTGCGGCGTGGCAACCGAATAGCGGGCAAGCGCTCGAGCAGGTTCGCGGCTCGAAGGCGCTGTTCACGAGCGCAGACGTGCCCGGCTTGATCTACGACCTGTTGTTCGTCCAGCCGAAGAGCCTGCGCGAGCGACGCGCCGAGTGGACGAAAGTCGTGGAAGTGTGGGACCGCGTCGCGCGCTACATCGGCGATCCGGCGACCCGCGCAGATGCGATCAAGATCATGAGCGCGCGCGTGAGAGTCGAGCCGGCCGCGTATGCGCGCTTCGTCGACGGTACGTTCATTCTGGATTTGAAGGCCAATCGCCAGCGCTTTGCCAAAGCCGAGGGCTTTGCGTCGGTCTACGGATCGAGCCTGGCCGTCGACAAGTTCAACATCGAAAACCACATCTACAAAGAACCTCAGGTCATCGACGCTGCGCTCGATCCGTCGCTCGTCGAAGCCATCCTCGCCAAAGCCAGCGCACGCGAGCTCACGGCACGACCGTAAAATAGGTCACGAAGCCGAGCAGCGTGAGGAACAGCAAGGTCGCGATGCGTTGCTGGCGTTGGCGCATCGTTTCGCGCGGCTTTTCGCTCCGTCGCAACGCGCTGCCCAGGTGTATCACGATCACCGACACCGCGATTGCGGCAGCCGCGAGCGCACTCAGCACCGCGCCAGCTTCCGCTGCGTCGCCCCAAGCGTCCGCGACTTCCGCGCGTTCGGGGATGAGCGGCGCAATCACCGCGATCGCAAACGCGCCGCACAAGCACACGCCGATCACGAAGCGTCGCAATCGTGCAGGCGCAGGAATCGACTCGCGACCGTTCAACGGGTGCGACTGAGTCTCGAGTGGTCGCTCTACCTGCCGGCAGGCGACGACTGCGGCTGCAACGTAAGCGAGGAGCGATGCCGCACACAGCGGCATCGAGAGGGCGGTGTAGGCGGTTTCTCGAATCTGCTCGCTTCCGAGTGAGAGCGACAAACCGATCAGGCCCGGATACACGCACAGCAGCATCCAGCGCACCGCGCGCCGCCAGCGCTCACCTTCCCGCGTCATTCGCGCGGCGACGCCGAGCAAGAGGCACAACAAACTGCACGCGCCTACAACGTGTTGAAGTGGTGACGCGCCGTAGGACACGAGTGCGAGCAGCACGTGTGTCACCCAAACGTTCACGCCGAGACCCAACACGAGTGCTGGATGAAGCTCACCACTCGAGAGTGCTTTAGACCCGGAAAGGTCTGCGCTATCCTGGAATCCGTGACGCTGTGCCATCAGTGCGGCACTCCACACGGCGAAGGTGACCGCTTTTGCCCGTCGTGTGGTGCTGCCGCCCAGAGCGGCAACCCCGCGACCAAGGATCCGCTCGTCGGGCGGACGATCGGCGGCTCGTACTGCATCCAGGAGCTGGTCGGTGTGGGCGGCATGGGGCGAGTGTACCGAGCCGAGCAGAGGATGCTGGGTCGCACGGTCGCGATCAAGGTCATCCACCCGCACCTGCTCTCGGACGAGCAGTCGGTGGCCCGGTTCTACACCGAAGCCCGCGCCGCAAGCCGGCTGAATCACCCGAACAGCGTCAGCATCATCGACTTCGGCCGGACCGACGACGGCATTTTGTACCTGGTGATGGAGTACCTCCAGGGCAAAGATCTCGCACGGTTGATGCGCGAAGACGGGCCGCTGCCGACCGCGCGCATTTGCGACATCGTGAGCGCGGTGCTCGAAGCGCTCGGTGAAGCGCATGCGCTCGGCGTGGTGCACCGCGACCTCAAGCCCGAAAACGTAATCATCGAGCGGCTCAAGGCCGGCCGTGATCTCGTGAAGGTGGTGGATTTCGGTCTCGCAAAGCTCTTGAGCGGGGCCCAAGCGCAGCACTCGATCACGCTGCCGGGCCTGGTCTGCGGCACGCCCGACTACATGTCGCCCGAGCAAGGTCGGGGCGAAGAAGTCGATGCACGCGGCGATATCTACTCGGTCGGCGTGATGCTCTTCGAGCTCCTGACCGAACGCTTGCCGTTCATCGCGGATACGCCGACGAACGTCGTGCTCAAGCACATCCAGGATCCAATTCCCGATCCGCGCGAGCTCGCGCCCAAGCGCCAGCTGCCCGACTCGCTCGTGCAGGCATTGCTGCGCGCGCTCGCGAAGAACCCGCGGGTTCGGTTTCAGCGCGCCGATGAGATGGCTTCGGCGCTTCGGCGCATCTCTGCCGAGCTCTCGCCGAGCACGGCCGAGATCACCTGCTCCGCATGCGGTTGCAGGTCGCCGATGAACAAGCGCTTCTGCGCGGAGTGCGGCGCTCCATTGCAGATCAATCCGACTCCGACGCCGCGTGCGTCGCTGCCTCCTCGCATGACGATCGCGCGCACTCAGCACCCGCTGTTGATCGGCCGGAACAAAGAGCTGCAGACGCTCGAGGCGATGCGCGCCGCTGCCAACGGCACCTTCGTGTCGGCGAACTTGGTCGGTGAGCCCGGCGTGGGTTGCACGCGGCTCCTCGCCGAAATCGCGGATCGCGCAGCGCAGGATGGCGATCTCGTCGTCGGCGCAGGTCCGCACGACAGCGGATCGCCGGTCGCGTACCACCCGGTCCGAATGCTGCTGCACGCGCTGCTCGACGGCCAGGATCAAGCGATCATCGCGATGGCGGACCGTGAGGCGCGCGAGCAGCCGCTCGTAGCTGCGGGTCTACGCGAGCTCGTGAACCCGCAAGGCGTGCTCGGTGCTTGGGCAGAGTCGAAGGTCGGCGCAGTTGCGTGCGCGCTGTCGTTTTGCTTGCGAAAAGCGCAAGCCCACGCGGGTGGCAAGCGCATCGTGCTCGTGGTCGACGACCTGCACCGCTGTGATGGCTTGTCGCCGCGCGTGTTCGCGCAGCTGCCGCGCTTTTGCGCCGGTACTTCGGTGTTGCTCGTGACTGCGACCGGCAAGGAAAAGCCGATTCCGTTGCCTCCGAACACTGCCGTGCTCGCGCTGCGCGGATTCACGCTGCACGAAGCAAAGGCGTTTCTGTCCGGCCAAGCGCTGTCGTTCGACAGCGAGCCGCATCCGGAAGAGCGGTTGCTCGTTCCGCTCTACCTCGAGCAGCTGCAAGCCTTGGGGCTCAGCATCGATCATCCGCGGCCGAGCCTTCCGTCGCGGCTCGCCGACGCGGTTTCGCAGCGCACGCAACGGCTCAACGTCACTGCGCGCAAGCTCCTGCAGATGATCGCGGTGCTCGGCCGCAGCGCCAATCGCGCCCAGCTCGAGCGGATGGCCGAGCCTGAATACATGGCGAGCTTGCCGCAGCTGCTCGCGCGCGGGTTCGTCGTCGAGACCGGCGACGCGATCGAGATCGTGCACCCGTTCATCCGCGACTTGGTCGAAGCGGCGACCCCGGCCGAAGCGCGCAAAGCGTTCCACACGCGCGCGCTCGAAATCGCTGCTACGAGCGACGCCCCGCTCGAGGTTCGCGCGCATCACGCGAGCGGTTCGGGCGAAGCGCTCGGCGCGATCATGCTGCTCGAACGGCTCGGCGACGTGTCGACCGCGCGTGGCGATCTCGACACAGCGGTCTACGGTTTTCAGCGCGGCATCGAGCTCGCGCGGCGTGAGCTGCTCGAGTCTGGTGACACCTCGCTCGACATCGTGATCGCGAGCTTGGGCCGGCGCCTCGGTGTCGTCCTGTCACGGCGCGGGGATGCGTCCGGCGCCGAGGGCGTGCTGCGCGAAGCACTCGAGCACGCGGGCCAGGCGGGTTCGCAGCGGGCGCCGATCTTGATCGCGCTCGCACGCGTCGTGTCGCTGCGGAAGCGCGAGCGCGAAGCCTATCGATTGCTCGGGCAAGCGCTCGAGCTCGCGTACCGTGAGGATACGGCGAGTGTGCAGGCCGACGTACAGATCGCGCTCGCGGAGCTGCGCGGCAAGGAAAACAACACGAAGAGCGCGATCTCCGCGTTGAAGGCAGTCGTGGATCTGCTGACCGAGGACGGCGCCGACGCGATACGCCGCGCGAGCACGAGTCTCGATCTCGCGGAAGCCATGCTCGAGGACAACGACAATGGCGCGGCCGAGGCCGGGCTCGAGCGCGCGACGCAACACGTGGACGACGCTGGAGTGCCGTACTTTCAAGCGCGGGCGAAGGCGCTTTGGGCGCGGCTGCGCAGTGCCCAGGGCGAGCACGAGCAAGCGCTCCGCTTGTACGACGAAGGCGTCGAGCTGGCGTCGGTCGCGGGTGCGGCGGATCTCGCCAATCATCTCGCGGAGCGGGCGCGCACGGTGCTCGGAGATACGATCGGCGGGATGCGTTCCGAGACGGCTCGGAGCGCGGTTCGGTAGTCGAGAAACCCTCGCCGTGCTAGGACCGGTCCGTGCCGCTTCGGAACGTCCGGTCGCTCGCGCTGTTTTCGCTGTTCTCGCTCGCGGGTCTCGCCGCCTTTGGCTGCGACGACCTGCACGAGTTCGAGACCACGCGCGGCACGGTGTTCCGCGGCGAGGTCGTCGGAAGCGACAGCGCTCCGGAGCAGTCGTCGTTCATCCGCACGGGCTTTTCGTCGCACACGCGGATGGAGCTCGAGTTCGATCCGGAAGCGACCGGCGTCGACGCCGAGTCGGACGAAAACCGGGAGGAGGGCGCGCCCGGTCGCGTGCACACGTTCACCTGCCCGAGCAACCAGAGCGATTGCAAGGCGGACGACGGCACGACCGGACCGTTCGACCACGCGCGGCTCGAGCCGATCGAAAACCTCACACACGACGCGCTCAGTGAGTACACGTTTCCCGGGTTTGGGCGTCTGAAGAACTACATTTTCAACGTGCGTTTCGAGACGGCGCCGGAGGACGGCGCCGCGATTGCGCGCAACGCGACGTTGTTCTTGTCACTGATGGACACCGGTAAGGTGGAAGTTCGTGCGATCTCACCGAGCGTGCTCACAGCCGACGGTCAGGCGGTTCGCTTTCCAGCGCTGTTCGGAGTGTTCATCTTGGGCCGGCAGTCGCGGTGATAGTTCTCGGGATCGAATCCTCGTGTGACGAAACAGCTGCCGCAGTCGTGCGGTCCGATGGGCTGGTGCTGTCCGACGTCGTCGCGAGCCAGATCGAGTTGCACGCGCCCTACGGCGGCGTCGTGCCGGAGCTCGCTGCGCGCGCACACATGGAAAACATCGTTCCGGTCGTGGAGCGCGCGCTCGAGGCGGTTCCGGGCGGGCTCTCCGGCTTGAACGGGATCGCGGTCACGAATGGACCGGGCCTCATCGGTGCACTTCTGATCGGTGTTCAAGTCGGGAAGTCGCTCGCCGTCGCACAGTCGCTACCGCTCGTGGGCGTCAATCATTTGATCGGTCACTTGCTCGCGGTGTTCTTGCGCCGGGAGGCCGATCCCGCGTCGGCCGCTCCCGAGTTTCCGTTCATCGCACTGCTGGTCAGTGGTGGCCACACTGCGCTCTACGAAGTGCGATCGTCCTCCGACATCGAACAGCTCGGTCAAACGCGAGACGACGCGGCTGGCGAAGCCTTCGACAAAGTCGCAAAGCTGCTCGGCCTCGGCTATCCGGGCGGACCGCGCGTCGACAAGCTCGCTGCGGTCGGTCGCGCGGAACGGTTTCAGTTGCCGAAGCCGATGGCGCACCGGAAGAACCTCGAGTTCAGCTTTTCCGGGCTGAAGACCGCGGTCGCGCAACGCGTTGCGGCGCTCGAAAAACCGCTCAGCGACGAGGTCGTGCAAGACGTGTGTGCGTCGTTCCAAAAGAACGCCGTCGCGGTCCTCGTCGAAAAGTCGTTACAAGCGTGCGCCGAGCGCAACGTGCCGCGGCTCGTGATCACGGGCGGCGTCGCGGCAAACCGCGGCTTGCGCCAGCTCGCCCACGAGGCAGCGACGGCCGCGGGTGTGAGCCTTTACGTCCCTCCCTTCGCGTCCTGCACGGATAATGCTGCGATGATCGCCTACGCCGGCGCGCAGCGGCTCTCGCGTGGCGAGGATGACGGGGCAGGCCTAGCAGTGTTTTCGCGCAGCCCGATCTTGGGCGCTGTGCCCGGTTCTGCGGCTACGCGCCGGTACAAGTCCTCGCGGCTACCGCGGATCTGAGTCATTTGCGGCCGTCCTTGCCTGGTCGCTAGTCGAACAACCATACTGAGAACGAGGACGCGCGCTAATCGACTGGTGCGTGACGCCCAACCCCGAGGTTCTCGAACATGTTGCCCCGCGCCCGTAACAATATTCTCGAGGCGATCGGTCAGACCCCGCTGGTGAAGCTTCAGCGGCTCGCCCACGACGTCGCGGCCGACGTGTACGTCAAGTGCGAGTACATGAATCCCGGCGGCTCGATGAAGGACCGCATGACGCTGCACTTGGTCACGCAGGCCGAGGTGCGCGGCGACCTGAAGCCAGGCGGTACGATCGTCGAAGCTACGAGCGGAAACACAGGCTCTGGCTTGGCCATGATCTCGGCCGTGCGCGGCTATCAATGTGTATTCGTGATGCCCGACAAAATGTCGCAGGAGAAGATCGCGTCACTTCGCGCTTGGGGTGCGCGCGTCGTGGTGTGCCCAGCTGCAGTCGAGCCGGACGATCCGCGCAGCTACTATTCGGTCGCGAAGCGGATCGCGACCCAAACACCCAACTGCTTTTACGCCAACCAGTATCACAACCAGGACAACCCGGGCGGCCACTACCGATCGACTGGACCTGAGATCTGGGAAGACACCGGCGGTCAAATCGACGTGTTCGTCGCCGGCATGGGAACCGGCGGCACGATGGCGGGCGTCGGGCGTTATCTGAAAGAGCGCAAGCCTGAGGTCAAGCTCATCGGCGTCGATCCGGTCGGCTCGCTCTACTACGACTACGTGAAGAGCGCGCGGCTCACTAAGCCTTTCACTTACAAGGTCGAAGGCATCGGTGAGGATTTCTTACCCTCGACGTTCGATCCCAAGCTGCTCGACGACATCGTTCGCGTGGACGACAAAGAGTGCTTCCTTACGGCGCGCGACCTCGTGCGGCTCGAAGGTTTGTACGCGGGTGGCTCGTCCGGCGCTGCCGTCGCCGGCGCGCTCAAGTACGCGCGCGAGCACGGCAAGAAGGAAAACATCGTAGTCCTCTTGCCGGATGGTGCTTCGAAATACTTGTCCAAGGTGTTCAACGACGAGTGGCTGCGCGAAAACGGGTTTCTGGAAGGCCGGCCGGGGCTCGGCGTGGTCGCGGACTTGATCGGGCGTCAGAAGCGCATCTTGATCAGTGCTAACGCGAACGACCGTGTGCGCGACGTGATCGCGGCGATGAAAGACCACGGCATCTCCCAGATGCCGGTCATGGAAGACGGGGAGCTCATCGGGATCGTGACCGAGGTCGCGCTGCTCCGGTACCTCGCCAGCGGCGAATACTCGCTATCCACTGCAGTCGGGCCGCTCGCAGAGGGCGACTACGCGACGGTTACGCCGCAGACACGCATCGAGCTCGTACAGAGCTCGCTCGTGGATGCGCGGATGGCGATCGTGCTCGACGGCCAGACGCTGCTCGGGGTGATCACGAAGATCGACCTCATCGAATACCTGGCGAAGAGGCACGGCTCGGGCAGTATCCCCCCCCCGCCCGCCGCTTGAAGCTGCCAGCCGTTTGAAGCCGTCAGCTGCCCCGCGGAGGCCAGGGTGTTCCTTGCTCCGACTAGTCCGGGGTGTTAAGTCACTAGAGCACTTGCTTCAGGAGGCTCAGCGTGACTGAACCCCAGAGTTACGGCTTATTTTCCGTTTTGACTCCGCGCCAGCTGCCGTATTCCTGGCTTTTCGGAGCGCTTTTCACCGTCAGCCTAACATGGGCGGCACCGCCGCTCGTAGCTGCACAGGAAATCACGCTCTACGAAAACGACTTCGAGGACCCGAACCAACCGGTCGAGGTGAGTTGCGGCAACTCGCTCGATCAGGCGGGCATCAACGAGACCTTCGGGAAAGTCGGTTACAACTTCATCGAGCAATACTCGGTCGAGACCGTCGTGTTGCACGACCCGATGGGTAAGTACTCCGAGCAAGGCAGTCGCAATGGCGACTACGCGCTCGGCATGCTCGGCAGCGTTCAGGACGACAAGCTGGCGTTCCGGTTCGACATGCAAGGCCAGCAGTATCTGAACGTCGCGATGGACGTCTCGTCGATCGACGTCGAGGGTTGTGGTGGCCCCTTCGGCGTAGAGACGCCCAAGTTCAAAGTCATGCTTCTCGAGGACGCGGACGGCGAGTTCAATTGGAGCAACAAGAAGCTCGACGAGAAAACCCTCGAGGGCGAGGCCTCGTCCGACGCTTGGAAGTTTCACTGGACCCGCGGGACTGTCGCGCTCGACGCCGGTGAGGCTAAGACTGGAAACGTCATCGTAGTATTCGATCTCGTCACTGCCGGGTACGCCGCGTTCGATAACCTCAAGATCACAGCGGCGAAGCTCGCTGCGGTCGGCGATCGCGATGAGGACGGCATCGAAGACTCAGCGGACAACTGCCCCGGCGCCAAGAACGCCTCGCAAACGAACGAGGACGAGGATGCCGCGGGCGACGCCTGCGATCCGGCGCCGAAAAACCCAAACAAGTGTGGCGATCGCAGCGGCGATGGCGAGGACGACTGCCTAGACTGGTGCGAGACGCACGATTCACAGGCTTGTTCGGGTGCTACGGGTACATCCGGCGCAGGCGGGCGGTCGGGTTCCGGCGGTATGGGCGGTACTGACGCTGGCGAACCTGACGGGAATGACAGTGATGAGGACGATGACTCCCCGAGCCACGGTCCAAGCGGGTCGAAGTCCAATACGAGTTCGAAGGCGAAGAGTGAGGGCTGCGCGGTCCATCTAGTGAGGTCTGAGGCGAAATCTGGTGCTGAGATCGCACTAGTGCTTGCCCTCGGGGCAATTTGGATTCGCCGATCGCGCCGTCGTCGCTCGAGCTAGTGCAGGACTAGTGCACACTACCGGGCCTCACCGGTCGGTCCCCTTTCGAGGAGCAACGCTAAGGTTAGGTTTTAACAATCCAGGCCAGCTAGTTGTGGCTGAGACGAATTCCTAAGCATCGAAGTAGACTCCCGAGCGTTCGCTCGGGAGCACAGTCGACGCTAAGTCCGCATACCATGGTGCTTGACCGCAAGTTTCAATGCGTGCTGGTATGCGCCCGTGCCTAAGACTAAAAAGAAAACAGCCTCGAAGTCCGGTCCGCGTTTGAACAAGTCGGAATGGATTCGTAGTCAACCTCCGTCCGCGCCGGCGAAAGACGTCGTCTCCAAGGCGAAAGCGGAGGGCATCAAGCTCTCGCTCGCGCAGGTCTACACCGCGCGTTCCGCCGCAAAGAAGAAAGCGGGTCGCATCGGTAAGCCTGGCCGTCCGAAAGGCTCGGGCGCAAGTGCGACAGTGAGCGTCAAAGCACTCGGACTCAAGGCCCGCGCGAACGACGACGTGCGTACGGAGTTCGTGAAGATCGCGATGCGCATCGGCACGGACGAGGCGCAGCGGTTGCTGGATCGCATCATCGACGTGCAGACGCCGTCGTCACGCTGAACGCGTTGCACGTGTTGAACACGTTGAACACGTTGAACACGTAACTAGATTCGCTCAGGTCAGTTAGGTCGGCGTGGCTTTCAGCTCTCCAGCTGAACACGCCGGACCAAACGCTGGACGCCTTCTTCGAACGTCGCTTCGTCCGTGAGTAGGCTCAGGACTACGTAAGCCTCGCTCGGGAAGTCGAAGAAGTAGCCGGGTTGAACGTGGACCGAGTCGTGCTCGAGAAGCTCGAGCACCCAGGCTTCCTCCGAGCGCGTATTCGGAAGCCTCAGCGTCGCGTAGAACCCGCCTTCGACGTCGAGCAGGGTCAAGGCCGCACAGTGCGAGAGCGCGCGGCGCAACGCAGCCAGATTGCGCTCGAGCCGCGCCTGAATCGCCTGGGTCACGCCTCGAGTGACTCGTAAGAGCTCGGGCAGTGCTTGCTGCGTCGGCGTCGCGACCGATAGGTACGTGTCAGCGATCAGCTCGAGCCGCGCGCTCGCGTCCGCGACGGCCCGCTCGGGGCCGTTCGAGCACATCCACGCGACCTTCCACTGCGGAAGGCCGGCCTGCTTGCTCAAGCCGCCCAGCGAGAACGTCAGCGCGCTGCTCTCGCGCGCCGTCCACACGCGGGATGTGTCGTCGCGCAGTGCGTAGTCAGCAAACACCTCGTCCGAGATGATCGGTAAGTGCAACGCTTCGAGCGCGCGCAGCTCCGTGTGTTTTAGATATGACCCAGTCGGGTTGTTAGGGCTCACGACGAGGATCGCGCGCGTCTTGTCGGTCACTGCGGCGCGAAGCTCAGCGAGGCCGATATGCCACTCACCGTCGTAGTGCAGTGGATAGGTTTTCGTCTGCACGTTCTCGAGCCGGCACAAGTCATCGAACAACGGATAACTCGGTGCCGGAATCAAGACTTCGTCGCCCGGGTCGCACAGTAGTTTGAACAAGAACCCGTAGGCCTCACTCGTGCCCGAACACAGCAGGATGTGACTGGGATCGATCGCTGGGCCGCGGCGTGAGAGGAGGGCTGCGACTGCCTCGCGCGCTCCGAAGAGGCCGCGCGGATCGGGGTTGTAAGGAGCGGCGATCGGCGTTTCGAACGCGGACCGAATCTCAGCGCTCGGGTAGGCCAACCGCGTGTGGGTCGGATTCGATTGACTGAGATCGAACCGCGGCGGCGTTCGTTCGAGCGCAATTGCGAGCGCGTTTTTAGCGGTTTGGACGGTGGTGCGGCGCGAGAACACGCTGGAGCATGACTCCGGCGCGAGGCGCTTTGCAACTGCATCGTCTTTCGCGTGCGGTCTCGTGAGGACGATTCGCCGCGTCTGGGTGAATGTGCGCGACCGCCGCCGTGAGCTGCA
>DASRXR010000294.1:0-6379 GCA_035687405.1 Polyangiales bacterium
TCAAATGGCAGTGGGCGAGCGCGACCGGATCAAAGCCGAATACATCGCCCGCAGCGGCTTGAACCTCACGCGGCTTCTGATCGCGAAGGAACCGGCAATTCGGCAGATCATCGCGCCGATCTACAGCATGGTGCTCGGCCACGGGCCGCCGCAGATCAACATCTGGGCTTTCGCCGACTCCATCTTGGCGCCGTTCGCGAACTACAACGCCGCGAAGGCACAAGGCGCCGGCGTCGGGATCGACTTTTCGAAGATGGCGGGCCTCAAGGACACTGGCGGCACCTTCGAGATCACGACGATCTCGGAGAACAGCATGATCAACGTGAACAAGCCGCTGTTTTTCGTCGGTGACGAAGCGCGCAAGAGCATCGCGATGCAGCTGTTCGCGCTGATGGGCGGCTATCAAACCGACAGCCCGTACGATGCGATGTTCCAGAAGGCCGACTCCGACGGGCAGATCACGAGCCGCCTCGACATCGTGTCCGCCGCGATCGACTGGTGGGACGACGACGAACAACGCACCGTGTTCGACCCCGGCGGCGCGAGCGTGACGAGCGCCGGCCGCGAAGACGACATCTACTCGCGTTTCCCCGATCCGTATCGCGTAAAAAATGCGGCGTACGATTCGCTCGATGAGCTGCGCTTGATTCGCGGCTTCAGCGACGACTTCTGGGCGACGTTCATTCAGCCGGATCCCGAAGACCCGAAGAGCCGTCGCATCACGATCTACGGGTCGGGTGCGGTGAATCCGAACGAAGCGCGCGCAGAAGTGCTCTGGTCGCGCATCTGCTCGTACGTCTCGACGCAGCCGTTGTGTCAGGACCCAGGGCAGCGCCTCGCGTTCGTGAACTTGTTCGATACGGCCCGCGCGATGCTGCCGGTCGCGCTCTTCGAAAAGCCCGATGACTTTTTGAACTTCGTCCAGGGCAAAGGCAATGCACGCGACCTCTACCCGATGGTCCAGGGGCTGCTCGGGCCTACGAGTGCGCTCCTCCTGTGGAAGCCGATCGTGATTCCGCCGGACAAGCTCCAGGCGATGCGCGCAGCGTTCGTGACCTCGGCGCGCATCTTCACGATCGTCGCGACCGGCCGGGTCGGAAAGGCGAGCGTGCGCATCAACACAGTGCTCAATTTCGACGAAAACTGGACTCCGCCCCCTCTCACCACCGGTAAAATGACACCGCTGGGTATGTTCCACCGCTACCGGATCGACTGAGGCAACTCGCTTATGGCACGCATACTTGGGATCGACATCGATCGCACGGCCGTCCGCGGCGCGCTGCTGAAGACCGCCTTCCGGCGCGTCGAGGTCGAGCGTTACGTCAAAGTTCCGCTGACGCAGTCGGCGGATAGCCTCGGCCGCACGACCGAGCTGCACGACGCGTTCGCGAGCTTGGTGCGCGCGCTCGGGCGCCCCCCCGACACGGTCGTGTCCGCGATCGATGGCGAGCTCGCGTCGCTGCGCGTCGTGGAGCTACCGATGGCGGCGGCGAAGCGCGCGGCGGAGGTTCTGCCGTTCGAGCTCGAGTCGCTCTTGCCGTTCGAAGTCGGCGACGCGGTGATCGACTTTCAGCCGATCGAGACGCACGAAGGGCAGCTGCGGCTAATGGCTGCGGCGGTGCTGCGCGAACGCGTCCGCGAACACATCGCGCTCTTTCAAGGTGGGCCGTTCGAGCCACGCGAAATTGCGGTCGGAGCGATCGCGCTCGATGGCTTGCGGACGCTGTGTCCTGAGCTCACGGCGGGCCGGCGCCTGATCGTCGAGCTGTGCGAGCGCGAGACGAACGTCTGCGCGCTCAATCACGGTCGTGCATCGTTCGGGCGCACGTTGTCGGTCGGTGCCGATGGGCTGCCACATCGCGCGGTGGAGCTCACGCAAGGCCTGCGTCAGACGCTCGCGGCGTATCGCGCGGCGGGCGGCGCGCAACCGGAGGTGATCCACCTCGCGGGTAAAGGCGACCTCGAAGCGTTCGGCGCGCATCTCGGTCAAGAGCTCGGTGTGCCGGTCGAGCTTCTCACTCTGCCCGGGCCTGAAGACTCTGGCACGCAAGGCCCGCCGGAGTTCGCGCGTGCAGCGGCGCTCGCCGGGCGCGTGATGGCTTCGGGTAAGCGGATCAATCTTCGCACGGGCGAGTTCGTCGCCAAGCGCGCGAGAAGCGATCTGATGAGCTCGTTCAACCTCGTCGCGGTGTGCGCGCTGATCGTGCTCGTGACGGCGGTGTTCTCGCTCAAGGTGAAGCAATCGGTCCTGAGTGGCGAGCAAGCTGCGCTTCGCAAACAATTGCGCGAAACCACGCAACGCGTGTTCGGGAAGGCCGAAACGGATCCGACCAAGGTGATGACGATGATCACGACCCCGAGTGCGGACAATCCTTTGCCCCGCTTCGATGCGTACGATGCGCTCGCGGCGATCTCGGGTTCGGTTCCGGCGGACATCACACACGAGATGCGGCACATGCGGATCGACCTCGCGGAAGAAAAGAAGGAAGGCCAGATCGAGCTGCAAGGCTCGCTCGGGTCGATCGAGCAGCGCGACGTGATCGTCACGCAGCTCGAAGCCCACGGCTGCTTCAAAGAGATTCAGCGTGGTCGCACGTCGCCCGGTCGCTCGTCCGACACGTTGAACTATCAGCTCGAAGCGAAGCTGATGTGCCCCGGCGATACGACCGGCGCGAAAAAGAAGAAGACCACGACGAGGAGCTCGGACGCCGATGAATAATCCTTTGTTCGAGCGGCTGCGCGCCACTTGGGAAAACTTGAACGATCGGGAGCGGCGCATGCTCTCGATCCTCGGAGCAGTGTTCGGTGCGTTTCTGCTGATCATGCCGCCGATCCTGCTCGTGATGGACAACGCAGATCTCGAGGCGCAAAACACGGAGCTGCGCAACGTCGTCGAGGAACTGGACCTGCAGCGCAATCGGCTCGCGCGCCTCTCGCAGGAGCGTAGCGCCGCCGATCAAAAGTACTTGAACAAGACGCCTCCGCTCGGTTCGTTCATGGAGTCGGAAGCAAAGAAGCAGGGCCTCACGTTGCAAGAGGTCACCGATCAGCCTGAAAAGACGGTCGGTCGCTACTTGCGGCGCAGCGTCACCGTGGCGCTGCCACAAGTCGCGCTCACACCGCTCATCAACTTGCTCTCGAGCATCGTGGAGAGCGGACATCCGGTCGCGGTGGATCAGCTGCAGATCGACCACTTTCAGGCGGGCGATCAGTACAACGTGAAGCTCGGAATCTTGACGTTCGACAAGCTGCAGGTGGCTGCAGCCAAGACGGAGGAAACCGGTGGCTGAAGCAGCAGCAGGAACAGCAGCCACCGGGTCGAGTCCGGTGTCGAAGGGCGTCGCGTTCGTGCGCGACTACCTCGGCATCGGCGTGCTCTACGTCGTGTTTTTCGTCGTCGCGTTCATGTTGGCCGCGTATTTGACGTTCCCTTACGATCGGCTGCGCGGCTACATCTTGGACAAGATCGAAGCGTCGACGAAGGGCCGGCCCGATGCGTTTCATGTCGAGCTCGGCGAGCTTTCGCCTTCGCTGCTCACGGGCGTGGTGTTGACGGACGTCGATGTCCGGCGCCGCGCCGCGGATAGCGCGAGCGAGGCCGAACAGACCACGCTGCACTTCGACGAGGTGACTGCACGTGTGTCGTTGTGGTCGCTGCTGATGCGTGCGCCGAAGGTCAACTTCACGGCGAAGGTTGGCGAAGGCGAGCTCGAGGGCAGCTACAAGCAGGACGGTGATGCGCAAGAGATCGAATCCGAGATCGACTCGCTCGATGTCGGGAAACTCGGGCTCGGCACGTTCATCGGCGTTCCGTTGAAGGGCCGCGCGACCGGGACGTTGCAGTTGTCGATGCCGGCCGAGGCGCAAAAGACGACTGGCGATGTCGAGCTGAAGATCTCGGGGCTGCGCATCGGAGACGGCAAGGCGAAGTTGGTGATGCCGGGATTGCGTAGCGGCATGACGCTCGAAGAAGTGGATGCGGGCTCGCTCGATCTCGCGATCAAGGCCGCCAACGGCTCAGCCGAACTCGTGCGCTTTGCGACGGACGGCAAAGACTTGAAGATTCACGGGGATGGCTCGATCCGCCTCGCGAATCCGATGCGTCGCAGCCGGCCAGATGTGCAGCTCGAGATGAAGCTGAGTGACGCGTACAAGCAGAAGACGGATCGCACGAAGGCACTGTTCGAGATACTCGCAATGCAGCCCGATTGGCAGCGCGCGACGGGTACGGATGGTTCGCTGAACTTGCACGTCACGGGCACGCTGCAGACGCCGCGTGCAACACCGGGCGGAACGCTCCGAACTCCACGCAAACACTGAAGGTCGCGCGAGCGAATCCGTGCGGGGAATAGAGTGCGGTGGTCGCGGGTTCGCTCCCGTATCCGGCCGCCTGCGTTGCCGGCGTGCGTGGCACGTGCCAGGATTGCGAATTGTGATGCGCTTGCCTTTAGGAGCTCGGCTGCTCCCTCGTGCGATGACCTACGTCGTCGTGGCGAGCTGCATGGCGCTTCAGCTCTCTGGCACGATCCACCTCGCGGTCGTTCAGCACGCGATTTGCGCCGAGCACGGCGAAGCGATGGACGTGGGCGAGGACGCAGGCGCGCACCAGCGCTCGCTCGCACGTGAGAGTGAGCGCAGCGAGCGCGGCATCTACGCCGGGAATGGCCACGCGCCGGCTGACGAGTCGCACCACCACTGCCCGCTCGACGAGGACCGCAACACGCATGCGCTCGTCGTGCACGCGGCGCTAGTTGGCGTGCGCGTCGCGAGTCCGACCGCGCTCGCACCGCCGCACGCCGAAGTCGCGTACTTGGCGCCGCGTGCGTTGCAGCTGCTCGCTCCCAAGACCTCTCCGCCCGCTTGAGTTGCACGCACATCGCGTGATCTGCGCGCGCTCGGCAAATCGTCGAGTGCGCCCGGTCGCGCCAGCTCGGCAATTCGATTTGCGGTAGAGGGTTCATGGCAACTTATCGATCGGCTTTGGTCACGGTCAGACGGACGTTTTCAGCTGGCACTTGGGTGTGTGTACTCGCGGCCGCAGGCGCGAGCGCGCAGGACACGGATGCAGGAGGGCCACCCGACACCGATGCTGCAGCTCCGAGCGGCGCCCCCGCAGCGTCGCCGGAGCAAACCGCGACTGAACCAAGTCAACCAAGTGAACCGGCGAACGAGGGCACGGCACCCTCAGCTTCTCGCGCTGCGGAAGAGGCGGAGATCGCAGCCGAGATGGCGCGCATGAAGCAAGCGCAGCCGACTGGTTCCGGCAGCGGAGAGCCGCAGCCGCTCGCTGCAGCACCCGCGGAATCGAGTGGTGCTTCGGCGTCGTCGAGCGGCTTGAGCAACCTCATGAACCCGGCGATCTCGGTCGCAGGCGTTGCATTTGGAGGCGGGACGACGCGACGCGAGAGCGCCGCAGGTGCGCCCGACGACTTGCGAAGCGGCCTCACGCTGCAGGAAGTCGAGCTCCGGGCGAGCGCGATCGTCGACCCTTACTTTCGCGCCGACGTCGCGCTGACAGGCAACGCCGATGAGATCGGCTTCGAAGAAGCTTTCATCTCGACGCTCGAGATCCCGCGCGTGACGCTACGTGCCGGTCAGATGAAAGCGACCGTGGGGCGACACAACTTGCTGCACACCCATGCGTTTCCGTTCATCACCGCACCGCTCCCCTGGCGCGCGTTGATGGGCCCGGAAGGTTTGAACGACCCGGGCGTCTCGGCAGACGTGCTCTTGCCGCTGCCGTTCTACGCCGAAGTCACGACGCAAGTGTTCGCGGGTAACTGGCTTCCGTTCGCAGGCAGCATCGCCGACAACCCGCGCACGGCTCGAGACGAAGCCATCCCGGATCAGCGCCACGACCGCGACCTCGCGTACGTCGGTCACTTGAAGACGCTGTTCGACTTGAGCGACTCGTCCACGCTCGAGCTCGGTGCGAGCTACATCGGCGGGCGCAATGGTTTCGGCGGCCTGACAAACGTCGTCGCCGGCGACGTCACGTTCAAATGGAAGCCGATCGAAGCGGAGCGCTACGAAGGTTTCGATTGGACGACTGAATATGTCTGGATCGATCGCGGTCGCGCTCCGACGGACCGTTCGCGCGGCGGTGGCTACACCGCAGTGCGCTACCAGTTTGCGCAACGCTGGTGGGTGCAAGCGCGCGGCGCGATCTTAGGGCTTCCCGCGGGCGACGACCCACGCACACTTCGCGGCGAAGCGCTGGTTGCGTTCATTCCGAGCGAGTTCTCAGCGATTCGATTGCAATACGCGCTCGAGCACGAAGACGAACCGAATGCCGACTACATCCACGAACTGTTCGCCCAAGTCGTGTTCTCGGTCGGACCACACCCCGCCCACGCGTATTGAACAGTCAGATCTCGAA
>DASRXR010000295.1:0-6426 GCA_035687405.1 Polyangiales bacterium
GGTCTCGAGCCGGGTTGGGCGGGATTGAGAAGGACTGTGCCTACGCCGAGCACCGCCCTCTCCGGCTCTGTAAGACGCGTACCCAGCTTCGTCAACCGCGAGGTGTCAACCGTGGCAACGCGGCGCTTGACGCCAGCGCGCGTCCACCGGACAAGGTGGGTCTCCCATGCCGAACGCACGGCTGTACATCGAAGACCACGTGGAGCCCGCGGTCGCGCTCGAGCGCGCTGGGGCGGCGTGGCGCTCGGTCGACTCCGACTACCCGGTGGCGATGTACGGAGCCACCCTACGGGGCGAGGCCTGGCTGCTCGGGGCGTACCAGCACGCGGGCCAGGTTTTGCCCGGCCGTGAGCCAGGCTCCGCAGGCGGCGCCCCGGCCGTGGTGCTGCGGCGGGCGACGGGCGGCGTCGCGGTACGCGCTGGCGAAGGCATCACCTACGTCGCGCTCGCGCTGCGGGACCGCTCGTCACTGATGCCCTGCCCGCGGTCGCGGATCTTGAATCGCAACGTCCGCGGCGCGCTCGCGGGGTTTCGCTCAGCCGGCATCACCACGCACTACTTCGGACGCGATTTCCTCAGTATCGATGCGCGGCCGGCAGTCTGGGTCGGCTGGGCTGCACGCGCGGATGGTCGCGTCCTCATCGAATACGTCATCTGCGAGTCGAACTCGTGCTTCCTGTCGCCGCGCGAGCTCGGTTATCCGGTCCCCACGAGCGAGCCCTTTCGCGGCAAAGAGCCGTGGACGCTCGAGCAAGCGGTCAGCACGGTGGTCGGCAGCGAGAAGAAAGAACCCGTGCGCGGGACGAGCTTGATCGAACATCTAGCGGAGGGTTACGGAACCGGCTTCAAAGCTGCGTTCGAAAAAAGCCCGATCCCTCCGGCTTGGCTGACCACGGAGCCTCGTGTCGGGTTGCCACCGGACCCCGATGCGTCCGCGCTTCACTGGTCACATCCGATCGAAGAAGCGATCGGCTTCGTGAGTGCGGGCGTCTCGATCGACGGTGCGGGCAAGCTCGCGCGCGTGCGGATGTGCGGCGACTTCTACGCCGACGACAGCTGCGCGATCACGCTCGAACGCATGTTGATCGGCGTCGCACCGAACCCCGACCACATTGCGCGCGCAGTCGACAACGCGTACGGACAAGCAGGGCACGACGTCGAAGGCGTGCGCGACCTGCATACGTTTCAGACTGCAATCTTGGATGCAGTCGCCCGCGCGCGCGCGGCTTGAACGCAAACCTCCCGCGAGGAAGTCATGAAAGCAGCGACCGCCGCGAACAGGCTGATCCACGAGACCAGCCCGTATCTGTTGCAACACGCGCACAACCCGGTGGACTGGTACGCCTGGGGCGAAGAAGCGATCGCGCGTGCGCGCGCGGAGGACAAACCGATCTTCTTGTCCGTCGGTTACTCGGCGTGTCACTGGTGCCACGTGATGGAGCGCGAGTGCTTCGAGAATCCGAGCATCGCTGCGCTGATGAACTCGCTCTTCGTGAACATCAAAGTCGATCGCGAGGAGCGGCCCGACATCGACGAGATCTACATGAAGGCGGTCACTGCGCTCACGGGGCAAGGTGGCTGGCCGATGAGCGTGTTTCTCACGCCGGACCTGCAGCCATTTTTCGGCACGACCTATCTGCCGCCGGTCCGCGCACACGGGCGGCCTAGCTTTCCGGACGTGCTGATCGGGCTCGCCGAGGCGTACACGAAAGAGCGCGAGCAGGTCGTGTCGCAAGCGAAGGAGCTGACTTCGGCGATCACGGCGGAGAGCAAAGTCGATGCGCGCGGCGAGCTCGGGGTCGAAGCGCTCGATGCGTCACTTGCGAAGCTGAAGTCCAGCTTCGACGCGATTTGGGGCGGCTTCGGAGACGCGCCGAAGTTTCCGCACGCGGGCGACTTGCGGCTGTGTTTGCGCCACGCGCTTCGAACCGGTGCGCGCGAGCCGCGCGAGCTGGCGTTGTTCACGCTGGACCGGATGGCGCGCGGCGGAATCTACGACCAGCTGAGTGGCGGCTTTCACCGCTACAGCGTCGACCGCGAGTGGCACGTGCCGCACTTCGAGAAGATGCTCTACGACAATGCGCAACTGACGAGCGCGTACCTCGAAGCGTTCACTGCGACGCGAGACGAGCGTTACGCGCGAATCGCGCGTGGTTGTTGTGAGTGGGCGCTGACCGAGATGCAAACCGAGACCGGCGGCTTCGCGAGCGCGCAAGACGCGGATAGCGAAGGCGAAGAAGGTCGGTTTTTCGTCTGGACGCGCGAAGACGTCGGGCGCGTGCTCGGTGATCCGCTCGCGGCGCAGGTCGCGGCCTATTTTGGCGTCACGGAAGAAGGCAACTTCGAGCACGGCAAGAACGTCCTCTGGATTCCGAAGCGCCCCGCCGAGGTCGCGACGGCGTTGGGTGAAAGTGAAGCGCAGCTACAAGCGGCAGTCGATCGAGCGGTGCCGCTCCTCGTCAAAGAACGCGCGACGCGCGTGCGGCCGAACACCGACGACAAAGTCCTCACGAGCTGGAACGGGCTGATGGCCTCGGCACTGGCGCAGGCGCATCAGGTGCTCGACGAGCCGCGCTACCTGGCCGCCGCCGAACGCTGCATGTCGTTCGTGCTCGACCGCATGCGGCAGTCGGACGGGCGGCTGTACGCCACGTCGCGGCTCGGCCGGTCCCAACACAACGCCGGGCTCGACGACTACGCGTTCGTGATCGCGGCGCTGATCGACCTGTACGAATCGAGCTTCGAGGAGCGCTGGTTGCGCGAAGCCCTCAGGCTGAGCGAGCTGGTCGAGTCGCAGTTCAGTGACGCCGACAGCGGCGGCTACTTCACGACCGGCGTCGACCACGAAACGCTCATCGCCCGGCTCCAGAGTGTGCACGACGGTGCGCTCCCGAGCGGCCTCGGCGTGCACGCGCTCAATCTGTTGCGCCTCGCAGCCATCAGCGGCCGGCCGGAGCTGTTACTGCGGGCGCAGGACGCCCTCTCGGCGCAAGCCGCACTCGCGGTGCGCCACCCGCATGCGTTCTCCCAATTGCTCATCGCACTCGACTTTTCGCTCGCTCCGGCGCGCCAGGTCGTGATCTCCGGCGAGCCGGATGCGCCTGGCGTGGGCGCGTTTTTACGCCGCGTCCGGGACAGCGAGCGCCCGCAGCGCGTGGTCGTGCGCGCCAGTGAAAGCACGGACCAAGCCCTGATTCCATTGGCGGCGGACAAGCCGGCAGGTCCCGGTGGTGCACGCGCCTACGTCTGCTTCGATTTCGTGTGCCAGGCACCGGTCGACGAGCCGAGTGCGCTGACACTCTGACGATTCGCACTCTGGGGCGTTCCGGTGAGTTACGTCACTACGGTAGCGCCTGCGGCCTCGCGAGCCGTTAGTTTGGTTGCCGCGGCCAGGCTCCGCCGCCCTGGGCTGCAGCGAGTGTGCGTAAGCCATGCAGCCACCCGCGGCAACCAGCGCCGAAGTCGCGCATCGAACTACCAGCCGTTGCTGGCTGCAACGCTCGTTTCGGCGCCGTGACGACGTGATTGCGCAGTCGGGTCCTGCGTAAGTCCGCGCGCGGAAAGCCAAGTGTATGCTCGTCGGTCGCAGCACAGCTCCCACCATTTTGGTGTAATCCGCTCTGAAGCGACTGGCGCTGCGGTGGAACTCACATCATGATGATTGACACGGCGTTGTGAGAAAACTGGTCGTTCGAATCTCTCTCGGTTTGTTGTTCACAGGTTGTGCGGCGTCTCTCCCCGCTGCAGCCAAACAACCCGACTCCGAAGACCGCGCCGCAATCGAAGCCGCTGTGTACGCGTGGCGAATCGCTGGGCTTCCGTGGTCGCCGACGTGCGACGAGGAGCTCGGTCGCGTGCACGTGGTCGTGACCGAACCGTACGAGTTCACCGAGCTGTGCGGCCGCAAGCCCGTTCACGCCGGCGGTAGTTTGTACGCGTGTAATACGCAGCAGTACGAACAGATGTTCCCGTACTACTTGCTCGATGGTGATCACGTGCCGCTGCTCGTGATCTCCGAGTTGCAGCCGGAAGATCACCGGCGTCTGCTCGTGGTGCACGAGACGATGCACTGGCTCGAGCGTTGCTCGGGCAAGGGCATCGACTTCGAACACGCGGACGCGCGCGTGTGGCACGGTGCACGCATGGTCGCGCAGCGCGGCGTCCAGCGCCTGTTTGCGACCAGCTACAACCGGGACTGAGCCGATTCAGACTCAGACAGTGGTCGCGAGGCCACCGTCTACTGCGATTACGCTGCCCGTGACGTAGGCGCCTGCTCGCGACGCGAGAAAGATCGCGACGCCTGCCATGTCTTCGGGTTCGCCGATGCGACCGCGCGGTACTGCGCGCTTGATCGCGTCGCCGAAGTTCTTCAGCGTCTCCGCCATCATCTTGCTCTCGAATGGACCCGGCGCGACCGCGTTCACTGTGATGTGCTCGCCCGCAAGCCGGCGCGCCAGCGTGCGCGTGAGGTGATGCACTGCAGCTTTGCTGCTCGAATACGCGTACGTCTCGAGCCCGTTCACGTGCAGGCCGTCGACCGAGCCGATGTTGATCACGCGTGCGGGATCTTCGGGTGTGCCAGCAGCGCGCAACCCAGGGAGGAGCTCTCGCGTCAGGAAGAACACGGACTTCAAGTTCGTGTCTACGACTTTGTCCCAACCCGACTCGCCGAACACGTCGATCGGCTCGTTCCAGTTCGCACCGGCATTGTTCACGAGAACGTGGAGCTTCGGTTCGAGCTCGAGCACCTTCGAGGCGAGCAGCTTCACGCCCGCGACGGTGCTGATGTCGCCAGGGACTGACAGGCACTTGCCGAACGCCGAGAGCTCTTTGGCGGCCGCGTCACACGCCTCAGCCTTGCGAGCGCTGATGTACACGGTTGCGCCGTTCTCGACGAAGCCGCGCGCGATCATGTATCCGATGCCGCGACTACCGCCCGTGACGAGCACGACCTTGCCTTGAACCGAAAACAGATTCTTCATGTGACTCCGTGGGGCCCGCCGCGGGGTTTCGCGGACGGCGCACGTTACACGAGCGCGCCGGACGGCGTCAAAAGCAACTGGTCGATGTGATCTCCGGGTTAGACTGACCGAACAAGAACCCTTGGCATGAGCTCGACCGCCCCGCTTCCTACGCTGCGCTGGCTCGGCCCTCTGGGCCTATTGCTCGGCGAATACCTATTGATCAGCCTGCAGTTCGACGCGCTGCCGCTCTTGCACAGCGCCGGCTGGACGCACGGCTTCGGACACTTGGGCATCGCTGCGCCGCTCGCGTTCGTGGTCGCGACCCTCGGTTACGTGCTCGCGGGCGACCGCGTGAAGTCGGAGTTCGCGAGCCAGCTCAACCAGCCGCTGCAGAAGCGGCAGGTCTGGAGCTTTCTGGTCGCAAACCTCGTCTGCTACGGCAGCTTGATCGCGCTCACCATCGCCTCGCTCGCGCGGGTGCGAGGCGGCCAGGACGTGCCGCTCGGCTGGTTGATCGCGTTCTTGCTGCTCGCCGCGGCGACGCTGCTCTCGCTTCTATTCATCGTCGTGCCGCCACGAGCTGCAGCGTGGTTGGTGAAGAGCAGCCGCGAGCTGATCCTGATCAGCGTCGGTGCGGGTGCTCTCGCGTGGATCGCTGGAGTCGCGAGCGGCGCGCTCTGGGACGCGCTGCGGAAGCTGACGCTCGACACGGTCTACTTGATGATCTCGCCGTTCACGCAAGACATTGGGTACGCGCCGGAAGACGCGATCATCGGTGTCGGCGAGTTCTTCGTCGTCGTCGCGCCGGAGTGCTCCGGGCTCGAAGGCATCGGGCTCATCGTCGTCGTGCTCGCCGTCTACGTGTACAGCGCGCGCTCGCGCCTAGTCTTTCCGCGAGCGCTGTGGCTGATCCCCGCCGGCGTCGCGCTCGTCTGGCTCGGCAACGCGATGCGCATCGCGCTCCTACTCGCGGTCGGTGTGCACGTCTCGCCGGAGATCGCGCTGTCGGGCTTCCACTCGAAGGCGGGCTGGATCTTCTTTTGTGCGATCGCGCTCGCACTGATCGCGTACGTCGAGCGCTCGCCGTTTTTTAGTCGCGATGCGAAGACGCAACCGGCGTCGCAAACGCGCGAGGGCAATCCGACGGCGACCTATCTCGCGCCGCAGCTGATCTGGATCGCGACTTCGCTCGTCACGGGGTTGTTCACGATCGGGCTCGTGGATCTCGCCTACGGCGTACGCGTGGCTGTAGTCGCGCTCGTACTCTATCTCGCGCGAGCGCAGCTACCGAAGCCGAGCTGGCCTGCTTCGTGGCACGCGCCCGTGATCGGCGCAGTCACGTTCGGCTTGTGGTGGATCTTGATTCCGGACCGCCCCGCTTCCGACGTGAAGCTGTTTCGCGCGGAGCTCGCGTCCCTCTCGCCGCTGGCAGCTGCAGGCTGGATCGCCGTGCGCGTCGTCG
>DASRXR010000296.1:0-8301 GCA_035687405.1 Polyangiales bacterium
CTTGATGTCGAAGCCCGAGGGCGCCTTCACGACCTGGCCTGCGACTGCTTGACGCACTGCGTCGACGTCCGTGGTTCCCGCAAGCGGTCACGCAAGCGGGAACCACGGACGTCGACGCAGTGCGTCAAGCAGTCGCAGGCCAGGTCGTGAAGGCGCCCTCGGGCTTCGACATCAAGATGGACGAGAAGAACCACCACCTGCACAAGCCGGTCTTCATCGGCGAGGTTCAGGCGAACGGTCAGTTCCAGATCGTGTGGAAGACGGAAGGCCCGCTCCGCGCAATGCCGTGGAGCCCGTTCGTGCCCGACAGCGCGAAGAAGGTCGCGGACTGGACGTACCCATGGCTCTGCGGCAACTGCACCGAGCCGAAGGTTGCGATGGCGAAGTAGTGGCAGTGCTTCGGTCGGGGAGCAGTGGAAGTTTGGTCGCTGCTCCTCGACCCCTTTATTTGCTTGTGTGCTCTTAGCTTCGTGACAGGCACCTGGGCCGTTCGAGCCTGGGGAAACGCGGCAGCGGACGCGTGGTGCGCGACGTCCGCTGCAAGCGTCTTCGGGAAGGCGTGAAATGTCGATCCGTGTGCGTCTGCTCTCCGGCGTCCTGATTCTGTTTGCTCTTTTGGGGTCGACCGCGCTCCAGCCTCGGTCTGCTGCAGCTGACGGCGGCAGTGTCGCGGAGTTGGCCGGTAAACTAGCCTCGGAGGATCGCGTGCTGATGGGCGAAGCGATCACGGGCCTCGGACGGCTCGAAGATCCGGCGGCGCTCACGATCTTGATCGCGCTACGCGACGGCAAGTTGAAGGTCGACGCGCATCGAACGCTCGTGATCAGTGGCGACGCGACAATGACTGACGCGGTGACCGGCAAGCCCGTCACCGTCGAAAAAGCGAGCCTGAAGACGATCATTCCGAACAACGTGCTGCGCCGCAACCTCGCGCCTGCGCTCGCCGAGTTGCAGCTGCGGTCGAAGGACCCGGCGATTCGCCTCGAAGCGGCGGAAGCGCTCGCGAAAGCCGGCGACGAGAAGATGGGCCCCGCGATGCGCGCTGCGCTCGCGAAGGAAACCGACCCGGGGGTCAAGGCTTCACTCAAGCAGACGCTCGCGCAGATCGACTTCTCGAGCCCGGATCCGAAGCTGCGCGTCGGCGCGATCCACGCGATGAGCGACAGTAACGACAGCGCGTTCAAGGCGAACTTGGCCGCGTTGCTGGACAAGGACAGCGCCGGCAAGTTCAAAGAGCCGAACGAGGAAGTGCGCACGGCTGCGAGTGCCGCGCTCAGCTCGATCGAACGCCACGAGCTCCTCGCGCGGATCGTGCGCGACTTGTTTTACGGTTTGAGCCTCGGCTCGGTACTGCTCCTCGCTGCGATCGGCCTCGCAGTCACGTTCGGCTTGATGCGCGTCATCAACATGGCGCACGGCGAGATGCTCATGATCGGCGCGTACAGCACGTACCTCGCCCAGATGATCTTTCAGAACTACCTGCCCAACGCGATGAACTGGTACCTGCTGCTCGCGGTGCCACTCGCGTTCGTGGTGTGCATGGGCGTCGGTATGGCGCTCGAGCGGCTCGTGATTCGCTTCCTGTACGGCCGCCCGCTCGAGACGTTGCTCTCGACCTGGGGCATCTCGCTCATCCTGATCCAGGTCGTTCGCCTGGTGTTCGGCGCGCAAAACGTCGCAGTGTCGAACCCGAGCTGGCTCTCCGGTGGCATCGACTTGATGGCCGGCGTGACGCTGCCCTTCAACCGCATCGCGACCATCTTTTTCGTCATCGCGGTCGTGATGTTCATCGCCTGGCTGCTGCGCCGCACGAGCTTGGGCTTGCAGGTTCGCGCGATCACGCAAAACCGCGCGATGGCTGCCTGCATGGGCATCAAGACCAAACAGATCGACATGCTGACGTTCGGTCTCGGCTCGGGTCTCGCCGGGCTCGGTGGTGTCGCGCTCTCGCAGATCGGCAACGTCGGTCCCGAGCTCGGCCAGCTGTACATCGTCGACTCGTTCATGGTCGTCGTCGTGGGTGGCGTCGGAAAGATCGCGGGCAGCGTGATCGCGGCGATCGGCCTCGGCACGATCAACAAGGTGCTCGAGCCGTTTGCGGGCGCCGTGCTTGGCAAGATCTTCGTCCTCGTATTCGTCGTTCTGTTCATTCAACGCCGTCCTCAGGGCTTGTTCGCGCTGAAGGGCCGCTCGGCGGAGAGCTGATTCAATGAAAACTCTCACGAGTCTCCACACGCCCAAGCAATGGCTCGGCCTGCTTGCGGCTTCGGCAATCATTCTGCTGATACCGCTGCTTCCGTTGCCGGATCACTGGATGCCGCTACTCGGCAAGTTCCTGTGCTTCGCGCTCGTCGCGGTCGCGATGGATCTCGTCTGGGGCTACACCGGCGTGCTGAGCCTCGGCCACGCGGTGTTCTTCTCCCTCGGCGGCTACGCGATGGGCATGTACCTCATGCGGTCGATCGGCAAAGAGGGCGTGTACCGCTCCGAGCTGCCGGACTTCATGGTGTTCTTGGACTGGAAGGAGCTGCCTTGGTACTGGCATGGCTTCGACAGCTTCCCGTTCGCGATGGCGATGGTCGTGATCGTTCCGGGCGTACTCGCGTTCATCTTCGGCTTCTTCGCGTTCCGCTCGCGCATCAAGGGCGTCTACTTCTCGATCATCACGCAGGCGCTCACCTACGCGTTCATGTTGTTGATGTTCCGCAACGACACGGGCTTCGGCGGCAACAACGGCCTCACCGACTTCAAGCGCCTCCTCGGTTATCCGCTCGCGGATCCGAGCGTGAAGAAGGCGCTCTATCTGATCTCCGCGGTCGCGCTTCTGTTCGGCTACTTCGCGTGCCGCGTCGTCATCATGAGCAAGCTCGGTCGCGTGCTGCTCGCGATCCGCGACGCGGAAGGCCGCGTGATGTTCTCGGGCTACAACCCGCTGCCGTACAAGTTGTTCGCGTGGACGATGTCGGCTGTGTTGTGCGGCATCGCCGGTGCGCTCTACGTGCCCCAGGTCGGCATCATCAACCCGAGCGAGCTCGCGCCGGCAAACTCGATCGAGATCGCGATCTGGGTCGCAGTTGGTGGCCGGTCGACTCTCGTCGGCGGTGTCATCGGCGCGTTCATCGTCAACGGCATGAAGAGCTACCTGACGGCGGCGTATCCGGACCTGTGGCTGTTCGCACTCGGTGCGGTGTTCATCCTCGTCACGTTGTTCATGCCCGAAGGTGTGGTCGGCCTGATTCGCAAGGCGTTCGGCGCGAAGGACAAAGACGACATCGTCGTCGCTGACGAATCGGCCGAAGCGATCGCCGAAGAGATCACGACTGCTCCCGAGACACTCAACGAAAAGAACCTGCCGAGTCGCGCATGACCGAAGCTCAAACCACGACCACGGCTCCAGGGACTACGGAACACGCCGATGCTCGCCCCGGCTTGAACAAACAATCGATCCTCTGGGTCGACGACATCAGCGTCAGCTTCGAAGGCTTCAAAGCCCTCACGAACCTGACGCTCGTCCTCGACCCCGGCGAGCTGCGCTGCGTCATCGGCCCGAACGGCGCCGGCAAGACGACGATGATGGATGTCATCACCGGCAAGACGCGGCCCGACAGCGGTCACGTGTTCATGTTCGGGCAAACGGTCGAGCTCACGGAGCGCACCGAGTCCGAGATCGCGGTGCTCGGCATCGGCCGGAAGTTTCAGCGCCCGACCGTGTTCGAGAACCTGACCGTGTTCGAGAACCTCGAGCTCGCGTTGAAGGCGCACAAGGGCGTGTTCAAGTCGCTCGTCTGGAAGCTCCAGGGCGAACAGAAGTCGCGCATCGAGAGTGCGCTCGAGACGATCGGTTTGACCGAGCGTCGCGACTCGAAGTCGGGGCTACTCGCGCACGGCCAGAAGCAGTGGCTCGAGATCGGTATGTTGCTCGTGCAGGACCCGAAGGTGCTGCTCGTCGATGAACCGGTCGCCGGCATGACACACCGCGAAATGGACAAGACGGCCGAGCTGCTGCGATCGCTCGCAGGTGAGCACACGGTCGTCGTCGTCGAGCATGACATGGATTTCGTTCGCGACATCTCGGGCGGGGGCCAAGTGACGGTCCTTCACCAAGGCCGCGTGCTTTCCGAAGGCACGATGGACGAGGTGCAGAACGACCCGAAGGTCATCGAAGTGTATCTGGGCAAGCCGGAAGGCGCGGAGGCGGAATAAATGCTGCAAGTCGAGGGCCTCAATCAGTACTACGGGCAGAGCCACACGCTTTGGGACGTCACGTTCGACGTCAAAGAGGGCTCGTGCATGTGCGTGATGGGGCGCAACGGCGTCGGCAAGACGACGTTGATGCGCGTCGTCATGGGTCTGCTCAAGGCCAAGTCCGGCAGCGTGAAGTTCGACGGCAAGGAACTCGTCGGGCGCGCGCCGGAAGCGCGACCGCGCGTCGGCATCGCGTACGTGCCGCAGGGTCGCGAGATCTTCGCGCAGCTCAGCGTGGAAGACAACTTGAAGGTCGGCCTGGTACCGGGCGGAAAGAAGACGATCCCCGACAGCGTCTTCAAGTGGTTCCCGGTGCTGAAGGAAATGATGCATCGCCGCGGCGGTGACTTGTCCGGCGGCCAGCAGCAGCAGCTCGCGCTCGGTCGCGCGCTCACGCTCGAACCCAAGCTGTTGATCTTGGACGAACCGACCGAAGGTATTCAGCCGAACATCGTCCAGCAGATCGGCGATACGGTGAAGCGCTTGCGCGAAGAAGCGGGGATCACGGTCTTGCTCGTCGAGCAGAAGCTGGGTTTTGCGCGCAAGATGGCCGATCAGTTCACGATCTTGGATCGCGGTCGCACCGTCGCAGCCGGTCAGATGACCGATCTAGACGACACGCTGGTGCAACGTTATCTAGCGGTGTGAGCGGAGCGGACGCGGGACACCCTTTCGAGACTGACACGGAGCCCGGTTGGGCTGCAGAGCTCAGGTTGCGCTTCGCTGCCCACGGCGAGCGAACCGAGCTCGTGGAGCGGCGGCACTACGGGCCGCTTCGCGTGCAGCGGCCGTTTCATCCGGAGCCGTCCGGGACGTGTCACGTGTACGTGCTGCACCCGCCAGGCGGCGTCGTCGGCGGCGATCGACTGGCGCTCGAGGTTGCGGCCGATCCCGGCGCACGTGCGCTCCTAACGACGCCCGCAGCGACGAAGCTGTATCGGAGCGCGGGTGCACGCGCGTACGTCCGGCAGACCTTGCGCGTGGCCGACGGCGCGTGGCTCGAGTGGTTGCCGCACGAGACGATCGCGTTCAGCGCTGCGCAAGCCGAGCTGACGACGCGGGTGGAGCTGCAGCCCGGCGCGCGGTTTTTGGGTTGGGAAGTGTTGTGCTTGGGGCGGCCTGCCGCGGGCGAGCGATTCGATCGCGGTGAAGTGCGCCAGCGGATCGAGATCGTGATGGGCGACAAGCTCGCGTACTGCGAGCGGGGCAGCTACGCCGCGGGGAGCGACGTGTTGTCGGCAGCGTGGGGGCTGCGCGGGCAGCCGGTGACTGGAACGTTGATCGCTGCGGGCGTCGACGTATCGCAGCACATCGACGAGCTGCGCCTCGCGTACGGCGTCGTCGAAGGGCCGGCCCTCGCAGCCGTGAGCTGCATCGGTGACGTGTGCGTCGCGCGTTATCTCGGGCCGAGCACCGAACAGGCGCGCGGCTGCTTCTTGAGGTTGTGGGAAGTCTTGCGCCCCCTCGTGTGCGGCGTGCCGGCGGTGGCGCCGCGCATCTGGGCGACTTAACCTCGATACTAAGCGTCGACCGCACTGACGGCGCTAGTCGAGCCCTCGCGCATCTCGAGTAGCGATCGCTCGAATGCGCGCATGAATCGCGCCGCGCGGTCGCGTTCGATCAGCGGCTCCGGATACGACAGGCAACAGCGCAAAGACCCATCGCTGTCCGACGTCGCGACGGTCAGCACGAACGTCGCTGCGTGATAGTGCGCGCCTTGCGTGAGCCACACTGCAGCGCCGCTCGGTACGCCCGTGATCCGGCCGACGTTCGAAACCTCCACCGTCGACGTGCGCCCATTCGCGGTGCGCTCGTACTTCGCCGCGAGCGACGCGAGATCGCCTGCGAGCGCGAGCAACCCGACCGTGCGATGTGCTTCGGGTCGCTGGCGCGCGATGTCGTCTCGACAGCGGCGTGCGACGAGCCACGGTTCGTCGATGGCTGACACCTCGAGCTCGCTCTCGACGCCCGCGATGAACACCCCGATGCCGTTCGGCACAGGACGGCACTGATCGCGCAAGGAGATCGGCGTCGTGAGCCGCAGCCAGCTGCGCTTCGTGTCGAGCGCCTCGAGCGCAGCGAGCAACGCTGCCGCTGACAACACCGCGTGCAGAGTCAGCGAATGCCAACGCGCCTCCTTGATGAGTGCGTCGATCAACTCGCGCGGAAGCTTGCTCGCGAGGATCTGCGTACGCAGGGCCGACGAAGGCGCGTTGACGTCCGTGGCACTCGACGCCGGTGCGAGCAACACAACCTGCGCTGCGCCGCGGCGAAATGCGCGGCTGAGCACGCCCACCGAGGGTCGGATGTCCAGCCGTGCATCGAGCGGGAGTTCTGCGTCTGCAGCGGTGGGCAAGAGCGCATCTCCGGCGATAAAAGAGCCAAGCTCTGCGGCGAAAATGCCTGCGGAAATGCCATCGGCGATCAAATGGTCGAAACCGGCTACGACGAAGAGCCCGTCGGCGGACAGCGCGACTCGAAAGAGCGGGGCGTTTCCGACGAACGGACGTTGCACCATCGCCGCCGAGAGCTGCCAGGCGTCGCTACCGGCGGCGTCGAACCACGGGACTGCGTCGGCAGCGGTGAGCGGCCGAACCCGTAGCTCCGAGGGCGAGCGCACCTCGCAGACACCGAGCGCGCGATGGCGCGCGCACATGCCGCGGACTGCGAGCTCGATCGAGTCACGGCCGACCGGCGTGCTCAGCTCGAGCACTGAAATGACCACACGTTGGGTGGGCTGTGCGGCATACCAGCGCTGCTGTAAACCGAGGCCCCCGCGCTGCTGCTGGAAGCGGCGGCCGAGTGGAAAATTTTCGATACGCGCCGCCCAGCGCTGCAATCGCTCGGGCGCGTGGCGTAAAAGCTGCGACGACAGGGAGTTCAAGGTGCGGATCAGCATGAGTGAGGCATGCGTGTTTGACGGTTCGAGTCGGGCAACTGTACCCGAATGTGCGTCCCAGAAATCCGAGTTTTGGCAGCTCGGGAGCCGCACTCACTTCCGCGCACCGCTCGACGTGAACGAAGTGATGGCTACACTGGGGAGGCTGTGATCAAGATGTATTCGACCCGATATTGCGGCTTCTGCGTTGCGGCTCGGAAGCTTCTTCAGCGACGTGGCTACGTGTTCGAGGACGTCGACGTCAGCCACGACAATTCGCTGCGGCATCAAGTCTCGAAGCAGGCGGGCAACTATCGCACCGTGCCGATGATCTTCATCAACGAAGAGTTCATCGGTGGGTACGAAGAGCTCGCTATGCTCGATCGCAACGGTGAGCTCGCGGCTCGCACCGGGATCGCGCAGCGCGCCGGGTAAACAGATCGCGGTCAGAGGCCGTTCAGAACCCGCAACGCCCGTGACCGCGATCCACTGCAAGGCGGTGCAGCGAGGTTAAACAGATCGCGGTCAGAGGCCGTTCAGAGCCCGCGACGCCAGCGACCGCGATCCACAGCAAAGCGCTCGCACCAACGCTCTCCCCATCTCCCCATGTCGCGCGGCAAATCAGGCGTAGGCGTCTTTCAGCACCGCGGCCAACGCGGCGCACGCGTCTACCGTCGTGAAGATGCCGACCACGGCGTTGTTCTCGACGACGATCGCGGCTCCGAACTTCTTCGCGGCCATCTCGCTCGCGACCTCGTCGAGCGGTGCATCGGGCGATACCTTGTAGATGCTGAGGCTCATCACCTCTTCGACTTTGATCGCATTCGGATCGACATCGCGAAGCGATGCGATCAACGTGAGGTCACGTTCACTGAGCAACCCTGCAAGCTGACCGCCGTGCAGCACCGGCAGCTGCCGAATCCTTTGTTGGTACAGCATCGTGTGCGCGAACGAGACGGTCTGTTCCGCACCGACGGTGTGCGGGCACGCGGTCATGAAGGCGCGAACAGTGGGCATTGAAGTAGGCATGCGGCACCAGCTGCGGCCGAAACTATGTCGGGTCAGGTTTCGCAGCCACGAACGGCACGTTTCGCGGCCATGAGAACTCGAGTGAGCCCCGGTCAGTTAGCGCTGGGGAACGCTGACTTCAGCTCGTTCTTGAGAATCTTGCCCTGAGG
>DASRXR010000297.1:0-4993 GCA_035687405.1 Polyangiales bacterium
ATCGCAGTTCTACAGTGAGTTCAGCCTGCAGTTCTACGGAGCGAACCGGGAAGGTTCGAACGTGTCGCAAGGGGTGCACGAACAGTTCTGGCGGCTATTCATGCAGACTGGCATGGCCGCGGCGCTTCAGTGCATCAAGGCGTCTTCGGAGACTGACTTCACCGACGACCTAAAGCAGATCGACGTGCCTACGCTCATTTTGCACGGCGACGACGATCAAATCGCGCCGTTCTGGGTCACCGGCCTTCGCGCTGAAAAGCTGATCAAGAATGCGACGCTGAAGGTGTATCCGCGCGCACCGCACGGCCTCATGACCACGCACCAAGAGCAGTTCAACGCCGATCTATTGGCCTTCATCAAGAGCTAGTTCAACCACGTCGCGGGAGCGTCCCTTCAGGGACGTGCGCGAGCCGGTCTCGGAGAGGGTTCTCGGCCGACCCGTATCTCGTTTATAGTTCACCGTGAGTTATAAATGAATGATAAGTGAGCTTCGTTTATACGTTATTGTAGTGTTATAAACGAAGTACATGCGATTTCCCGCCCGTCCGCCACCCCCTAGTAAGTATCGGGAATTGCCGGAGATCACCCCGCACATCTCGACGACTTTGCCGGACGGCCGGTACCTGCATTGGGACGAGTTTCGCCGCCGTCCACCTCCGGGCGGGCTCACGTCGGAGCAATGGTGGGGAGCTCAAAAGCTCGGGCGCTTCGGAGCACGCGTGGAGATCCCGAGTTTCGTCGACGTACGCGGGAAACCATTCTGGTACTGCCGCCTCGATGCCATCGACCGCGCAACCCACACGCTGGACCGCCGCGATGCCGTACGCGAAATGATCGAAGCTGTCGGTGACATGTCAGTGCGCACACAATACCGCGTGGATCAGTGGATCGAAGAAGCGATCAGCTCTTCTTTGATCGAAGGGGCAAAACTGACGACACGCGCAGAGGCGCGCGACATGGTTCGGAGCGGCCGCACACCCACGACGCACGGCGAGCGAATGGTCGCGAACAACTACGCTGCAATGAATAGGTTGTTGGAGCTGACTGATCAGCCGCTACAGTTCGACGATCTATTGGAGATTCATTCGATCCTAGGTGCAGGTGCACTCGACGCCCCGAACGCGGAAGGACGTTTGCGAACCGCTGCCGACGATGTTCGCGTCGAAGACACAGTTACGGGCGAGACTTGGTTCGTGCCGCCCGCTGCGGACGAGCTGCGATCGAGACTCGATGCACTTCTGGCTTTCGCAAATCAAAGCCTGGACGCGCAACCGTTCGTTCATCCACTCCTGCGTGCAATCATTCTCCACTTCTGGCTTGCATACTTACATCCATTCATCGATGGCAACGGACGCATGGCGCGCGCGCTGTTCTATAGACAGATGCTGCGTAGCGGCTATGACTTCGCTCAGTACCTCTCGATCTCCGGTCCGATCGATCGATCGAAACGCGCGTACTATCGCTCGTTCGTGTACACGGAGACTGACGAAGGCGACCTGACGTATTTTCTGTTGAACCAACTCCAAGTACTCAGCGCTGCAACTACCGAGTTGGTCGAACACCTGCGCGAACGTTCTCAACGACTCCTCGCAGTGGCCAATGCACTCCCGTCCTCCGACGCTTTGAATCATCGCCAGAGATCCGTGCTTTCCGATCTCGTCCGTCAGCGTCTCCCAGACGCCACGGTGTCCGGGCACGCGTCCAGTCACGGCGTCACATACCTCACCGCACGCAAAGACCTCCAGGACATGGTTGCATCCAAGTTGCTCAAGCGAGTGAGAATCGGCAAGACGGACCACTATCGGCCTACTGACCGAGTGCTTCGGCGCTTGACGACCAAGACCTGAGTCAGGCCACTTGGAGCTGGCCAAACCGTTCGGCGGACCGTAGATACGCGCGACGTGACTACGGCACAAAAAGGTTCTTGGCTCGCAATTGCAGGTTGTGCCGGAGCGGCATGTTTTCTGGTTGCATTCAAGTTGGCAGCAGGCCTCGGCGATACGACCGACGCGACGTTGGTGATGCTGATCAGCGCAGCGTCGCTCAACACGGTCACTAGCGTTGCACAAGAGCGAGGCCGCTTTGCGATACCGCGCGACCGCCTCTCCTGGCTGCTGGCGGCGGCGTTGTCCGTGTTGACGTTGGCCGGCAACGAGCTCGCAGTCGAATCGGTGCAGCGGATCTCGGCGCCACTGACGAGCGTCGTGCAGCAAACCCAAGTGCTGTTCGTCGCGCTGCTCGGCCGATTCATCTTGAGCGAACGCGTGACGTTGCGGTTCTGGCTCGGGACTGCCGTGGCTGCGAGCGGTCTGTATCTGATTCACGGGTCGCCCAGCGGCGGAAGCGACACCGATCGCGTGGGCATGAGCTTCGCCGTGGCATCTGCCGCCTGCTGGGGTTTGATGGCGGTCTACACGCGCAAGTACATCCACCGCATCCGGCCGATCGCGGTGAACGCGCTGCGGTTGTGGATCTCGATCGGCTTGTGGTTCGCAGTGCACTTGCGATTGCCGACGCTGCCGATCCGTTGGGACTTCGTCGCCTATTGCGCGCTCGCAGGTGCGTTCGGTCCGTATCTGTCACGGACGGCGTTGATGCACGCGTTAGTCTACATTTCGCCGACTAAGACGACGCTGATCGGTTTGCTGACGCCCGCGATGACGATCGTCCCAGCCCTGTTCGTGTTCGGAACGGTGCCTACCGCGCGGGAGCTCGTCGGCAGCGTGATCATGATCGCGGGCGTGGCGATTCCGGTGCTCGAGCATTGGTCGTCCGCGGGCTCGAGCACACCACCAGTCACGTAAGCCGAGCGCGCTCAGAACTGCGAGAAGAACTTCCAGATCGCCGAGCCACCGTACGAAGGCTGCGTGTGACCCGCGCCCTGATTCTCGCACCAAGTGACGGGATAACCGTCCATGCAACCTTGGTAAGAGACACACGGCGAAGGATCGGTCGGCATAGTCATCGTCGTGCAACCGTTCTTCATCACCCAAGTGTCGCGACTCCGTTGTCCTCCGGTGAACTGCACGGTCGTGTCCGCGGTGCCGTGGGCAATCCAAGCTGCGACCGGGCCTTTGCATTGACCGGCGGATAACGGCCCCGAACCCGACATCGGCGCGATCGCACGAAACACATCACCCATCTGACAACCGACGGTGTTCGACATGATCGCGCCGTAACTGAAGCCCACCGAGAAGATGCGCTTATTGTCGACGCAGTAGTTAGTCCGCATGAACTCGACCATCTGCTTCGCGAAGTTGACGTCGCGGCCACCCGTGTTCGGCCACGCTGCATCGATGCCTTCGGGCGCGACGAAGATCGCCGAACCAGCCGACATCGTCTCGAGACCGTAGTAGCCGCCGCCAAACCCTCCAGCGATGCCCTGCGCGCTGCCGCCGAGGTAATGCCAAGCGAAGATCAGTCTGTAAGGTTTGTTAGGGTCGTACCCAGTCGGCAGTTTGACGATGTACTCGCGCTGCAAACCCATGACGTCCATCGTCATGCGCGCGCTCGCGGGAAACATCGCCTTGCCGCAACCCGCGCTCATCGCAGGCGGCGGAGTGTTCGGATTGGCGGGGGGCGCGCCCGTACCCGCGACGGGCGGAGCTCCAGTTCCTGCGCGCGGCGCCGGTGGCATGAGCATGCCGCCGCCTGCCACAGGCTGATTCGCCGGCGGTGGTGGAACGGTGTTGGGTGGCGGTAGCGGTGCCCCGGTATTCGGTGGCACCGCAGCCGTACCAGCTCGACCTTGAGTCATGCCGGTTCCCGCAGCGCCGGGCAGCAGTGAGGTCGTTCCTCCGCGACCGGCCGCGGCGCCAGCGGTGCCGACGCCAGAACCAGCGCCGCCCGTACCCACGACAGGCGTCGTGCCTTGCTCTTCGGGCGAACAGCCGACCCAAGTCGCCGATGTGAGCGCCAGAAACCAGACAAAACTACCCTGCCGACGTACCGCGTTGCCCATGGGAACCCCTCGTCGAAACCATCCAAGTGAGTCATTTGACTCACTAAGCCCCGCGGTACCACGAGATTCGCGCGTAACGCATCAACCCTAGACGCCTACTCGGTTCATCCGGGTAGAAAATAGAACGGAATCGCGGGTGAGCGAACGCTTGCAGCTGCGAGCGGCGCGGCCCGGCAGCGCTAAACGAGGACAGCCCGGCTTGCCGCCGTCAGCGGCGAATCCCTGCGTTCGTCATCAAGGCGGCGAGCGCGCCTTAGCGACCGAGTCGTTCGCCGATAGGAGCAGGTGGAGATCACCCACCGCGCGCTGGGCGCCACCCCGCGTAGAAACGCGGGGCGCCAACTCGGCGCTACCATCCACGCAGCTTCTTCATCTCTTTCCAAGTTCGTTTGAGCAGCCAGATGTCCGCGGTCGTCGGCGCCTCGCTCGACGACGAACCCACGATCATGATCGATCCGCCTTTCGGCTTCGAACCTGTCCAGTCGTAATAGTCCTGGAACCCGAAGCCGTGGCCGATCTCGTGTTCGGTGATGTTGAAGCTCGGATCACTGAACGCGTTCACGAACGTAGTCACGGGCACGCGCAAGCCCCGGTCGCCGCCGACAGCTGCAGCGCCACCACTCCCGGGCAGCTTGTCGTCGAACCACAACCAATAGTCGCTGTGGTTTGCGTCGCCGCCCATGCAGCTCGGGAACTTGTGATCCCAATGCACGAACGATGACAAACATCTGGACACTTCGGCTCACCTTCAGAATTCACTTCGGTATAGACAGTCGTTGAACCACCGCTCGGTGGTCGCGGCGAGGTTCATTCTCAGAGCGTCAGGTACGGCCGAGGTCGCGCCCCAACGCACGCAGACGTTGATCGAGCCTCGTTCAACATGACGTTGTCGAGCAGCCAAGCCTCGCGGCCGCGAATGTTGCCGCCGAGCTGTGCGTTCCAACTCTCGTCCACCCAAGCCGCGACATCGGCAGGAGGTTCCGCGAAATCACATTACCCCGAGCCTGCGGAACCGGACGCTCCAGCAGCGCC
>DASRXR010000298.1:0-6617 GCA_035687405.1 Polyangiales bacterium
CGACAACGATGCCGATGACGTGAGCAAAATCATCGGCGCCGCGGCCTCGGGTACACCGGCGATCAAGACCTACGTGATCGGCATCGGCGACAACGACAACTTGAGTGATTTTGCGAAGGCTGGTGCCACGGGTCAGGACGCGTTTGTCGTCGATGGCACGGGCGGGATGACCGAAGTGCAGTTGCTCGAGACGCTCGCCAAGATTCGCGGCGCGACGTTGCGATGTGACTTCGACGTCCCGTCGGGCACCAACACTGACCCCGGCAACATCAATGTCGAACGCGCGACGTCCGGCTCGATGTCGACGCTCGTGAAGGTCCCGCAGCCGAGCGACTGCGCGAGAGCGACTGCGGGTGGTTGGTACTACGACAGCGCGACCTCGCGCATTCAGTTGTGCCCTGAGGCCTGTCGTGAAGTGCTGGCCGCGCCGATGGCGAAGCTGAACATCGTAGTGGGCTGCGCTGCAGTCGTGCTGCTCTGAGCGGCGGCCGCAGTCGCGTGTGAGCGTGGGCACCCCTCGATGTCGGCTGAAGTCGGCAGCGCCTTCGGCCGATACGATCGAGTAGCCGCGACTTCGAGGACGAAGTCTCGAGGTCTGACCTGAACTGACCAGGTCTGTCCCCCGCGCCGCTCTCGGCGATCCCGAAACGATGGACGTCCGAGCAAAACGGATCAGTAGCGCGTGGGTGCCACTGGCCGTGACGCTCTTCGGCTTGGTTCTCACGGGCTGGGGCGTACAGCTCGAGCTCGATCACGTCCGCGAGACCGATCGCCAGCGCTTCGCTGTCCTGACCGAGCGACTCAAGTTCGAGATCCACCAGCGCGTGCAGGTCTATCGAGCCGGCTTGCTCGGCTTTCGCGGCTTGTACGTCGCGAGCACCTCCGTGAGGCGAAACGAGTTTCGCGGCGCCGTCGCGATTCACGACCTGCCCGCCGAGTTTCCGGGTGCACACGGCGTCGGCTACATCCGGGCCGTTCCGCGTGCCCACGTGCAGGAGTTCCTCGCCGAAACGCGCGCAGACGGCGCGCCTGACTTTCAGCTGCGCACCAAGGGCGACCACGACCCACTGATGGTGATCGAGCTCGTCGAGCCGCTCGCACACAACCGTGCCGCCGAGGGCTTCGACATTGCGCAGGAACCGCTGCGGCGTGAAGCAGCAGAGCGCGCGATGCTCACCGGCGAAGCTTCTCTCACGGCGAAGGTCACGTTGGTCCAGGCGCTCAAGAGCGGTCCGGGATTTCTCTACTTCGCTCCGATCTATCGCAACGGTGCGCCTGCGAGCACGGTCGCAGAGCGTCGCGCTGCGATCGCCGGTTGGGTGTTCATGCCGATCAGCGCAGCGCGCGTGTTCCGCGGCGCAGCCGATATCACTCAAGGCGAGCTCGACTTCGAAGTGTTCGAGGGCAGCGAAGCCTCGCTCGGAGGTCTTCTCTACGACAATAACTCGCACGTCTCGCTCGCGCGCGCGGCAATGGCACCGGCGTTTTCCGATCGCGTGCTGCTGAGGTTGTCGACGCTCCGGATCGGCGGGCAGTTGTGGACGACGGTGATGAGCACGACTCGCCTGTTTCACGCGCAGTCTCGCAGCACGGCCTGGGCGATCGCGGTCGGTGGTAGCGCGTTTGCGTTCTTGCTCGGGTTACTCGTGCGCGCTCAATCGTCGGCCGTGCGAAGGGCGCAGGCGCTCGCGGACTCGATGACGTCCGACCTCGAAGAAGCACAAGCGGTCGGTCGGCTCGGTAACTGGCGGCTCGAGCTCGCGACTTCGCAGATGCAGTGGTCGAAGCAATTGTACGTGTTGTTCGGACGCGACGGCGCATCGCCAGCACCGGACTTCGCCGGTTGGTCGGCGATGTTCACGGAGGCGGACGCGGCACGGCACGGCGAGCTCGTCGCGCGTGCAGCGGACAGCGGCGCGAGCTACAGCGCCGTGTTGCAGACGCGCGGGATCGAGAACGATGTGCGGTTCGTTCGCGTCGAAGGTCGGGCGCGCAGCCGCGAAGACAAAGTGGTTGCGCTGTATGGAACCGCGATGGACGTGAGCGCCGAAGTCGCCCGCGAGGAGTCGCTCCGCATTGCTCAGCGGCGTGCCGAGGATGCGAGCCGGAGCAAGAGCGAGTTCCTTGCAAACATGAGCCACGAGATCCGCACACCGATGACGGCGATCCTCGGGTACGCGGACATGCTCGCGGAGAATGGCGCTGCCGCGGCGTCACGCCAGCAGCGCATCGACTACTGCGACACGATCCGGCGCAACGGTGAGCATCTCCTCGCGATCATCAACGACATCCTCGACATCTCGAAGATCGAAGCCGGGATGTTGAAAGTCGAGTGTGTTCCGACCGAAGTCGAGCCGATCGTCCGCGAGATCGTGTCGCTCATGCACGCGAAGGCACGCGCGAAGGGCTTGTCGCTCGAGTACGTGCGCTGGGCCGATATCCCGGCGACGATTCGAACCGATCCGATGCGATTGCGTCAGATCCTGATCAACCTGATCGGCAACGCAGTGAAGTTCAGTGAAGTGGGCGGCGTCGTGGTGACGGCGTCGCTCGAGCCTTCCGATCCACCGCGGCTGCGCTTCGAGGTCGCGGATACGGGCATCGGGCTCACGGAAGAACAAGGCGCGACGCTGTTTGGCGCTTTTCAGCAAGCGGACTCGTCGACGACGCGAAAGTTCGGCGGCACCGGTCTTGGCTTGCGGATCAGCAAGCGACTCGCGCAGATGCTGGGCGGTGACATCACCTTCACGAGCGAGCTCCGGAAGGGCAGCGTCTTTTCCGCGACGATCGAGGCGCTGCCGCTGACGGCGGCCCAGGCTCCGGCGGCGCTGGTGAGTCGGGAACGTGCGGCGTCGCGTCGACCTTTGCCTTCGAGCCAACGACCGCTCGAAGGCGTGCGCATCCTGCTCGCGGAGGATGGTAAAGACAATCAGCGACTGATCTCGCACCACCTGCGCAAGGCCGGGGCGGAGGTTCGGATCGTCGACAACGGCCGACTGGCGGTCGAGGCGCTCAGTGCAGATGGAACGGTTGCGGGTGCGCTGATGGCGTCGCTGCCGGTCGATCTGATCTTGACCGACATGCAGATGCCCGAGATGGACGGTTATCTCACGACGCAAGTGCTGCGCGAGAAGGGCTGCACGTTGCCGATCGTCGCACTGACCGCGCACACGATGAGCGGCGACGCCGAACGTTGCCTCGCCGTCGGCTGCGATGCCTATGCCGCGAAGCCGATCGACCGGCTCGAGCTGATCGACCTGTGCCGACGGGCGAGCTCGGGCGAGCTACGCGAGCGACCACGCAACCTCGAGCGCAAGGCGGCCGGACCATGACGATTCCACCGGCCGGATGGACATCCAGATGCCTGTGCTGGGTGGCTATGCAGCCTCGACTAAATTGCGAGCAGCACGGTGTGACGGACCCATCGTCGCTCTCACAGCGCACGCGATGGAAGGCGATCGGGCCAAGTGCCTACAAGCAGGCTGCGATGGCTACGCGACGAAACCGATCGTTAATCCGTGGCTCATCGAGTCTATTCTTAGACTCAGGGAGCACGCGGCGGACGCGCGTGAGGATCGATGAGCTCACCGCAGCAACGACCGGCCCTTCTGAGTACGTTCCAGGATGACCCCGACATGCTCGAGCTCGTCGAGGAATTCTCTCGCGCGTTGCCGTCGCGCATCGAAGCGATCGAAGCTGCGCTTGCGGCGCGTGAATTCCCGACCCTGCGGCGATTGGCGCATCAGCTCAAGGGCGCCGGTGCAGGCTACGGATTTCCTTCGATTACTGGCGCGGCGCAAGCGGTGGAGAACGCGGTTCAAGGCGGCGCGCCTGCGCCGGGGTTGGTCGAGAAAGTCGCAGAGCTCAGTGCGATCTGCCGTTCGGTCGAGTCACCGGGCAGCGAGGTCGCGCCTGCTGCGGCGTCGGGAGCTTCAAGAGCGTGGCACGCAAGATCTTAGTCGTCGACGACTCGCCTGACATCCAGGCGCTGCTCAAGGTTCGCTTGCGTGGTGAGCGCGCGGAACTGGTGCAGACACTCGAGTCCGAAAAGGCGTTGGACCTCGCGTTGGCCCACTCGCCCGATCTCGTGTTGCTCGACGTCGACATGCCCGGTGTCACGGGGTTCGAAGTCTGCAAGCAATTGAAGGCGAACCCGAAGACGGCGATGATCCCGGTGATCTTCTTGAGCGGAAAGCTCGATCAAGCGACGAAGGTCGAGGGGCTAGATCTCGGCGCGGTCGATTACGTGACTAAGCCATTCGATCCAGTCGAGTTGCGCGCCCGCGTGCGATCGGCGCTGCGGATCAAACACCTGCAAGACCAGCTGATCGCACTCGCGCGAATCGACGAGCTGACGGGCCTGTGGAATCGGGCGTACCTCGACTCGCGGCTCGATCAAGAGATCGCGAGCTCGCGCCGATCCGGCTCGCCGCTCAGCCTGATCATGCTCGACGCCGATCACTTCAAGCGCGTCAACGATAGTTACGGGCACGCCGCGGGTGACACGGTCCTGCGCGCGATCGGTTTGCGCATCCAAGCGACGTTGCGTCGGTCGGATGTCGGGTGTCGCTACGGTGGTGAGGAGTTCGTGCTGTTGCTTCCTGGCGTCGATAGTGTCGCGGCGTGTGTTGCAGCCGAGCGCGTGCGCGTCGTGATGAACGGAACGCCGATCGAAGCGGATGATCTGCACTTGAACGTGACTGTGAGCTTGGGAGTCGTCGCGACAGACGACTTGGATACGGACGCTGCGACGTCGCGGTCCTTACTCGAGTGCGCGGACGCGGCGCTGTACGAAGCGAAGCGCACCGGACGCGACAAGGTGTGTCGTTACATCGACCTGCGTGTAGCGCGAATCGGCTGAACTAGAGCAGCCGTTGATGCTCGCCGAAGCGCGTGCATTCGGGTGCCGCCTCGTAACACCGACCCAAGCTCAGCTCCGCTTCGCTCGAGTTCGCACAGCCCATCGCACATTCAGCTGCGCCCGCGGTGCCCTCGCTGAAATTCGTGATCAAGCCGGTGCGACCGCATGCACACAACAGAGTCAGAGCGACGTACAGCGCACGCACGGGCGCGACTATAGCTCACGCTCCTTGTACCCGCCCGCCGGAATCAGGCTCGAATGCTGCGCCGGCCGCCGATCATTTCCGCGATCTTGGCTGCGAGCTCGGCGCGCGTCGCTGATTTGGGAAGCGAGCCGTGGATGTTGTGCTCCCTTGCGATCGCTTCCAGCTCGCGCTTTTCCAGGCTGCTCATGAGGAGCACTTTCGTGTCGCGCAACAAGTTTTGCTTGCAGAGGAGGTCGTAAATCGCCGCTCCGTCGAGGCCGGGCATGTTGACGTCCATGATGATGAGGAGCGGTTTCGTCGCGCGAATCGCGTTCACGGTACCGAACGGCCCTTTGTGAAAGGCGACGCTCCACGCGAGCGTCTCGATGCGCTCGAGCGTGAGTTGGCCAAAGTTTTCGTCATCATCGACGATCAGGATATCGATCATGCAGCGGACCTCTCGACGACTCGTTCGAGTCGCACTCTGAAAACAGATCCCCGCCCGAGCTCACTTTCGACTTCGACATGGCCTTTCAGCAAGTCGACTAGATGGCTCACGATGCTCAGCCCCAAGCCCGTCCCACCGACGCCGAGTCCCCGGTGGACTTGGCGAAACGCTTCGAAGATGAGTTCTCGATGCTCGTCTGCGATGCCCACGCCGGTGTCGCTCACTTCGAGCACCAAGTCGTCGCGATTGAGCGCGGCGCTGATCCGGATCTCACCTTCACTCGTGAACTTTGCAGCGTTGCTCGCGAGGTTCACGAGGATCTGCCGCAAGCGCGTCGGATCCGAACGGATCATGCAGGCTGGCGCTTCGGCGTGAACCACCACCGGCCGGTCGCTGATCAGCGCGCGAGTCTGATCCGCCACGTCGTGCACGAGTGGCGCTAGATCGAAGCTGCTGATCTCGAGCTCCATTCGGCCGGCTTCGGTCTTTGCGAGGTCGAGCAGATCGTTCACCAGGCGCAGCAAGTGACGACCGCTCTGCTGAATGCGCGAGAGGTTGTCGCGACTCTTCTGATGCAGACTGAGCTCGCGCTCGAGCACGAGCTCGGCGAAGCCCAACACCGAGTTGATCGGCGAACGCAGCTCGTGACTGATCGTGCTCAGGAACTTGCCCTGCTGCTGCTTGGCGCGTTCGAGTTGGGCGTTGCGTTCGAGTAACTCCGCGTTTGTCGCGAATAGCTCGCGGCGTTGCTGCTCGATCAGCGCCGAGCACGCCACGCAAAAGAACACCGCGCCGACCAGAAATGCGAGTGAGCTGATGATCTCCGACTGCTCGAACGGAACCGCTGCATTCACGCCGGCATACACGACCGCGAGGGAACACAGGATTGCAGCGAGCAAGCGAGGTTGGGCGACCTCGACGGTCGCGATCCCGAGCTGACACAAAATGACACCGACGAGATAACGTGACGCAAAGCCTTCCGTCACCGCACACATCACGATCACACCGCTGGTCGCGACGAACGAGAACGCGAGGACGAGCTTGGGAAATCCTCGCCGCGGGACCCGCTCCTCGATGAGCAACAAGAAGATCGAGATCGCTGCGATGCCGGCCCGATAGCCGCC
>DASRXR010000299.1:0-8817 GCA_035687405.1 Polyangiales bacterium
GGTTTGATCTCGAGCGACTGACGCCAGCTGCCGGAGCTGCGCGAGAACAAGTACACGGCGCCGCTGTAGCTGAGCATCCCGGTGCCATCCGCGCCGATCCCCGGCATCGCGCTACTCTCGTGCGACGCGCCGATCAGGAGCAAGTCGGGGTTGAGCATCCACACGCGCTCCGCGAAGCAGTCGCCTGTGCGCGTGTTCTTCGGCTGAATCGCGTCATCCTGTTTCCAGCGCCCATCGCCGCCTGGCGTGAACAGGTACGCGGTGCCACCGACGTTGGTGAGAGGCGTGCAGGGGAAACCTCCGACCGCAACCGCCGTGCCCAGGATCGAGAGACTCTCGCCGAAGAACGCGGTGTCTACGCCCGGCGTGGCGTTGACCATCGACCGTTGCTTCCACCCCTCCGCCGTGCGTGCGAACACGTACGTCAAGCCGCCCGAGAATTTCTCTCCTACCGCCGTACCACCCGTCGCGCCGCTCACGACGAGGTCGCCGTCCAACGCCACGCTCGAGCCGAGCCAGTCGTAGGGGCCGGGCGCCTCCGATCGCATCACCCCCGCGGGCTGCCAGGCCGAACCATCGTAGTCGAACGCGTAGACACTACCGGTCTGTGTCGCTCCGACATCGTCGCTCGGACACCCGACGACCAACTTGTCGCCCTGGAGCGCGACCGCGCGCCCGAATTGCGAAGCCGCATCCAAGCCGTCGCCATGAAGAATTGCCGTACGCTTCGGGCCACTCGCGCCGTATTCGTAGACGTAGACCGACCCGCCATCAGCATCGTGCGGGGCCCCGACCACGATTCGTTTCCCGTCGATCGCCACTCTGAAACCGAACAGCGCGGCCTCGCGCGGCATTTCCGCTTTCAGATACCCGCGAGGCTGCCAGCCTGTCGGCGTGCGTTCGTACACATACGCGGCGCCACTGTCTTTCATCGCTTCGTTCGGTTCGCCCGCGGGCGTCGACTCACTGCCATCTTCGTACGGCGCACCGACGACGAGCAGATCGCCGGAGATCGCGACGGTCGAGCCGAACGCATCGCCTGCACCCGGATACGGCGCCGTGAGGAGCTGCTGCTCTGCGCCGCTTCGATTCAGCTTCAACGTATACGTGCGGTGCGACGAGCCGGGGGCGGCGTTCAGCGTGATGACCACTTCGGTCTCGCCAAACGCTAACGCGGGCGTGGTCCAGGTGGTCTTGCCGTCGAGCGAGTGGCCGTCGACCAGCGCTTCGGTCGTGGCCGGCGTCTCGAGCGTGATCGTCACACGCTCCGACAGCAGACCCACGTCGAGCGTGTAAGCGGTCGTCTTCGGATCGAACGTAGGTGCAAGCGTGCCCGCCGAAGCCGCGAGCGAGATCAACGTCGGGCTGCAGCTCTTGGCGTCATCGCCGGTGAAGCCTGCCGGACACGGTAGACATGCGCCGTTCGGGGCGCGCGCGGCGCACATCGCCGGCGGACACGCGCTGCCTTGGCAGCCCGGAGCGGCACCACCCATTCCGCCTGCGCCTTGCATCACGACACTTCCGGGTTCCGGTTCGGAACGCGTGCCGGCGGCCGGGCTGTCGTTCATTTGCCCGGGACTGGTTGGATCCGAGCCGGTCGTCGTCGGCAGCTGCGAACCCGGCATGTACGGATCGATGCACTCGCCCTGCCGGCAGCTGAACGTCGTTGCGCACTGCTCCATGCGCATCATGCACGCCTCGTCGAACTTCAGCCGCAGCTCGACCGACTTGCCTTCGACGTAGTCGCTGAGCGCACGGACGACGGTCAGCGTGCTGTCGTCGGCGCCTTTGGCGGTTGCGATCACGAGGTAGCCGATGCGCCCACTGCCCTCGGGGCGGGCGAGCGAGAACCGAAGGGGCCAGCTCTTGTCTCCGTTGCGCGGAATCAGTTGCTTCGTCCGCTGCACGTCCCAGAGATCCGCGTCCGGAGATCCGCTTCGCACTTCCACATCGACGTAACGGATGAGCCGCCGCACGGATTCGTCGGCGTCGATGACCACCGTGACTTGTGTGCGCACGACCGGCTCCGTGCACGCGGCGAGCGCGACGACCAGCAAGAGCAGGCTGCGCATCGACCAAGAGCTTACGGAAGAAAACGAAGGCACCATGAAGACGTGAAACCCACCCTGACGCGGTCTGACCCGCCGGTGCCAGGACTAGCCGACGCTGACACCTCGCACAAGCAGGATTGACGACCCATTCCGAGTGCGAGTCGTGCACAGCCTGCGTGCTACAGTCGCGCCCATGTCAAACGCTCCGATCGCCATCGTGGATGACGCGCGTTTCGATGCTCACGAGGACCATTCCGGCCATCATCCGGAATGCCCCGAGCGCCTGATCGCTGCGCGCTCGGGTTTATACAGCACACTTGCGCAGTCGCAGCAGAGTCGCGTGCCTGCGCGCGCCGCATCCATATCCGAGCTGTCGCGCGTGCATGTGGCTGCCTATGTTAAGAGCCTCGACTCGCGGCTCGCGCGCGGTGCGGGCAACCTCGATCCCGATACGTACTTCGGGCCGGGCACGCGCGAGGCGGCGTGGACCGCTGCGGGCGGGGCCATCGACCTCACGCGCCGGCTCGTGCAGGGCGAAGCGAAGCGGGGCGTGGCGCTGTTGCGTCCGCCCGGTCACCACGCGGTGCCGGCGTCGAGCATGGGGTTTTGTTTATTGAACAATGTCGCGCTCGCGGCGAGTGAAGCGCTCGCGGCGGGCTTCAAGCGCGTCGCCATCGTCGATTGGGATGTTCACCACGGCAACGGGACGCAGGACGTCTTTTACGAAGACCCCCGCGTGTTGTTCGTGTCGTTGCATCAGTTTCCGTTCTATCCAGGAACCGGCGCGCCGCGTGAAATAGGTAGCGGCGCAGGGCTCGGCTTCACCGCGAACTTGGCGCTGCCGTCCGGCAGTGACGACGCCGTGTACGGCGCGGCGTTTCGCGAGGTCGTACTGCCCCTCCTGCGTGAGTTCGCGCCGGAAGTTTTGCTCGTCTCCGCGGGGTTCGATGCGCACGCGCGCGATCCGCTCGCGTCGATGCAGCTGTCGACGGCGTGTTACGGCGCGATGACGTCGGCGTTGCTCGAGCTGGCCGACTCGCTCGGTCACGGTCGGATCGCGTTTTTTCTCGAAGGTGGTTACGACTTGCAAGCGCTCGAAGCGAGCATGGCGCAGCTCGGGCTCGGTTTGGGCGGTGCGAAGTGCGACTTGCCGCAGGGCAAGCTGCGCGAGATCGAGCGCGCCGCGATCGATGCGACCAAGCGCGCGCTCGCGGTGCACTGGCGGCTGCCCGCATCGCAGGCGTGATGCTGCGCCGACTCCCGATGTTCTACTAGTCGTCGCTGCGCGTGAGTCGATCGCGCGCCCAGCTCGCAGCCTCGCGCACGACTTCGGACGGATCGCGCGACGCGACCTGCTCGAGCAGCGGCAAGTGCCGCTTGTCACGGCCGTTGCCGAGCGCGAGCGCCGCGTTTCGCGCCATCCCTTCGCGCCCCGCGCGCCGCAGCGCAGTCCCGCGCGTGTAGCGATCGAAGACGGCCTCGTCCATCCGCAAGAAGTCTTCGGTCCCGAGCTCGCGCAGCCGGTCGCGCGGCGCGTGCGGATCCGCAGCTATGGGCTGCGGCTGCTCCGTGCGGTTGTACGGGCACACGTCCTGGCACACGTCGCAGCCGAAGATCCAATCGCCGACGCCTTCGCGCAGCTCTGAGTCGATCGCGCCCTCGTGTTCGATCGTGAGGTAGGCGATGCAGCGCCGTGCATCGAGCGTTCGAGGTGCCTTGAACGCGCGCGTCGGGCACGCGTCGAGGCACAAGCGGCAGTTGCCGCAGCGCTCGCGCATCGGCGTGTCGGAAACCAGCTCCGCGCTCGTGAGCACCGCGCTCAGCAGCACGTGCGAGCCGACTCCCGGCACGATCAGACACGCGTTCTTGCCGATGAAGCCGAGACCCGCGCGCACGGCCCACGCGCGCTCGAGGATCGGCATGCTGTCGACGCACGCGCGCGCGGTTGCACCCGCGTCGCGGAGCTTGCGCTTGATCGCGCGCAATCGATCGTAGAGCACCGGATGATAGTCGCGGCCTTGCGCGTAGCGCGCGATGCGGCCGCCGCCGGGCAACGGAGGCAGTGCGGCCGCGCGGCTGTAGGCGGTCGCGAGCACGATCACGCTGCGTGCGCTCGGCATCATGTCCGGGTGCCGAGGATCGCTGCGGACTCCGGCGGTCTCGGCCATGTACGCCATCTGGCCGTGATGTTCGGCGGCGAGCCACGCTTGCAGCCGGGCGGCGTCCTCCGGAAGCGCAGACGCTTCGGCGAACCCGACGCGCACGAAGCCGAGCTCGAGCGCGAGCGCTTTGATTTCGCCGCTGAGAGCTGCCGGGTTCACGGCAGCGCGGACAGACTCGAGCTGCGGTTCGGCGTGTTCGAAGGCGCCTGGCCGAGCTTCCCCTTCGTCGGAGCATCGCCGTTGTCGTGCAACGGTCCGGGTGGGGGCGGCTCTTTGCGGTCCGGCATCGGCAAGATGTAGGGCTCGGCGTTGAACGTGCCGCACTGGCGTTCGTTGTTGTAGAAGTCCCAGTGCACGTAGACGCGCCCGTCGCCGGACAAGATCTTCTTCGGCGCTTCGGGGAACGGCGCCGCCTTCGTCACCGCGTTCCAGGCGCCGTAGTCGTAGGGCGTGAAGCCGCTCGTCTGAATCACGCCGACTTGGTAGAGCGAGCCGTCTTGGTTGATGACGATCGACAGGCGCGTGCGCAGATTCGGATCAGCGAACGGCCCACCGGCGAGCGGTAGGCTGCGCAGAAACTTCATCGCAAATTCGCGATGGATGTTGCGATGCACCGCAGCCAAGTACGCCGCAAACGGCGACGCGGCCGCGTTGAGCGCGGTTTGATTGCCCGGCTTCACTTGGTCGACGTAGTTCTCGACCGCGGCCCGGAACTTCTTCCACTGCTCTTCGTTGCGACCGCCCTTCGCTTGCGTGCGGCGCTGCTCGAGGTACGCGTCGCGCTCGCGCCTGAGCTCTTCGGAGCCGAACGTCGACTCGAACTGCGAGAACGTCAGCTTCAAGTTGGCGGCTTGGCCGCTGCGCGCGCCGACTTCGCGCGAGTCGCGCCCGCGCGAACCTTGCTGCTGCTCGCCGCCTTGGTTGCCCGGCCCGACGCCTTGGGGCGCGCGCCGAATCCGAATCGTACCGGCGCCGTCGTTCACGACCACGGTTTGCTCTTCGCCGCCGACGCGCTCGCTGCCAGCAGCGACTTGTTGCGGGATCTCTTCCTTCGCTTCGCTGCCACCTTGCTTCGGTGATTGCGCCACCGCGGGATCACTCTTCTCGCCGTGCCCCATCTTGGATGGTTCGTCGGGTTTCTCGCGCGCTTCCTTCGCGGTCGGATTGCGCGAGTCCTCGCCGTGGACGTCCTGCAACTGCTGGACGTCTTCGGTCTCGGCGTTGCCTGTCAGATCCTGATCGCGCGACTTGGCGGATGCGGTCGGTTGCTCGTCGAGCTCTGCAGTCGTGCGCTGGTTCGCGACCGTCTCCTGCTCGACGCGGCGATTTTCTTCCGCGATGAACCGCGCGTTGTCGGGCGTCTCGACGTTCGGGTCGTCGCTCTTTTGCGTGATCGCGTGCTTGGACTTGACCTCGTCGGGCGGCGGCTTCACCGGCACCGCTTCGACAGGCTTCGGAACCTCGACGAGCTTGGCCTCCGGCTCCTTGGGCTTCGGGGGTACCGGTTTCTTCGGGTCGGGCTTGCGCTCGGCCTTCGCGAGCTTCTCGGGTGGCTTCTTCGCCTTCTCCGGTACGGGCTTGTCCGGCGCCGGTGCGGGCGGGGTCTCCACCAGCTCGAACTCGACCGGCTTGGACTCGTGCTTCTTCGGCTGGACCGTGTGGAGCAGCACGGAGGCGAGCTTGCCGAGCGCCGTGTAGACGGGAAGGTGAATCGACAGCGACGCCAGCACCGCGACAGCAAACACGAGCATGGACGGGCGCAGCAGACGCACTCGAGTCTCCGATTCGTTAGGCTATCACAGCCTTCGGCTATCGGCCGCGCCCGGGGAATCCGAGCGCTGGCGCCGCCCGAAGGCGCTGCGCGCCTGACGACTTTTCCAATGTCTCAAGCTTCAGTTCCATTTACTCACAGCGGAAGGTCGTACTTCGTAACGCTGCGTTTCCTTTGAGCAGCCGCCCGCGTTCCGCAATCAAAAGTAGGGCTTGGTCCCGGCCGCAGTGGACGGCGACGCGGTCGAACTCGCGACTGTCCTCGTAAAACTGCTGCTCCGCGCTCAGGCGGCGGAGCTCCGGATCCGCCCGCAGCACACCCACAAAGTAATCGCCCGCAAACGTCCGGGGTGTGGCACTGACCACCCCGCCCAGACATGGCTCGAGGACCGGCGTGGCGCGGCCGTCGGCCCTGCCCGCGCGCACGACGCGGCCGAGCAGCCGCCCGTCCTCCGCGATCCGGGCCATGTAGAGGCCGGTTTTGCGCCCTGTTTCGCGCTTGTCTCGAAACGCGAGCATCAGACCGTCCGAAACTGAGACGAGTCGTGGGCTCGGGTCGGCATCTTTCGACTCGATGACGGTGTGCGGGACGGCCCCGCGCTCGGTCACCGCGAGGATCATCAGGCGGCTCTGGGCGCGCTCGCCGGCATAGCGGGTCTCGGCCCAGCTCGCGTAGAGGCGCGACCCGGTCCAAGCGAGGCTCGGCGCGCTCGCTTCCCACGCGTCGTTCGAGAGCGAGCGCGGTGTGGCGGTGCGGCCCGGCTCGAAGTACCAAATGCGGCTGCCGCTCACGGCGGCGTCGTGCCAGAGCACGGCGAGTGATCGGTTCGTGTGCGCCGGTGCGAGCGCGATGCCCTGACTGACGCGACCGGCCTGACCGAAGCGTTCGGTCGCGGAGACGCGGAGGTTCGCGTCGAGCGTGTAGAGGGTGACTTCTCCGGTCTCAGCTTCGGCTCGAGCACGGCGCAGGCACGCGAGCTTGATCTCGGAGCCGCCCTCCGCGTCGAAGCCGCCTTCGCACGGTTCGAATAGAAGGCGTGCGGTTGCGCGCGGGGCGCCTCGGGGATCGAGCGGTTGGGCGTGGACGCCGCGCGTATCGGAGTAGAGGGCGACGATGTCGCCGGCGACGTTTACGGTGCGAAGCTCGTGGAACGCCTGGCCGTCACTGCGAAAGAGCGAGAACTCCGGACCGAAATGACAACTCGGGGGTTTCGCTTCGCAGCCGGCAGCAGCAAGCGAGATCAGGGCGCAACACAGGCGTAGGCGCACGGGCTCACAACACCTCGCGTGCACGCAACATCGACTCGATCACTGGCGCCCGCCTGATCAGCTCTTCCGGATCTTTCACCGGCTGAAACCGACCATCGGCCCCCTCGCGATCGACGTGCAAACACAACGTCGGTGCAAACGCCGTCAATTCACCGACCAAATGCTCGAACTGAATCGCCTCGTGCCCACCGACCTTCTTCCGCACCACGAACCAAGTCAGCGGAAAGTCGCGGTCGATCGCGCGCGCATCGAGCACGAACGAATTCACGTTGAAGACCGGAATCTGCGCCTCATCGAAGTCGGCCGGGAACCGGAACGACTCGACGATCTGCAGCACACCATCGACGCGCGCAGGCGCACCACCCGCATCGCCCGGGTCCTTCGACACGACCTCGGCCGTGACGTGTTTGCCACTCTCGAGGTGCGCGCCGATCACTGCGGGATCGAGTGTCGCCGCGAGGTTGTCGACGTTCGACATGTACAAGACCTTGCCACCCTCCGACAGGAAGCGTTCGAGCACACCGGACTTGCGCAGCGCAAACGTCAGGTCGCCGTGCCCGGGCGCGTACGGCGAAGGCGCTCCATCGACGCGCAAGACTTCGCCGTCTGGCTTCAGCCGCAGCGAGATCAGCTGCGCGAACGCAGTCGCGGGCGTAAACGGCCCCTGCTCCGCCGCCAACAGCTTCCGAATCTCGCCGTCGGTCGCAAAGCTCGTCATCACGTACACGGGCACGCGCGCCTGCACTCGCTCCGCCGTGCGGCGAATTCCGCCGAGCTTCAAGTTCAAAAACGTGCGCGGCCCGATCGCGGGCACGGCCGCCTTTACGACTCCGCCGAAGCGTGTCGCCATGCCGCCGGCGAGCACCACACAACCGACCTCGCCCCGCTTCAGCGCTTCGAGCCCACGCGCGGCAAGCTGCTTGCGCGCATCGCTCTCGAGCGGCGGCAAACGTTGCACATCGCCCTCGCGCGGGGCCTCGACGCGCCCGCGAATCCGGTTCGCGTCCACACCGAGGGCGCCGCTCGTGAAACGTTCCCGTAACGAATTGAACAGGGGTGATTCGAAGCCATAACGCTCGAGTAGCGCTCGGGTCTCTGGATCCAGGTCTAACGGCATGGCGCCCAGCTTGATCTCAAAAGCGTGCCCTGGTCAATTGCTCGTTCGCACCTTCGGAACGAGGCGATCGCGCTCGAACACGTACTGCGTCGTGTGATCCTTCCAGGGCAGGAGTAGTGGCGCGACGCCATCGAGTGATTCTGCTACGAACGGGTAGTCTTGAGCGGACCAGCCGCGGGCCACGCCCGGCTCAATGGTAAGCACCGAGCGCTGCTTGTCAGCTATCAACGCCACCTTGTTGTCGATGCGCTGAGCACCGCGCGCGCGAGAAACTTCGACTGCGAGCAACTGGTCGGCGTGTTGCGCCGCGACCGAATAGCAGTAGACGAGCTCGCGCTGAACGTCACCGATTCGCTGGCGAACGCGCACGAGCAGCTCGCGCCGACCATCTCCGGTGAGGTCGCCGGTCTGGACACCCAACACGTCGTTCGGATCCGCGACGGGAAGC
>DASRXR010000300.1:0-8659 GCA_035687405.1 Polyangiales bacterium
GCAGCGCCCCGAACCTGATCCCGCGCGGGAGTTCAGCCGATCTGCGAGAACCCCGAGCCCAGCAGCGCAGCCCATCACCACGAACGTGCGCTCGAGCTCGGACGTCGGCCGCATTGGTTGGACGGCGATCGATCCACGCGCTGTCCGCGACCCGCGCCCGGCCGTCACGAGACCATCGGCGGCATGCCGTATGTCGCTGCGCTCGAGCGGGTGCGCGACCCAACGACCTGCCACGCGGGCGAGAGCGACCCGCGGACCGAGCGCGCTGCTCGCCGGCTCGGCCGACACGGACTCCGCGGCCGGCTGTGTGAACAAATCCTCGACCCGGCAGTCGAGCGCCTGCGCAACGCGGAGCGCGACGTCGACCGCGGGTGTAGCGCGACCCGTCTCGATCGCGCCCACGCTCTGGCGGGTCAGCCGCGCGGCTTCGGCCAGTGCAACTTGCGAGAGCCCGCGCGACTCACGCAGCGCGCGCACCTGATTTTGCAACGGCTTCGCCATGCCAAGTTGTCTTTACATGACGTCGCGCAGGCTTTCCAGCACGCTGCTCGAGTCGCGGCCCCTGGATCCTGGCTAGAGCGCGTCTCGGCGAATCGATGACGACTCCGGCCTAGCGAGCCGGCAGCTCGTGCTAGATTCGTCAGCGCTGTGAAGGCACCGCCGGAGACGAGCCAGCTTTGTTACTCGCTGCGAGTGGTCACGCCATTCGTACGACTGCTGCGTAAGTATCCAGCGATCCCCGCCGAGTTGCTGGCTCCGCTCGAGGCGCTGGACCCCGACGAGCGCGTGCCGATTTCCACCGTGCACGAGCTACTCGCCGGCGCGATCGTCCTGACTGGCGACGAAGACATCGGGCTCAAAGCCGCGCGCGAGATCGCGCCGGGCGACTACGGGGCACTCGAATACGCCGCGCGCTCGGCCGCGACCTGGGGTGATGCCGCCAATGCGACCGGCCGCTACATGCGGCTGATCAACGACGCACTTCGATTCTCGGTCCACGTCGAAGCCGAGCGCGTGATCATCCAGCTCGACAGCGTGGTTCCGTTGCCGCGCGGCCCAGCCGACTTTCAATCCGGTGCGTTTCACATCAGCTCGCAACACTTTTGGGAATCGCCGGAGCCGCTCGAATACGAGGTGTGGTTCACGCATCCCGAGCCGCCCAATCGGCGCGAGTACGAGCTGACGTTTCCCGGCGCCGTGTTTCGCTTCGGAGCGCCGTTCAGCGGATTTACCGCGCCGGCCCACTACCTGACGACACCGGTACGGAGCGCCGATCCGAACTTGCACGCATTGATCCGCAAGCACGCCGAAGCGATGCTGGCCGAGCTCCCGCGCGCGCACAGTCTCACTGAACGCGTTCGCGCGCTTCTCGCCGAGCAGCTCGCACAAGGCACGCCGGGCCTCGGGCAGATCGCACGGCAGGTCAGCATGAGTGAACGCACGCTCGCACGGCACCTCGAAGACGAGGGCACGACGTACAAGGCGCTGCTCGAAGACCTGCGCCGCCGCTTGGCGCTGCGCTACGTCCGCCGCTCGGAGCTGTCGTTTTCCGAGATCGCGGGCTTGCTCGGGTTTTCGCAGACCGCCGCGTTTCATCGCGCGTTCCGGCGCTGGACTGGGCGTACACCGCTCGACTACCGGCGCTCGCCGCTCGATCCCGAAGGCCCGATCAACACCTAGTCAGTGGTGCGACGGAGGCAGCTCGAGCACCGCGCACGTGCCGGCTCCGCTCGCCGACTCGACACTCAGCTGGCCGCCGAGGTACGCCATCCGACGCTCGATGCTGAACAGGCCGAAGCCTGAACGGTTGCGAGCATCACGCGGCAAGCCGCAGCCATTGTCACGCACACACACGCGCAGCCGGCCGTCGCCGCTGGTAGCTGCGGAGACTTCGACCTCGGTCGCGCGCGCATGTTTGGCCACGTTGGCAAGCAGCTCGTTCACCGAGTGAAAAACCGGTTCACGCCAGGCGGTCGGGACGCGTTCCCACTCGCTACCGGGAATCACTTTCGCGGCGAGTTGCCAGCGCTCGCGACTGCGCTCGACCAGCCACTCCAGCGCTTCCCCGAGCCCTAGATCGCGCAGTACGGGCGGGCATAGATCGATCGTCAGATCGCGCGTGCGTTCCATCGCCGAGCTCGCGAGCTCGAGCGCCGCTTCCAGCTGCCGCGAGAGCTCCGGCTCGACGCTGCGCCCTCGAGCGCTCTCGAGCTGCAACCGACAGGCGTAGAGTGTCTGGCCGATCTCGTCGTGCAACAAGCCGGCGATGCGCGCCCGTTCGTTCGCCTCGGTTTCGATCAGCTGCGTCGACAAGCGCTCGAGCTGCTGTACGTAGCGAGCCTTGTCACGTTCACTCGCTTCCCGCGCTGCGAGCTCGTGCATCGCGTCTCGCCAGCGTCGCATCGCGAACCAACCCGCCGCGAGAACCGCGAGGCCCGAGCCGAGGATCAGGTCGTCGAGCTCGAAGTGCTCGAGCGGGCGAAGCGCGTTCGTGACGCGTTCGGCTGTGTCGTACTCCACGAAGCAGAGCGCTCCGAACAACACGGTCAAGACTGCGAGCACGCCGTCGCGAGCCGCGCGCTGGCGCGTCAGCAGCGGTGGTTTCGCAGCCGGGCGTTCGGGCTCGGTCACGGGATTTCTTTCGCAGGCTCGCCGAGGCTCGCCACGCGCTCGAACAACTCCGCGCGACTATCGACGCCGAGCTTGCGCGAGACGCGCGCGCGATACGTGTCGACCGAGCTCTTCGTGATGCCGAGCTCGACTGCGATCTCGCGGCTCGTCCGACCGGCCACGATCATGCGGACGATCTCTTGTTCGCGCGCGCTGAGCGCTGCCGCCGTCCGCGGCGAGGCCTCCGAGGCTCTGCGTTCGCTCACGGCTTGACCCGCGTTCAGGCTTCGAATCGCGCGCACCAGCTCGTCGCTACTCGAGCTTTTGCCGAGATACCCGTGGGCTCCGGCTGCGAGCGCAGCGCGCCGGTAGTGCGGGTCCTCGTACATCGAAAGCACGAGCACGCGAACGCGCGGGCAACACTCGCGGAGCTTGCGAATCGCCGCGGCGCCGCCGAGGCCGGGCATGCGCATGTCGAGCAGCACCAGGTGCGGGTCGGACGTGCGTGCGGCCGCGATCGCTTCGTCCCCGTTTGAGGCCTCTGCGACTACGCGCATGTCCTGCTGATCGGACAGCACGCGAACGAGACCCTCACGCACAACGGCGTGGTCGTCTGCGATCAGGATGCGAATCCGGCTCATGAACGGCTTCGTTCTAACAGGCGGACTGGGCCGAGTCACGGCGCTGCTTGCGGTTGCGGAACCAGTAAGGCGAGGGCTGCTAGCGCCTCACGGACGTGGCAAGCCGCGTCCGCAGAGTTGCGAGGCGCGCAACGCGCTTCGCTGTTCTCAACCCAGCTTGCGGAAGTCTGGCGGCCGGCGTTCCGCAAATGCGCGAAACGCTTCGGCGGCTTCCGGGCTCTTCAAGCGCTCGCTGAACAACGCGCCTTCGCGAGCCATCACGCCGCTGATCGCTTCCGAATCGCGCATCAGCTTCTTCGTCGCTACCACGCTCTCGAGCGGGCGCAATGCGAGCGCTTCAGCCGCGGCGAGGGCTCGCGGGCGAACCTCGGCGCGAGGCAATGCTGCGTTGGCGATGCCGTATGCGAGCGCAGTCTTGCCATCGATCGCCTCGCCGAGCGCGAACATGGCAAAGGCGCGCGCGTGACCGATCCGCGCCGGCAACAGCAGACTCGAAGCCGCTTCCGGGACGAGCGCCAAGTTCACGAACGGAACCGAAAGCTTCGCGTCTTCGGCGACAAACACGAGATCACAGTGCAGGAGCATCGTCAGCCCGACTCCGACGGCGTGCCCCGACACTGCAGCCACGAGCGGCTTCTGCGCCTTGCCGAGCTGGGTGATGAAGTCGAACCCGCGCATCTCACTCCGCGGGCGCGTACCGCTGGCGACGGCAGCGAAGTCGTTGATGTCGTTTCCGGCCGTGAAAACGTCGCCCTCCGCCTCGAACAAGACCGTGCGCACGTTGCGATCCGAGTCGGCGCGGATCAGCGAATCTGCGAGCGTGCCGTACATCGCGCTCGTGAGCGCATTCTTCTTTTCAGGCCTCGCGAGGGTCAGGCGCATGATGCCGCCTTCGACGGTGACGCGGACGTGTTCGGTCATGGGTGGGCTCCTCTCCCGAGACGTAGCATGGTCGCCTGCATCGTGTCGCGCCGTCGTAGGCGTTCGCCCGACGCGGACGCCTCAAGCCATCTGCCCGGTGATCCGATATCGTTTCGATCACGAAGGTGCGCGCGGATAACCTCGGATGGAAGGCTGCCTGCGGGCGAGGTGGTGATGGGCGGAAGGACGGAGCCGTGACGACGCAGGCCGCCGGCGACGGGCCGCCATCGATCGCCGACGAGTCGCGCTCGAAAGTGCCGCGCGTGCTCCTGGTCGAGGACCATCAGATCAACCGGGAGATGATCGCGCGCCAGCTCAGCCACCTCGGTTGCGAGGTCGAGATCGCAGAAGACGGAATGCAAGCCTGCGTGGCCGTGCTCAAGACGCACTTCGATCTCGTGTTCATGGACTGTCAGATGCCGCGCGTCGATGGCTTTCAAGCGGCGCGTTCGATCCGCGAGCACGAACGCAGCCATCAGCTGCGACGAGTGCCGATCGTGGCCGTGAGCGCGAGTTTCTTGCCGCCGGATCGCGAGCGCGGAATCGCGGCAGGCATGAACGAATTCGTGACGAAGCCGGTGACGCTCTCACAACTGCGCACGCTCCTCGAGTGCTACGTGAACGGCGCGGCTGCCGAGTCGGGGCCGATCGCGAAACAGCCGGAGCAGGCGCCCGCCACCACGCAAACCACGCAGACCACACAAACATACGCACGTCCGAGCGCACAGCTGCCGAGCGAACCGGTGCTCGATCTCGCGGCTCTCGCTGGTTTGCGCGCGTTATGCCGGCCCGGTCGCCCGAACCTCGTCATCCACTCGATCACGGACTATCTGCAGTCGTCGCCCGCGCGGATTGAACAGCTGCTCACCGAGATGCGTGGTGGCAATCCTTCGAAGGGCGAGATCGCGCACGGCTTGAAGAGCATCAGCGCGACGCTCGGCGCGGTCGAGCTGGCGCAGACGTTGGGGCGAATCGAATCCGCGCAGCGCTCCGGTGTGCGCGCGCAAGTGGCGTCCGAGCTGCAGTCGTTGCGTACTCAGTACGCGCGATCGTGCGCCGCGCTCGAACAAATCCTGATCGCGGAGCGGCAGATCGAGGAGGGTTCCGCGTGACGCGCGCCGGTGATCCGGATCTGATCCTCGTCGTGGACGACGATCGGGCGATGCGGACGATCGTGAAGGAAGTCCTGCTCACTGCGGGCTTTCAAGTGATCGAGGCGGACGACGGACTCACGGGGCTCGAGCTGTATCGCGAGCGTGAGCCCGACGCAGTACTGCTCGACGTCATGATGCCCGGCATGGACGGCTACGAAGTGTGCCGGCGCATTCGTTCGCTGGTCGAGTCGAATGCGGTGCCGATCCTGATGATGACCGGTCGCGACGACGTCGAGTCGATCGACACGGCGTACCATGCCGGCGCGACGGACTTCGTCACGAAGCCGGTTCCGTATGCGCTGTTGCCGTACCGCTTGCGTTACTTGCTGCGCGCGGCGGAGTCGCTGCGTCGCGAGCGCGAGGGCGCCGAACGGCTCGCGCGCGCGCAACGCACGGCACGGCTCGTCCAATGGGAACATCAGATGGCGGACGGTTCGTTCCGCTGGTCCGACGAAGTGACCGAGGTGTTCGGCATCGAGCGTGAGAGCGGCACACAAGGCGTGAACGCGCTCTTGCGTTGGGTCCATTCCGATGATCGCGCGATGGTGGAACAAGCGCTCGCGTCGTTCACGCCGCACTCGCTCGACTATCGGATGGTGCTGCCGGACGGCCGCGAGCGCATCGTGCATCACGAAGCGGAGTGGGTCGACGAAGAGGACCGGCTCACACCGCGCTTGCTCGGTGCGGTTCAGGACATGACGGAGCGCTGGCTCGCGGAGCGGCGGGCGGCACAGCTCGCGTACCACGACGCGTTGACCGGGTTGCCGAATCGCACGTATTTGCGCAACTACCTCGCGCACCTGCTCGAAGCGAACGATCGTAGAGACGAGTCCGTCGCGGCGCTCGCGATCGAGCTGAACGGCTTCACGCGCGTGAACGACCTGCACGGTCACGTCGTAGGCGACAAGCTGCTCGTCGAAGTCGTTGAACGTCTGCGTGAGTGCTTGCGCGCGCACGATTCAGCGAATGTCTCGAACTCGAACTCGTCTGCACCCGGCTCGGAGGCCGCGGAAGCGACGCAGCTGGTCGCGCGGACCGGAAGCGACGAGTTCATCGTCGTGCTGTCGCGGCACGCCGGTGCGGAGAGCTCGGCGTCGCTCGCGCAGCGGATCGTCGATCGCATCACCGACATCTACACGTTTCAAAACTCGGAGCTCGTGCTCTCGGTGAGCCTCGGAATTGCGATCTACCCCGAGGCCGGGCGCACCGCCGACGAGCTGATTCAGCATGCGGGCGCAGCGATGCATCACGCGCGCGAAGCCGGAAAAAACCAGTATCAAATCTTCATGCACGTGCTGCAGGATCGCGTCTTGCGGCGCATGCAACTCGAACGCGGGTTGCGTAGCGCGCTCGCTGCTCGCAGCGGCAAGACACCTTCGGAGCTGGCCGTGCACTTCCAGCCGCGCATCTCACTGCCGTCGTACGAGGCGAAGGGTGTGGAAGCGCTCGTGCGCTGGACGTCGCCGACTTTGGGCCAAGTGTCACCCGCGGAGTTCATTCCGATCGCGGAAGGGACAGGATTGATCGTGGAGCTCGGTGAGTGGGTGCTGCGAACTGCCTGCGAGACGATATTGGGCCTCGGCCTGGACGTGGATTTGTCGGTGAACATCTCGCCGCGCCAATTTCTCGAGCAGGGTTTCGTGCACCAGGTCGCGGAGGTGCTGAAAGCAACGGGCTTTCCGATCTCACGCCTCGAGCTCGAGATCACCGAAGGCGTCGTCATGCAAGGCAGCCAGCAGAGTCATCACGTCATGGAGGAGCTCAAAGCGATGGGCGCTCGGATCGTGCTCGACGACTTTGGTACCGGCTACTCGTCGCTCAGCTACCTCGTGCGATTTCCGATCGACACATTGAAGATCGACCGATCGTTCGTCACCGGGCTGCCGTCGCAAAAAAACGTCTCGGTCGTCGCCGCGATCATGGCGCTCGCACGCGGTCTCGAGATGCATGTCGTCGTCGAAGGCGTCGAGACGCAAGAGCAGCTCGACCATTTCGTGCCGTTCGGCCACCTCGAGATTCAGGGCTACTACTTCAGCAAGCCGCGGCCGGCCGACGAGCTGAAACAGTGGCTGCTCGAGCGCCAAGCGGCCGCGAAGGTGTCGACCGGATAGCTGCTTGCGCTTGACGTTCGCGCGCCGAGGACTGAAAGTCAGCGCGTGAAAAGGCTGTGCGTATTCTGTGGTTCGTCGTTTGGAAACGATCCCATGTATGCGGACGCTGCGCGCGGTCTCGCCGATGCGATGCACGCCCGTGGCATCGGGCTCGTGTATGGCGGCGCGCATGTCGGTTTGATGGGCGTGCTCGCCGATACGCTGTTGCAGCGCGGGGGCGACGTGATCGGCGTGATTCCACGGACCTTGGTCGATCGCGAGGTTGCGCATCGCGGGTTGAGTCAGTTGATCGTCGTGTCGAGCATGCACGAGCGCAAGGCGCTGATGGCGTCGCATGCGGACGCGTTCCTTGCCATGCCGGGCGGGTTTGGCACGCTCGACGAGCTGATGGAGATCACGACGTGGGCGCTTCTCGGGTTGCACGCGAAGCCGATTGGCCTGCTCGATGTCGCGGGTTACTTCAGCGGTCTAATCGAGTTCGTCCAGCACATGACGCGTTCGGGATTCGTTCGGACTGGCGACGCGGAGCGATTGCTCGTGAGTGACCAACCGGTCGAGCTGCTCGCCCGGCTGATCGCTTAGCTCCACGCCAAGTAGCTCAAAGGCCGAGCAGCTCACGGCCAAGTAGCTCACGGCGCAGCTGCGCGCGGCGCGAGCGCACGCTTTTGCGCGACCTGCAGCATCGCCGCGATTCGCCGCTGTTGTCGCGGTGCGAGCGCAGCCCGATCTCGCAACAGGGCACCGAGTTGCGGCTGCGCGGCCGCGTAGTCGCCTGCAGCAAACGTGTTTTGTGCCGCGAGGTAGCGGAGCGCGGGATCGTTCGGTAGCTCTCGAAGTGCAAGCTCGAGCTCTCGGCCTGCCTCGACGTACTCTCCCGCGCGATACAGCTGTCCGGCGAGCACGCCGTGGGCGTTGCCACGAACGGCTGCATCCGAGCTGCGCAGGTCGCGTGTTGCGTTCGCGGTGATCAACCGCCGGTACTTCGACCCAAGGTAGCGCTCAGCGCCGAGCTTGCGCGCGAGCTCCGGGGCCTCGGGTGCGCCGGCATCGCCTGCGATCGGTACGCCTTGTCGCGCGAGCCAGTTGCGCGTGCGTTCGAGATTTTCGCGCGCATGTTTGCCTCGAAGATCTTGATAGATCTCCTGGTCGCCGGCCTTGTAGAGCAAGCGGTAAGTCGGTGGAGCGCCGAGCGGGAACGTCGGACCGCGAAAGAACGTGAGCT